>JACKEJ010000005.1:600000-900000 GCA_020633055.1 Sandaracinaceae bacterium | reverse complement strand
CTGGCTGCGCGCGCTCGATCTCTTGGGGACCTCCGCGCCCATGAACCCGGGCGTGCTGAGCCGGCGAGGCTGGTACCTGCTGGACGACAGTGGAACGGCGCTGCTGACCGCGGAGCGTCCGGGCTATGCGGTGCGTCCGGAGCGCGAGGGGATCTACCAGGACGGGTACTTCTTCGGTTATGGGCTCCAGTACCGCGCGGCCCTCGCCGATCTGCGTGTCTTGACGGGCGCCGCGCCGCTCCTGCCGCGCAAGGCGTTCGGCGTCTGGTTCTCGCGCTACTGGCCCTACTCCGGCGCCGAGTGGCAGGCCGTGGTCGAGGACTTCGCGCAGCACCAGGTGCCGCTCGACACGATCTCGCTCGACACCGAGTGGAAGGAGACACCCGAGGGCAGCGACTGCACCCTGCTCAACAGCTTCACGGGTGCCCCCGAGGGCTCGCCCTGCTCGTGGAACGGCTGGGACTGGAACACGTCGCTCTTCCCGGACCCCGAGGGGTTCGTCGCCTGGGCGCACGAGCGCGGCGTGGGCGTGGGGCTCAACGTTCACCCGTCGATCAACGCGGACGACCCGCTGCTCACGACCCTCGGCGAGTTCGTGGACTCGCTGCGGCCCGACATCGTCGGTTGCGGCATCCTGCAGGGCGACGCGGACAGCCGCTGCTTGGTGTTCGACCTGGGAGCGCGTGAGCAGCTGGACGCGTACATGGAGCTCCACCGGCCCATCGCCGAGAGCGGTATCGACTTCTGGTGGCTGGACTGGTGCTGCTCCACCACGCGCGTGAACGTCGCCGGGCTCACGGGGGACACGTGGCTCAACGAGGCCTACCTCGCGGAGCATCGCCGCATGGGTTCCCGCTGGCCGGCGTTCTCGCGCATGGGGAGCTCGCGAGGTTCCTGGGGTGCGCGGCCCGAAGCGGGCCAAGGGCTGGTGGGGCAGGGGGCCTTCGCGGAGCACCGCGCGACCCTGCACTTCACGGGGGACACGTGCTCCACTTGGGAGCTGCTGCGCTTCGCGGCCGAGTTCACCGCGGCCGAGGGCGCGGCCGTGGGCCTGCCGTACGTGTCGCACGACATCGGCAGCTTCCACGGCGCGCGCGAGGAGGGCTCCGCATGCGGCATCGCCCCCTTTACCCCGCTGCTCCCCGACGACATGTACGTGCGCTGGGTGCAGCTGGGGACGTTCCAGCCGCTCATGCGGCTGCACTCGCAGCACGGGCGCAGGCTGCCGTGGGAGTACACTGGTGAAGCCCAGAGCGTAGCCACGGAGTTCCTGCGGCTGCGTGAGCGCCTGGTGCCGTACCTGTACTCGCTCGCGCGGGAGTCGCACGACACGGGGCTGCCGATGGTGCGCGCGCTGTACCTGCAGTGGCCCACCCGCGAAGAGGCCTACGTCGAGGGCAGCCACTTCACGCTCGGTGACGGGCTGTTCGTGGCGCCGGTAGCAGCTCCAGGGACGCAGGCGGCCGTCTCCTTCTGGCTCCCGCCGGGGGAGTGGTTCGACTTCTGGACGGGCGAGCCCGTGAGCGGGGACGCGACCATCGCCCGTGACGTCGCGCTCGCCGAGTACCCCGTGTATGCGCGTGCGGGGACCATCGTGCCGACCCAGCCCGACATGCTCACCAGCAGCGCTGGGCCGCAAGACGAGCTCACCCTGCACGTGTGGGCCGGCGCTGACGGCACGTTCGACCTGTACGAAGATGCTGGCGTCGGCTTCGACTACGAAGGTGGCCGGTATCGGTTCACGCCGGTGCGTTACGAGGACGGCGCCAGCTGCCAGACGGTGGAGATCGGAGCGTCGGAGGGGCGCAGCTTCCCAGGGGCTCTGGCTTCACGCACGTGGCACCTGCGTCTGGTGGGGGTGCCCGAGCCCACCCGCGTGCGCATCGGCGACGTGGACGTGACCGCTGGGGACGCCGCGCCCGGCTACCAGTACGACGCCACGACGCGAACGCTGACGGTGCGCACGGGTCCGCAGCCCACGAGCGCCGACGTGCGCGTCAGCGTGGGGAGCTGCAGCTGACGCGCGGGTGACGTCCCTGGGAGGGATGTTGCGCGAGGGAGCGATCAGGTAGGGTATCGGGGATGTCCCGCCCGCCTCGCATGCGGCCCACGTTCGAGCTGCCCCTCGGTGTACGCGGCCCCAGCCAGGACGCCGTGCTGGACGGGCTTCGCGTGGTCATGTCACGGGACCCTGCGGGGATCGGCGGCGTGGTGTTCCGACGCACCGCCGTGCTGTGGCTCACGCGTGAGCGGCGTCGCTTCTACTCGCCGTGCTTGCACGTCCACTTCGGGTCGCGCCCAGACGGTGAGCGCACGCTGCTGGGCCGCTTCGCGCCGCACCCGAACGTGTGGACGGGGTTCATGGCGGGCTACGGCGTGCTCTCCATGGTGGCGCTGCTGTCCATCGTGTACGCCTACGTGCAGTGGTCGCTGGGACACGCACCCTGGGCGGCGCTCGGCTTCCCGGCTGCGCTCGCGCTGATGGGCTTCGAGTACGGCGCGGCGTTCATCGGACAGGGCCTGGGCGCGGAGCAGATGTACACGTTGCGACGGCTGCTGGACGAGGTGCTCGAGGGCGGTGAGCGTGGGACCGCGAGCGACGCGCCTTCCCCGCCGCCGACCAACGCCCCCTGATAGGCGTGCGCGTGCCCAGTTGCGGCCCGCGGGCGGATGGAAGACGCTCGCGCCGGTGGACACCCCGAGCACGCTCGAGACCCTGCACGCCCGCCTGACCGCAGCCAACCTGCCCAGCGACGTGGACCCGCGGTCGCGCGTGGACGCGGTGCTGTCGGACGAGCTGCGCACCGTGCTCGCCCACAGCCAGCTGGGACGCATGCTGCACGCGCTCCAGCCGCTGCACGTTGCCCGCACCCCGCCAGGGAGCGACCCTCCTTTAGCGACCGTCGATGGTGGGCTCGGTGGGCCCGACCTGGTGGTGCGCGGGCGTCTCGGCGAAGGGGGCATGGGCGTCGTCGAGCTCGCGGAGCAACGCTCGCTGGGGCGCGAGGTGGCGCTCAAGCGCCTGCGCGAGAAGCCGGAACACGAGGCGCAAGGCTATGGGCTGCTGGACGAGGCGCGCATCCACGGGAGCCTCGAGCATCCAAACGTCGCGCCCGTTCATGCGGTGGGAGCCGACCCCCAGTTCGGGCCGACCGTCGTGCTCAAGCGCGTCACGGGACAGACGTGGAGCAAGGCCATCCTGGCCGACGCCACGCGTCTCCCCCAAGAAGCGGACGCGCTCGAGCGCCATCTGCGCGTGCTGATCCAGGTCTGTCACGCGCTCGACTACGCGCACAGCCGGGGCGTGTTGCACCGTGACGTGAAGCCCGAGAACGTCATGCTGGGGGAGTTCGGCGAGGTCTACCTGATGGACTGGGGGCTGGCGCTGCGCCTCGAGAGCCACACGCCCGGCGCCGAGCTGCCCATCGCGGGGACGCCGGCCTACATGGCCCCCGAGATGGTCCGAGGAGACGGCGACGCCATCGACGAGCGGACCGACGTGTTCCTGTTGGGGGCGACGTTGCACGAGGTGTTGTGTGGGGCGCCGCGGCACCTCGCGGGCTCCATGTCGGAGACCATGCTGCGGGCGCTGCAGGCCGACGTGGTGGTCTACGGGGACGAGGTGCCGGGCGAGCTGGGGGCCATCGCCAACCGCGCGTGCGCGGCGGAGCCCAGCCTCCGCTATCCGAACGTGCGGTCGTTCCGCGAGGCCGTCGAGGGCTTCTTGTCCCTGCGGGAGACGCACGCGCTCGTCGCGAGCGCAGAGACGCTCCTCGCCGCGGCGGACGGGCACGATCCGCGGCCTCTCTATCAAGCGCAGTTCGTGCTCGCCGAGGCCCTGCGCGCGCGGCCCGGGTTGCCCGTCGCGCGGCGTGCCCTCACGCGCTGTCAGGCGCTCCTCTTCCAGCATGCGCTCGAGCTGGGCGAGCTGCGCCGCGCGGCGGCGTTGCTGGACGAGCTGGGCCACGACGCCACGGCCGCCCAACACGAGGCGCTCACTGCGGCCCGAAAGGCGCGCGAGAGCGAGCGCGCCCGCATCACGGCCCTGGAACGCGACGCCGACCCGCGCCTGGCGCAGGCGGTGCGCTTGCGCGCGATGTGGGTGGCGTGCGCGCTCATCACGGGGACGCAGTTGGCCCAGCTCTGGGCGGACCCGAGCCCGGGGTTCGGTGGCAGCCCGATGAACCTGCTCTACCCGTTTCTCGCGGCCACCTTCTTGATGGCGGGCTACCTCGCCTCCCGCGCGCGCGATCTGGCGTTCACGGCGGTGGACCGACAGTTCCGTCAGGTCATGGCCGGCCTGCTCGTGTCGCTGCTGGTGTCGCGCGTGGCCGGTGTCCTCGGGGGCCAGGACGTGCCCACGATTCTCGCGCGCGACACTTTCGTCTTTTCGGCGGTGCTCACCGTGCTCCGCGTGCCGCTGCGCGGCACGTTCGCTCTCGGTGTGGTGGGCCTCGGCCTCGGCCTGGCGAGCCTGGTGTGGCCAGCGCTCGCGCGCTACCTGCACATGGCGCTGGTCGAGCTGGTGGTGCTGGGCGCTGCCGTCGACCTCACGCTGGAGGCGCGACACTTCGCCCGCACGCCCGCGCCACCGTCCACCTCCGAGCGCCCCCCACGCTGAGGCGTGCGCAGTGCACTATGGGGACCATGAGCCCTCCACCCGAGTCCGAGCCGAGCGACGAAGCCGCCCTCTTGCTGGCGGAGCTGCCGCCACCGCAGGGAAACGGGGAGGACGCGCTGCACGCTTGGGTCCCCGCGCTACAAGCGCTACCCCTTCGTGACGGCCAGGTGCTGAGCGAGCTCCTCTACTTCGGGTACGTGCAGGGGAAGCTGCGCGGCGTCCTCCCGGAGACCAGCGCGCTGACCGAGCTGCGCGCCCTCGGCCGCGTGCTGCGAGACCTGCCGGACGAGCTGCTGCACGGGTGCGTGTGGGACCGCATGCACGCGTCCACGGAGGACGTGCGCCGGTGGACGTGGACGCGCGAGTGGACGCTCCTGTCGCAGGACGAGGACCTGATGGTGATGGAAGACGCGCTCATCCCCGCGCTGCTCGAGGAGGTGGGCGCGGGGTGCACCAAGCGCGCCTACGTGGCCTCCATCGTCGCGCACCACGCGCGCGACAAGGCGCACGGCGCGCTGGGCCGTGGCGCCGCGGTGCTGGCCGAGAGCCTCGCGTGCGCCGGCGCTTGGGCGGAGCTGGCCCAACGCGCCGGGGCGCTCGCGGAGGCCGAATACATGACGCGGCTCGCGGGCTATCGGTCGGTGCGCGTGGTGGACGCCGACGACGTCACGCAACGCGTCTACGACCTGCGGCGCTGCTATCCCGACCCGGCGCGTGTGCCCGTGGTGCGCGCCGTGGGGGACCGCTACCAGGCGCAGCTCGTCGAGCGCCCGTTTCAACGCACCCTCCACGTGGAGCGGGCGACGGGGCGCATGTGGACGACGGACGGTTCGGTGGAGCGCTGACCGTGGGGAACGCGGGGCCGTCTGCGCGCGGCGGGGGCCGGGCTCAGCGGCAGGCAGCGGTCGCGAACGTCACCGCGGCGCTCGCGACCGATCCGTTCAAGCCGTTGCCCGACACGTCGCGCACGGTCCCGCTGCCCGGGGCCTCGTCGAGCGGGTAGAGGGCGACCGTCTGAGCGTCGGCCACGAGGCGTGCAGACGGCGTGAACATCGACGTGTAGCGGGTGCCGGTGGAGAGCCGCACGTCGGCGATGACCCCGCTGAACGGGCTGCTCGTGACGGTCGCGTCGTAGTCGCCAATGGTGAAGGGCTGCGCCGTCGCGTTGATCGCCGACAAGCCAGCGAACCAGCTCTGCCCAGGGACGCCGTCGACGAAGATGGTCAGCGTCTGCGCGCTCGTGTCCACCACCATCGCGACGTGGTGAAAGGTGTCCGCGGTGAGCGGCGTGGGGTGCAGATAGTCCGCGGCCGTAGCGCCGAAGCGCGACGCGGTCGCCGCCACCCGGCCGTCGTCCGTGAGGGCGAGGCGATACGCGAAGTTCTGGTCTTGAGCGGTCCCGTAGTGCGCGGCGATGACCCGCCTCGCGAGCACGGACGACGCGGTGGCGGGTGCGACCCAGGCCTCGAGCGTGAACGAGCCCCCGGGGTTGAACGACGCGTCGGTGGGCACCTCGACGCGGCCCGCGCCGCTGAACGTTGCCTGGTGGCAGACGGGCGCGCCTCCGTCCATGGGGCCACCATCGGCCACCGACGCGTCCTGTCCAGCGTCGACGCCCGCGTCTCGGCTCGCGCCCGCGTCTCCGCTCGTGCCTGCGTCTCCGTTCGTGCCCGCGTCCCCGTGGGTGCCTGCGTCAGACGTGCTCGCGTCCACCAGCACGGCTGCGTCGTCGCTGGCGTCGAGGGTCACGTCACCGTCGTGCGCGACGCTGGAGTCTCGCGTGGCCTGGTCCTCGTTCGCGGCGTCGACCAGGTTGTCTCCGTCCGGCGCGGACACGTCGACGACTGCACCGTCGCCGACCGAACCGTCTCCCGCGCCGCCGTCGGTGTCCTGACCCTGGTCGGCGGGCGGCGTTGGCGAACCGCAGCCGCTCGCGCTCGCGAGCAGCAGGCACGACGAGAACACGGTACTCAGTAGGCGGAAGGGAGGCCGGCGGGGCGAGCGCATCCGTCGACAGTAGCAACGTGGCTGGGGCAGCAGGCGTTCGGGAAGCGCCTGCGGATACGGATTCCTTCGGAGCCGCGCCTGTGCCGGGCGTGGGGGGAGGCTCCTCACCGGGCGTCGTTCGGGTGCACGGCTGGAGCGGTGTCGGCACGACTCACCGTCGTCGTCGCTTCTCGTGATCGAATGGCGAGTCATCCGCACTACCTCCTCGCACCGCACGTTCGGACAGGAGAATCCATGCCCACCACCAAGCCCTCACGAACACGCCACACTGCGCTCTGCGCCGCGCGCGCCGCCTTCCTCTGGTTCGCCGTCACCCTGACCGGCAGCGCGGGCTCAGCGCAACCCACGCCCACGGTGGAGCCGATGCCCGTGGAGCTCGCGGTGACGCCAGCGCCGGGACGTCGGCGAGCCACCGCGGGAGGGCGAGCCTTCTGCGGGCTGGGGCTCGGCGTCGGGTCGCTCCGTCACTCCGACCTCCGGGCCACGCGGCTGCGCGAGCACCTCGCGCTGCGGCGCGTCGCCGAGGGGAGTGGGCGCCTGCAGTTCGACCCGCCGCACCTCGCCGCGGTCGCGGCGCTCGCGTGCCATCACTACGAGGACCCCAACACGGGAGCCTGGCTGAGCGCCTACCGGCAGGTGCTCGTCAACGCGTTCGACCTCGACGATGCGTCCATCGACGCCCTCCTCGGTGCGGCTACCCGGCAACACGGCCAGCGCTGGGAGTTCGCGTGCCAGAACCCTCGGATGCCCGTGGCGGTGACCCCCCCTCAGCAGGCGGTCACGGACATGCGGACCATCCTCTGCAGCGGTGTCGAGCGGGGCGGACTGGCCGCCAGCCTCACGTACTGGATCGACGGCGGCACGGGGCTGGAACGCAGCACGACGCCGCACGCGGACCGCGCGGCGTTCGTGGGGCAGCTCGTACGCGTCGCGCGCCACTCGGGCATCATCCCGGAGGTCGTCGTCGACCCGGGGTCAGTGGAATTCATCGGTCAGCTGCTGGCCTACTCCGACTTGGAGCACATCGACGTGGCGGGGGCCGCGCGTGAGCTGGCGGCGTCGGGCCTTGGTGCGGACGAGCGCGCGTTCGCCACCGCGGTCGTCGCGCGCATCCGTGTCGTCGCGCTCGCCACCAAGCGCGCGTTCGACGACGCGCTGCGCGCTGATCCGGCGCTGCGACGTGTGTTCGTCGAGGCCCCGGCCGCCGCGCTGCGCGACTACACGGTCGAGGCGTCGCGGCACGCCGAGGCCCTGCGGCGCGCGTGGGACGTGGAGCAAGCGTTCCTCGCCCGTGACCAGGCGGCGCTCGCACGCTGCACGGTCCCTGCGCGCCGTGACCTCCTGGGCTATCTGCAGGGGCGGACGCCTGCGTCTCGAGAGCAGGTGATGTCGGCCTTCGACAGCCCCGTGGGCTTCGCGTTGGCGGCAGCCGTCGCGCGCTGCGAGTTCGACGATCCGACCCAGGCGAGCGGGGCCGTGCGTGCGCTGGGGGACCCGCTCGCGCGGGTCGCCGTCCAGCGGGGGCCGCGCGTCGCGATGCTGATGGCCGCGGCCCGACAGTCGGCGATCGAGGCGCAGGCCAACCCTGCCTTCGCGTACCAAGTGCTCGTCGACCGCTTCTTCGGCGCGATCCCGAGCGACTACGACTGGACTTCGTTCGGGTCCACGGGAGTGGCGCGTTCGGCCCAAGGGGTCGTCCTCCAGGCCGTCCCGCGTGGCGACGTCGTGCGCGTCCAGTTCCGGGCCGACATCCGGCAGGAGCCCATCTGGCGCTGCACGCCGACCAACCGCATCGCACGCATCGAGCGTGATGGGACAGTGCGCTACCACGAAGACTGCGTCGTCGTCGGTCAGCGTCCGGTCGACGTGGCACCCGAGCCCATCGAGATACCCGCGGAGCTCGCGTCGGGCGTTGCCGTCGGTGTGTTTCTCGAGGCCGTCGCTGTCGGAGAGGGTCGCCGTGCGTATCCTCTTGCGGTCCGTCCGGATCACGCCGCCCCCGAAGCCGTCGTGCTGGGCGTCCCGCTTCGCCGCTGAGACACGCGGCGGGCCCGTTGTGTCCAGCCGCATCTCGCCTAGAATCCCGACATGGTCGAACACCAGGATCCCGTCTCGCGATGAGCCGCGTCGCTGACCTGTGGGAGCGCGAGGCCCTCTCACGCCTGCTCGAGTACGGCATGCGCGGCGTCGATCCCGTGCGGCGCGAAGTGCTCTCCGCAGCCACCGGTCGCGTGCTGGAGCTGGGCTTCGGCACGGGGGCCTCGCTGCCGCACTATGGGCGCGAGGTCTCCGAGCTGGTCGCGGTGGAGCCCGCCACACAGCTCGCTGCCATCGGGCGCGAGCGGCTCCAGCGCTTCGCTTCCGAGAGGAGCGTCCCCGCGTCGCTGCTCGAGGCGTCGGCCACGCGCCCTCTGCCGCTCGACGCGGGCTCGTTCGACACGGTCGTGATCCTGTTCGTGCTCTGCTCCATCGAGCGCCTCGACGAGGCCCTGGCGCAGACGCGGCGCATGCTCCGCCCTGGGGGTTCCGTCGTGCTCGCCGAGCACGTCGCTGCCGAGGGGTCGTCGCGTGTGATGCGCGCGCGCGCCGGAGTACAGCGGCTCGTGCGGCCCGCGTGGAAGCTCGCGCTCGGCGGCTGTGACCCGCACAAGTCTCTCGATGGCGCGCTGGAGCGACACGGCTTCGACGTGAGCGGCTTGGAGCGTCGCGAGCTGGGCCTGCCTTGGGTGGTGCGCTCCGGGCTGGTCGGCCGGGCCGTCAAGCGTTGACGGCCGAACGAGCGGGGCGCACCACCAGCTGCCGCAGCACGCGTAGAGCGCTCTCGTGGCGGGTGCGGTGATCATCCGTCGGGGGTCTTTCGAGCCGCTCGGACGTGTGCGACCTTCGGCACATGGACTTCGACCAGCTGCGCAACCTCATCAAGTCGTCCCCTCGCTCCACTGGGCCCGACATCGACCAGCGTGCCCGTGAGTGGCTCGCGACGGCCGACGTCGAGGTCACCGCGGGGCCGGAAGACGGCGCACCCATCGTCCTCGCCGTGCTGGGCGTCGACGAGGACTGCGAGGCGCGCATCTTCGCGTTGCCAGCGGGCCTGCTCGACGAGCAGGCCCACGCCGACCTCGCCGCGGTGCACGGACGCTACTTCGAGTGGTTCTTCACGGCCGACCTCGCACCCGAGCAGTTCGCTGGGGCGTTCCGCTTCTGCAGTGGCAGCAGCACCGAGCCAGACATCTTCGCGGAGCAGGTGGAGGAGCTGCGTGGTGACGTGGAAGCCGAGGGCCTCGAGATCGACCTCGACGCGCTGGTCGCGTCGGCCGGCGCGTGGAACGAGCACGCCATCGCGTCGGGCGCCACGCTGAGCGGGCCGATCACGCACGTGTACACCGCGAACCTCTGCATGTAGGGGCGCGCGTCCCCAGGCTCGGTCACGGCGACCACGAGGCGTCTCCTGGGGCTGGGCTCGGCTGGGCTCGGCTCGATGGAGAGGGCCGCGATGGCCGCGAACGGTCTCCGCAGCGCGGTGTGCATCAGGTCGCGTTCGGCCCGCTCATGTCCAACAGCGCCGTCAGCTGCTCGGTGACGTTCCTCAGCGTGTCTTCTGGGCTCAGCCCGTAGTCCCGGCGCAGGGCGTACCACGTGCGCGCGCCGGTCAGCGTCAGCACCATGGCCATGCGGCGCTTGCGCTGGGAGTCGCTCAGCCCCTCGAACGCGTCGCCGTGGTGCAGCTGAATCCACGCGGCCTGCAGCGCGCGGCTGCGCTGCGTGTACTCGCGCACCAGGGGGACGCGGTGCTCTTGGGTGATGACGCGCATGGTGCGGTCCCCGAAGGTCTCGTAGAACGTCATCAGGTGCGCCAGCGCGTCTTGCCAGGTATGGAGGCGCGAGAGATCGAACCCCGCCATGGTCGCGCTCAAGAAGCGCTCGGCCACCAGCGCAAAGAGCGCCTCTTTCGAGCCTCCGGTGCGCACCACCGTCTGGAGGCCGACGCCCGCGCGGGCTGCGATCTCCTTCAGCGACACCGCGTCGTAGTCCTGCTCTCCGAAGCACTCGGCCGCGGCGTCCAGCACCTGCTCGCGGGTGCGCTGGGCGCTCTCGGCGCGTGCGCCCATGCGATAGGGGCGGGTCTCAGGCTTGCTCGGCATGGGGGATCAGGGGCGCGCCGAGCGCACCCACAGCGGCGGCGCTTGGGCCATGGGAGGCGCCGTCGGCGTCGTCCACGACGGTGTCCGGCGCGCTCGTCACGGCGAGGCCTGCGCTGGGGAGGGCGGCGCTCCGTGCGGCCAGCGCCTCGTAGTGGCTCAACCGGAACGGCACCGCGAGGTGCGCCCAGTAGGACTCGGGGATGGCGGCGTCGGCGATGCCCACGTCCAGGCCCGGCTCTTCGCCGCGCGGCAGGTGGAAGGTGCCGAACACGTGGTCCCAGAGCATGGTGGTGTTGCCGAAGTTGCGGTTCGACTCGTCGAGGTGCACGGAGTGGTGATAGCGGTGGACGTCGGACGTGGCCACCACGTAGCTGAGCCAGCCGGGGCGAAGCGCGATGTTGGCGTGCTGCAGGAGCCCGTTGACCGCCTTGTACACCGTCCACGCGCCGAGCGCGGCTGGCGAGATCCCCAGCAGGATGAGCGGGCCCGTCTCGCAGGTGAGCGTGAGCACAGCGTTGAGCGGGTGGGTGCGCGCGCTGGCCATGACGTGGAGCTTCGCGGCCGAGTGATGGACGGCATGCACGCGCCATCCCGCGCGCGTGAGGTGCATGACGCGGTGCGCGCTGTACGCGCCCAGGTCCGCCACCACGAGGGCGAGCAACAGCTGGAGCGCGAGCGGCAGGTCGCTCGGCCACAGCCCGAAGCCGATGGCCGTCGCCAGCTGCGCCCCCACGCCCACCAGGAGCGCGAAGACGACCGCTCTCACCAGCGGGGCCACCAGCGCGGCGGTCACGATGTTGTGCAGCACGTCGATGCCCACGGTGCCCCACGTCGGCTTCCAGCGCTCGCTGTGCGGCATGAGCCGCTCGACCACCAAGAGCAGCGCGCCCACGAGGAACACGGCGCCCAGCGAGGCCTGTGGAGCGGGCAGCTCCAGCCACAGCCCCAGCTGGAAGAGGCCGAGGGCCAGCAAGAGGGCGCCCCCGTACCCGATGTGGCTGATCCACGAGCTGCGCTCATTTGGTGGTAACGTCATTCCCGTTAAATAGATCGGACGCATCCTCGCGTCAATACCCTCCAACGATGAACCGACGTCCTGGCGCCGACTCGCGGACCGTCGCGACGTCCAACGCGGCACGGGGCTCGCTCCCCGCGTGCACCGGCGCGCCATCGGATGGACCGCCGGTGTGACATGTCATGACCGGCCCATGTTCACGACGGCCTGCTTCCATGGGTCGTCGTGGCCTTCGTGCTCCGCGTCCAGGCCATGCGTCCGTCGCAGCGGTTCACTCAGTGCGGGATGCTGCGCCGCGGGCGCAGGCTCACCTCGTGGCGGAAGCCCTCGAGGACGAGTGACACGTCGAAGATGCTCTCGGTGTGCTTCAAGAGCGGGAGGTACACGCAGCGCCGTGCCACCGCGTCCAGCTCGTAGCCGAAGTACATGGTCATCAGCGGGTTGATGAACAGCTCGCTCCCCCGGGTCCGCTCGGACAAGGGGACGTCGCCAAAGTCACCGCGCAACGCGGCAGCGATGCTCGCGTTGACGATGCTGACGCGCGCGGGGTGGTCGCGATGGGCGCTCTCCACGGCGTCCAAGTAGGCCGCGCCCTCGTGGGAGGCGCGTGGCACCGAGAAGGCCCCCAGGAACGCTCCCTCGCGGTCGAGCGCCGCCGTGTTCTCGAGGAAGTGCGCGTGGCACACGCCGTGGAACGTGTCCACGCCGAACCCGAGGCAGGCGACGAGCTTGGTGGGGACGGACAGCGCGTGCACGGCGGCCAGGCTGGCGATGTCCTCCTGCGGCGTGCCGAGGCCCGCCTCGTCGCCGCGCATCAGGATGTCCGTGCCGCCGTCCACCAGGACGATGGCGTCTGCGCCCGTGTGCGCGACGAGGTGCCGGTACGCCGCCGTCAGCGGGCGCACGCCCACCTTCTCGAGGGCGTAGACGGTAGGGTCGAGCTCCCGTGACCTCAGCCAGCGCGACAGTGAGCGCTCGGGGAAGTACCGGTCCTCGCCCACCGTGTCGGGGGTCACACGAGCCACATGGGGCGCGACGTAGTCCGCGTCGGTCCCGCCCAGGTAGGTGAACGTCAGGTTCGCGAAGGTCACCCGCTTGCCCTGCGTGAGCAAGTGAGTGGCCAGGGGGATGCTGGCGAACACGTCATAGCCGCCGCCCGCGCCGGCCAAGAGCACGTGGGAGGCGCCTTCGAGGCGGGTGAGGAGCGGCGGTGTGGCGAGCTGCATGTGGAATACGGGGTGGAGGGTGATCACTCACACTGGTCTGCGCCGACGTCCAGGCTGGTCGTGCGGGCGTCGCCGTCGTAGTCGTCGCTCACCTCGGCGACGCTCTGCCCTGCGCCGATCACGGACGGCGCAGCGCATGACGCGAGGTGCAGGTCTCCGTTCGAGGGGTCGACGAACACGTCGCCAGTGATGTCTTCGACGTTCCCGCCCAGCGTCGCCGTGGCGCCGTCGCGCGGCTGGATGCGCCGGTTGGTGAGGTTATTGAGCACGCGCAGCCCGCTGCTGCTCGCCCAGCGGAGCTCGATGGCGTTGTCATAGCTGTCGGGTGCGCTGAGCAGCACCGTGTTGTTGGCGACGAGCGTGTCGTGTCCGCGCTCGATGATGATGCCCACGTCGTGCTCGCCGCTGCCTGGGAAGCGGGAGGCGATCATGTTGTTGCGGATCACCCCGCCGAACACCTCGGCCTGCAAGCCGAGGCCGATCCCTCGCGCACAGTCCACGATGCGGTTGCGCTCGATGACGTGGCTGCTGCCGCTCTCGCTGTCCCACATGTGGATCGCGTGCTCGGAGAGGCCCCCGGTGTAGGTCATCCCGGCGCGGAGCGAAGCCGCCTGGCCGTGCGCGGGTCGCGCGACACCGCTCGCGTCGCAGTAGATGCCCTCGAACGTGCTGTCGTGGATGTGCCAGTCGCGCCCGCCGTGCGAGTCGATGCCGCCGGTGTAGCAGGTGGTGCTGCCGTCCTGAGCGCCATAGCCCCAGACGTTGTCGCGCCCTTGGGCGGTCATCACGAAGCGGCTGCACGAGACCTCGACGCGGTTGTTGGTGCCGCTCCCCGGGCTGCCCTTGAGGAACTGCTGGCCCCCGTCGACGAGCGTGACGCGGTGCACGACGACGTCGTCGGCGGCCTCCCACAGATGGATGAGGTGGAAGATGGAGCGCTGCACGGTGAAGTCCGCGAGCACGATGCCCGACGCGGCGACCGTGATGGGCGCGGTCTCGTCTCCGTGGCTGCCGTAGGCCGAGTCGAGCACGACGGCGCTCGGGTCACCCGACTCGCCTCGCAGCGTCACGTCCGGGGTCGTGAAGTACAGCCCGGTGTACGTTCCTTCCTGGGCCGCGGGGAAGGTGTAGACGCCGTCCGCCAGCAGGATGGTGTCCCCCGCCGCCGCACTCGCCACGACCTGTCGCAGCGTGCGCGTCTCGGTCCCGACCTGGACCTCGCCGTCGGGGAGCGGGCTGACCCGGATCGTCGCGCCCGGCCGGTCCGGCAGGCTCGCGCTGCGCGCGGCGCACGTCGGGGTGGGAGGCTGAGGCCCGCCTTGGTCCGTACGCGACCCCGCGTCAGGTGTGTTCTGGCCCGCGCCCCCGCCGCACCCCCCCGCGCACGTGGAGAGGACAGCGAGGAGCGCGACCGGGAGAGCTCGAGCGCGAGGCGTCATGCCGTACGAATACCCGATGTGGTGGCGAGGTGCCGCATGGTCTGGTGTACTGCGCAGATGACTTCCATCCTCCCCAACAGGTTTACGATGCGGCTCCGCGCGCTGCTCGCCCTCTCGCTGCTCGTGCACGCGCCCGGTTGCGGCGGCTCCAGCGGCGGCCGCCCCGACAGCGGCGCGGGCGACGGCGGCGCGGACGACGGCGGCGCGGACGACGGCGGCGCGGACGACGCCGGCAGCCCCGACGAGGGCCTGACCGATGGCACCCCACCCGAGCCAGGCGCCACCGGGGCGCTCACGGCCGACAACCCCACATCGAGCACTGTGGACCTCTCCTGGACGGCCGCGACGGATGACACCACCGCGGCGACGTCGCTGCAGTACCGCGTGTACTTTGCCGAGGACGGTGCGCTCGACACCGTGGCCAACGTGCTCGCCAACGGGGTGGCCGCCAACGACTGGACCGATGACCTCGGGTCCCTCACGGTCACGGGGCTCACGCTCGGGACGGACTACGGGTTCAATGTCGTGGTTCGCGACGCGGCTGGGAACATGGCGGTCTATGGGGGTGCGACGAGCGCGACCACGGACGGCGCTTGGGGGGCCGAAGAGCCGCTCGAGGACTACGACGCCGGCTCGGTCTACTACTCGACCCTCGCGACGAACGGCCGCGGCGACGTGCTCGCGCGCTGGGACCGGCAGCCCACGTGGGAGGCGCACTACGTGACCCGGCCGACCGACGCCTCCGAGTTCGGCGAGCTGCTCCCGTGGGGGACCGCGGGCACCTACACGGCGCGGCTTGGCTACGACGGAGACGACAGCCTCGCCAGCGTCACGCTGCGCCGCAACATGGACGACTCCAGGGACATCCTGTTCGGTGAGGGCACGCCCAGCGGCGGGGCCACGTTCGAGGAGGTCGCGCTGGGCATCGGCGGCGACTACGCCTTCGGGCGCGACGTATGCGTGTCGGCCACGGGCGACGTGATGGTCGTCTGGGACGAAGGCACCAGCTCCACCATGCGGGTCATCTGGGCGCGCGTACGCACCGGCACCTCCTGGGGTGCGCCGCTCTTGGTCAGCCCTTCGGCGGACATCGACGTGGAGAGGCCACAGCTCGTGTGCGACCCAGGGGGCGATCACGTCGTGCTCTACCGCGACAACCAGGGCTCCGAGACCGCGCTCGCGCAGCGCGTGTACGACGCATCGAGCGGCGCCTTCATGGCTGCCGCGTCGACGCTCAGCACGGACGCGTTGAACGGTTCGCCCGCCTTCGGCCGGTCTGCCGACGGAAGGGCGTTCGTGGCGGTTCCCGAGTACGCCGATGGAACCGCGACGTCGACCATCCGTGTCTACACGCACGACGGAAGCGCCTGGTCCGCGGGCGTACCCCTCGCGTCGCGCACGACGGGCTCCTACGGCGCGGTCAGGCTCGCCACGGCAGGCGACGACGTGCTGGTGGCGTGGTCCGACGGCGCCGCGATCGTCGGTCGCAGGCTGGTCGCGGGCAGCAGCACGTGGGGGGCGGAGGAGACCATCGAGGGCTCGCTCTCCTTCGCGTATCTGTTGAGCGGCGACGCGCGTGGCGACTTCCTCGCCGTGTGGGCGGCCAGCGGCTCCATCTACGCGCGCATCTCGGATGGCGACGACGGACAGTGGGGAACGACGGAGACGCTCAAGGACGGCGGCGAGAGCGTCGGCTCGGAGTCGCTCGCGTGCATCCTCGACGTGCGGCGGCGGGCCACCGTGGTCTACACGGTCTGGAACCCCACGGAGTCCAACTTCAACGCCGTGGCTCGGACGTACCGCTGACGAACCCCGCGCGCCGTGGCGGGCCCGACCTGGCCGCGCTCCTGGGCTGGGGCGCGGCCACCGCGGTCTTCGCGTTTCTCGCGCTCGGTCAGGCAGGGCTGCAGCAGGACGACCCCTACCACCTCGCGTTGGCGGAGCTGCTTGCCGGAGGCGAGCTCCCGCGCGCGCTGCCCTGGGCCAAGCACACCATCCTGGCCGACGGCTTCTCGGACCTGCACCTGGGCTACCACGCGCTGCTCGCGCCGTTCGTGCTGGTGCTGGGAGGCGTGGTGGGGGGGAAGGTGCTCACGGTCCTGTCGGTCGCGACGTTGCTGGTCGTGCTCCTGTGGGTCGCCGGCCCGCAGCACCCGGCGCGTGGCCTGTTGCCCCTGCTCCTGCTCGGAGCGAGCGGTGTGTTCCTCCTGCGTTCCATGGGGATGCGGCCCATCCCGCTCGCCGCTGCGGCGACGTTGGCGGTGATCCCCCTCGCGGCGCGTGGACGTCATGCGCTGCTCACGTTGCTCGCGGCGCTCTACGCGTTCTCGTATGCCGCGTTTCCGCTGCTGGCGCTGCCGCTGCTGGCCCACGTGCTCGCGCGCGCGGTGACCCGCCGTCAGCTCGCGGTGCGGCCCGTGCTCGCGGTCACGCTCGGCGCTCTTGTGGGCGTCCTCGCACATCCGAACCTGTCCGCGTTCCTCACGGTGCTGCGCGTGCAGCTCTTCGAGGTCGCGGTGGATCACGCGGGCGGCAACCTGGAGTACGCCGCGCCCGACATCCTGGCGTTCATGGGGGATGCCGCTCTCGCATGCGGTGCGCTCGTGCTGGGCGGCATCGTGGCGTGGCGCGAGGTGCCCGCGCCCGACCCCAGCGCCACGGCGGCGCGTCGCGAAGAGCTGCTCGCCTGGGGGCTGCTGGCGCTCATGTCGCTGCTCCTCGCGCTGCGTCACGTGCGCGGCGTCGACACCTTCGTGCCGGTGGCGGTCGCCGCGGCAGCGGTCGCCACCCGTTCCGTTCGACCCCGAGCGACGCGCGCCCCCGCGGTCGTGCTCGGTCTGCTGGTGCTGCCGTTCGTCGCGCTACACGCCCACGCCGCGTTCACGACCAGCCGCGCCTTCGAGCGCATCGACGCGAGCGGCGCGGCGACGTGGCTCGCGCGGCACACCGACGAGGGCGCGGAGGTGTTCCTGCAGGACTACGGCGCCTTCCCGCGCCTGTTCCGCGCCAACCGGCACAACGTCTACACGCTGGGGCTCGACCCGGGCTTCATGCGCGCCCACGACCCCGACCTCTACCGCGCGTACGATGCTGCCGTGCGGCTCTCGCGTGACCCGCTCCCGCTCATCGAGCGCCTCGGCGCCCGCTACGTCTACGTCGAGAACAGCGCGAACGGGCGCGCCTTCTACGAGCACCTGCGGCGCCACCCGGCGCGCTATGCGCCCGCGTACCAAGACTCCTTCGCGGCCGTGTTCGTCGTGCGACGCAGCGACTGAGTCCTGCCTTGTGAGCGCGCCGACCCTGCGACCGCGCGCGGGCACCTGCTCGGCGATGTGACCGAGCGACATGTCGCGTCTGGTCGCGCACCCCCAGGCGGTGCTGAGCGAGCCCCTATCGGGGTCGTCGGAGCTGGTGTACCGTCACAGCCATGCCTGCGGAGAACACCGCTCAGCTTGCCGTCGGACGTCTGCTCGAGATCCGTGCCGCCGCGGGCTACAAGTGCGCGGATGACGTGGACCGCCTGTTCGCCAAGGTGGGCGCGGCCGTCCAGCAGCTGCCGCCGGGGACGCAGCATGTCACCGTCGTGGACTGGCGGCTGTGTCCCATCATGGCTCCCGAGGCCGCGGAGCGCATCGTTCAGCTCATCTCGGGCACCAACGACGCGACGCTGCGTAGCGCGGCGCTCGCCCAGAACAACTCGCCAGTCACCGTCATGCAGTTCCTGCGCGTGATCCGAGACGCGCACCATCCCGACCGCAAGCTCTTCTTCGAGGTCTCGAAGCTCGAGTCGTGGCTCGCCGACGTGCTCGGGCCCGAAGAGCGAACCCGCCTCGCGGCGTTCCTCGCCGAGGTCGACGTCCCGTAGCCGAGGCTCGCGCGCGGGCCCCTGCCGTCGTCATTGTCCGCATCTGGGGCTATCCCCTCGACGAGGTGACGTGTCATCTTGTCAGTCGAGGCTTGGCGCAGCCAAGAAAGGGAAGCAGGCGATGACGGATGTGTCGGAAGCGAAGGTGGCGTGCCCCAACATGGGCTCCTGCGCGATGTACGGCCTCTTCAAACACGCCGGGACGCTCAGCGTGTTCAAGATTCGGTACTGCAACGGCGCGTTCGAGTCCTGCGCGCGCTACCGTGTCGCCAGCGAGGGGCGCGTGGTCCCACTGCGCCTCATGCCCAACGGGCAGACGCTCAAGGCGCCGGAGGTGCCATGACGTACTGGCCTGCCTGGCTGGGAGGGCTCGCGCTGGCGCTCGTCGCGCTGACGCACTGGCTCGGGGTGAGGCGCATGCTGGCCGTGTCCGGGCGCTTCACGCAGCTCGTGAACCGCCTGCGCGAGCGCCCGTCGCCCGAAGCGGAGGAGGCCATGACCGAGGAGGAGCTGATCGCGGCCGTGCAGGCCATGGCGCTCGCGGAGTTCGGCGCCGAAGCGCTCGAGGAGGCGGCACAGACCCCAGATGTTCCCGAGCCGCACGAGACCCCCGTCGCAGCCATCGCCGCCCCGGGGCCGCAGCCCACATGGCTCCACGGCGCGTTCCTCTTGGCGATCGCGTTCGGAGGGCTGCTGGCGTCTCTGACGGGCGTAGGCCTCCGCCCGGAGCTCGGGATCGGCAGCGCGGGCTTCGAGGCGGCCTTCGGGCAGGGCGCGTCGAGCTATGCGGTGCTGCTGGTCGGGGGACTGCTCGTCGGCTGGGGCACGCGCATGTCCGGCGGCTGCACCTCGGGTCACGGCCTGTGCGGGGTGAGCCGGGCGCAACCTGGCTCGCTGCTCGCCACGGCGGCCTTCTTCGGCACGGGTATCCTGGTCAGCCTCTTGTTGGAGGCCGTGCTGTGAAGCACAGCTTTGCCCTCCTCACTGCCGTCGCGCTCGGCTTCTGTTTGAGCCGCATCGGCTTCAGCAGCTGGGACGAGGTCCACGCCATGTTCACGCTGCGCGATCCGCGCCTGGTGTTCACGTTCCTGCTGGCCGTGGTCACGCTGGGCGTGGCTTGGGTCGTCGTGCGACGCGTGCGTCCCAACGACCCCCCCTTCTCCGCGCGTCCCATCCACCGTGGCACCGTCGTGGGCGGCGTCCTCTTCGGCGTGGGCTGGGCGCTGTCCGGCGCGTGCCCTGGCATCATCTTGGTGCAAGTCGGGGAGGGCAAGCTGGGCGCCTTGGTGACCCTCGCCGGTGTGTTCCTCGGGAACGCACTCTACGCGGCCGTGCACCAGCGCTACTTCCGCTTCAGCGTCGGCAGCTGCGAGGGCTGACGCGACATCACGCGCGCGGCTGCTGGCGCTGGGCCCGGTCGCCGTGGCTGCGGACCACTCCGATCTCGCCGGAAGGTCCTCGACACGAACGCGTACCATGCGGGCATGGCTCGGCCGGCCCACGCGAGCAGCGAAGACACCTACGACGCCATCCTGGACGTCGCGCTCGCCATCGTGCGCGAGAGCGGCCCCGACGCGTGCTCCCTGCGCGAGGTCGCGCGCCGCGCCGACGTGAGCACCGGCACCATCCAGTACTACTTCGAGAACCGGGCCGGGCTACTCGAGGCATGCCTGGACCACCTCTACGCGTGGGTCACGCGCGAGGTGCTGGCCGAGCTCGAGCTCATCGCCGCCTCGGGCGACGTCCTCTCGTCGCTGGAGCGCATCACCAGGAAGGCCCTCCGCTTCACGCGGGAGAACCAGGAGCTCGTCCGCATGCGCTACATGACCACCATGGAGCGCGGGGCCCTGCCCGATCAGCGGCTCGTGCGGCAGCTGCTGCCACTGTTGGACAAGGTGGGCGGCCAGCTGGCGCCGGATGCACCGGTCAAGGTGCGCCTGCGGCTCGCGGCGCACACGCTCGAGCTGGCTGTGAGCCGCTACGCGCTGCACACGGACGAGGAGTGTCTGCAGATCACGGGCCTCGGCGAGCTCCCGGCCGCCTTGCGTGCGGTGGAGGACCATCTCGTCGCCCACGCCAAGACCCTGTTCCTCGGGGCGCTGGCGCCGCAGGCGGGGTGAGCCGCCCACGGCGGTCCATGCGGGACCCCGTCGTGCGGATCAGGGGCACGGCGCGACGTAGGTCGCGAAGCCGAGGTCGCGGTCCGTCGCACCCGCCACGCTGCCCCCGGGGTACGTGTCCACCGACTGTCGGACGCGCACCTCCGACGCGAGGCTGACCTGGAAGCGATAGACCGTCCCGGCCACCACGGGCACCGGGCCCGTGAAGTCCACGCGGTTCGCCCCGACCTGCGTGATCGCGAAGGCGTCCGAGCGCAGCACCACGGTGCCGGCCTCGTTCGTGACGGTCACCGCGCCGCTCGACGTGCCCGACTCGACCTGGAGGTCGATGCCCGTGAGCTGCCCCGTGATCCCGGCCGTGAAGGTCTGCCCGATGGTGGTCGCCAGGCGCGTGCCCCCCGTGGTGACGTTGCTCTGGTCCAACGCGGCCACCACACAGCTCGCCTGCGTGCTCCCGCACAGCCCCATGTTCGGGCCGCACGAACACGCGCCGTCGCCAGTGCGCCCGTCATCACACGTGAGCCCGGGCCCGCACGCGCACTGCCCGCTGCACAGGTTGCCGTAGGTCCCGGCTGCGCACGAGCAGCTACCATTGCCCGAGGCCCCCTCGTCGCAGGTGCTGCCGGCCGCACACAGGCAGATCCCGGCGCACGTCGGACCGTAGCGACCAGCCGCGCACGTGCAGGTCCCGCTTCCATCGGCGCCGTCGTCGCACGTGCTGCCCGAGCACATGCAGACGCCCACGCAGGTCGGTCCGAAGCGGTTCGGTGGGCACGTGCAGGACCCGTCGCCGTCCGCGCCGTCGTCGCACGTGCCGCTCTGACACGCACACACCCCCGCGCAGGCGGGACCGTATCGACCCGGAGCGCACGTGCAGGACCCGTCGCCGTCCGCGCCGTCGTCACAGGTGCTGCCCGTCGCGCACGTGCAGGTGCCGGAGCACGTGACGCCATACCGACCGGGTGCGCAGGTGCAGGCGCCACTGCCGGTCGCGCCGTCGTCACACGCGCTACCCGCCGCGCACGCGCATGTCCCCGCGCAGCTCGGACCGTACGTGCCTGGTGCGCAGGTGCAGCTCACGCCGCTCGCGCTCTCGGTGCACGTCCCACCGTTCTGCATGCACGACGCGCCAGCCTCGTCGCAATCGCACGCGGCCGGGACCAGATCCATGTCGGCGTCCACGCGGTCGTCGGCACCCAAGCACACGTCCGCGTCGTCGCAGACGCCGTCCATGTCGGCGTCCGGGCAGGGGCCGGCGTCCCCGGGGCCGAGGTCCTGATCGCCGCCGTCCTCCGTGCTCCCATCTGTCCCGGCGTCGTCCTCACCTGCGTCCATGGGCTGTGAGGCGTCGGGCGTGTCGGCATCCTGCGCGCCCGCCCCGAGGTCTGCGCCGGGGGACCCGGTGCCTGGCGCACACGAGGCGACCAGCGTTGTGACGAGGGTGACCAGGGCGAACTCCGTGCAGCCCAGGATGGAACGATGATGCATGACGTGGGTCCTTTCGCGACGAGCGCGGCGTGCGCTGCGTCAAGGCCAACAAAGCCGACGGACCGGTGCGCGACAACGACACGAATCGCACGGTGTGCGACGGAGTGTGGCCACGGGCGCCGTTCTCCTGCTGTACTGCGCGGATGGCGATCAGAGACCCGCGGCAGCTGGTGACCGACCCGTGCTGCGCCACCATGGGCCGGCAGCTCAACTACGACTGCGTGGAGCACGGGTCGACGTGCCCGGACCTCGTGGTCCAGCTCAGCGCGGGCGGGCGCTTGTTCCTCGAGGCCAAGAACGCGAGCTACACGCTGCGCTACTGCCCGTGGTGCGGCGCGCACATCCAGGACGACCTTCCGTGAAGGGTGTCGTCTCGAGCGCGGGGCGCTTCTGGTTGCCCGCCCTGCGCCACCTGCAGCACCACACGACCGACTGGGAGCCTGTCTTGGCGCGCGCTTCGCTCACCGTCGAGGCGCTCGAAGATCACGACCGTCGCGTCCCGTTCGGCGCGGGGCTGCTCCTCTTGCGGGAGGGGGCGCGGGCGCTGCGCGACCCCCTCTTCGGGTTGCGCGCAGGGCTCGGTATCGATCGCGCGAGCTTCCTGCTGACCGCCTTCGTGGCCATCACCCAGGAGACGGGGCGGGCCGCGTACCAGGTGGCCTCGCAGCTCACGCCGCTGACGTTCGATGGGCTCGAGTGCGTGCTCGAGAGCGCGGCGGACGCGTCGCACGTGACCATCCGCTTGTCGCAGGCGGGCTCACCCTGCGACGACCCGCTGCTGGCCGAGTACCTGGTGGGGTCGGTGCTGGGTGTTCAGCAGCGTTCCGTCGAGGTGCGCTTGCAGCGCGTCGCGTTCGTGCACGCCGCGCGTGCCCCGATGGCCACCTATCGGGAGGCGCTCGGCGGCTCCGTGGTGTTCGGGCAGGAGGCGTGCACCATCACCTATCACGCCCCGCTGGACGCGCGCCTCGCGGGGGCCGACCCGGTGCTCTCGGAGGTGCTGTCGAAGCAGGCGTTCGGGCTGCTCGCGCAGCTGCCGGTCGGGGCGGTGCACGCGCCCCGCGTCCAGCGCTTGGTGCTCACGCAGCTGGCCGACGGCGCGGTCGACGTCGAGGCCGCCGCCAGGGCGCTCCACATGAGCGAGCGCACGCTGCGTCGACGCCTGGCCGAGGAGGGCACGTCGTTTCGCGAGGTCGTCGACGGCGCCCGTCGGGAGCGTGCGTTGGTGTTGATGGAGCGGCGCGACCAGAACCTCGATCAGATCGCGCTCGCGCTGGGGTTCGCCGGCGCGGGTGCGTTCCGCCGCGCGTTCCATCGCTGGACGGGCGAGAGCCCCCGCGCCTACCGGGCCAAGCTCGCGCTCGAGGAGTGAGCCGGGCGGGCAGACCTCGTCTCACGGGGATGGCGTGCCGTCACCAGGACCGGGGCACCCCCGTGCGGCTGCGCCAAGATGCCGCTGCGGCCCGGGACCGGGGCCTCGCTGAGCAAGAGCCGCAGCTCGGTGCGCTGTGCGAGGCGCGCGAGGATGAGCTTCAGCTCCAGGGTCGCGAAGGCCGCGCCCACGCAGCGCCGATAGCCGCCCCCGAACGGCAAGAGCGCCTCGGGGCGGGCCGACGTGTCCAGCATGCGCTCCGGTCGGAACGCGCGCGCGTCGGGCCACAGGTCTTCGTCATGCTGTCCGCCGGTGGTCAGCGCCTGCACCATCACCCCGGCTGGGATGCGCACACCGGCGATGACCGTGTCGACGAGCGCGCGGCGCGCGATGGCGGGGACGATGGGCTGCAGCCGCATGCTCTCGCGCACCGCAGCGTCGAGGTAGGGCAGTCGGTCCACCGCGGACACGTCGAGCGCGCCGTGCTCCGCCACGCTGCGCGCCACCTCGTTGCACAGCGCCGCCCACGTGGACTCGTGGTGCAGCAAGAGCCGCAGCGCCCACGAGAGCGCGATGGCGGTGGTGTCGTGCCCCGCCAGCAACAGGGTGAGCAGCTCGCTCACGAGCTCGTCGTCACCCAGCGCGGGCCCGTCGCTCGCGTCGGCGCGCCGCAGGATCTGCGCGAACACCGAGTCGGGCAGGGCCTCGACGCGCCCGGCGCGCACGTCCCGCACGTGGGCCAACAGCATGTCTCGCACGCGTCGGTTCGCGCGCACCATCGACCCGCTCCGCAGCGGCACGACCCACGCGGGGTCTCGCCGCCGCCGTCCTTCTCCGTCGTGGCTCCCGCGCGTCACCGCGGCGAGCAGCCCAGGCGGGAGCACCGTGGCGGCCATCATCGCGAAGGGGTCCTGAGCGCCCTCCGCCAGCGTCAGCACCTCGCGGAAGAGCGCGTCGTAGCGACCGCTCGCGCCCACCCCGAACAGCGTGCGGAAGATGATGTGCAAGGTCAGCCGTCGTCCGAGCCACAGGAAGTCCACCTGCTCCCCAGGCGAGAGCGCGTCGATGGCCTCGTCGGTCGCCTCGAGCATGCGCGGTCCGAGCGCGTGCAGCGGCGCGCCGAGAAACGACGGCATGAGGCGCCGCCGCGCCAGACGATGGGGGTCGCCGTTGCGGAGGATGACCGAGTCGGTGCCCACCGAGATCTGCGCCAGGTCGTTGGCGTGTCCGAAGGTCCCTGGCGTCACCTGCAGGATCTCGCGCACCGCGGCCGGGTGCGCGAAGACGACGGAGGGCACCACGCCGAACGGACGGATGGTGAAGACGTCGCCGTGCAGCGCCCGCTGCTGCGCGTAGAAGGCGCGGGAGTCCCCGAGCCAGTGATACAGCTGGAGCCACGAGGGCATGCTCGGGCCGGGAGGGAGCTCGGGATGGCGGAGATGGTCGAAGAGCATGACCTCACGCTAGCCGCGCAGCCCGATGGGCGTCGGTGTCGCGCGGCCAGGAAACGCTCCGTCGCGGCCATCGAGCGCCCGCGGCGCGGACGCGTTCGGCTGGGCGCCTCGCCATCCCCGGCGTATATTCGCCGGGTGGTGAATAACAGCGAACCCACCCCTGCCGAGACCAAGTTCTGCCGCGAGCTCTCGGCGGCCGCCATCGCGACGGGGCTCGACGACAACACCGGGCTCTTCGCGCTCGACTCGGCCTTTCGTCGCCTGGCCATCTCGCACGCCACCTTCTTCGGGGCGGCGCGCGCGCTGCTGCTGCAGATCGCTCACCCGGTTGTCGCCCAAGGTGTGCACGACCACAGCGACTACGCGCGCAGTCCTCTCGCCCGCGCGTTCCGCACGTTCCTGGGCATCCTGGCGGTCACGCTCGGACGACAGCGCTTCGCCCTCCGGCTTGCGGCCCGCGTCTTCCGCGCACACATCCCGGTGCGCGGCACCATCCCGAGCGACGAGCCCGGCGTGCCGGACCGCAGCTACTCCGCCATGGACCCCGAGGCCACCACGTGGGTCTGGGCCACGCTGGTGGAGGGCATCCTCTTCGGCCGTCGCGAGGTGCTGGCGGTGCCGCCCCATGACGAGCTCGAGCGCATGTACGAAGAGTCGAAGCTCTTCGCGCTGTCCTTCAACGTGCGCGCCGCGAACATCCCACCCACGCTCACGGACTTCGAGGCCTACTTCGCGGACATGCTCGAACGCGGCCTGCACGTGACCCCCGCGGGGCAGCGCGTGGCCGAGTCGCTGGTGAGTGGGGCACGCTTCCCGCTCACGCTCTTCGGGTGGCTCTTCCGCTCCTTGGCCGTGGAGGGGCTCCCCGGCAGCACCCGGGCAGCGTTCGGCTGGACCTCTACGCCCCTCAGCCGCACGGTCTACGGCGTGCTGCGCGGCTTCGCGCGCCTCTACTACGCCGTCATGCCGCGCTTCATGGAAGTCTCTCCGATCGTGTTCTATCCCGCGCTGCGACGCCGCCTCGGCGGCCCCGGCGAGCCCCTCGCGCCCGCGTCGGTGAGCGCGCCATGAGCGGCCTGCGCTTCGTCCACGTCGTCGGGGGGGTGGCGCTGTGCGCGGCGGGTTGCGGACCGGCCTCCTCCGGGGCTTCGTCACGCGCGTTGCCTGAAGCGGCCCAGGTGGGGACGCCTCGCTCGGCGGGGAGCGCGTCGCTCTCGCGCGACGTGTGGACCCGACTCGATCGCGCGCAGGACTCCTGCGAAGACGCCGAGCCCATCGACCGCGGCGGTGTGTACAGCTTCGGCTGTCACGTGCTCTCGTTGGTGCCGCTCGCCGACGTGGTGCGCCTCTCCGGCGCGCGCATGTTCACGTCGGGTCCTCACGCGCTCGACGGGTCGCGCTTCGAGTACGCGGCCGACGCGGCCTTCGGTCACTACGACCCGGCCTTCGTGCGGTGGCTCGTGGACTACGCCGTGCCTGGGGCGAGCGACCCCGCGTTCCGGGAGCAGACCCAGCCCATCTTCGACGCGTACGTGGCGCCCCTCGCGCGCATCTTCCACTTCACGCGCCAGAAGCTCGAGCGTGAGACCGAGTGCGCGGCGCGGGAGCGCGACCTCTACGCAGCGGCCATCGCGCGCGGCGAGGCCGACGGCTACGTCTGGCGCTTCCACTACTTCCTGCACCACGACTTCTGCGCGAACCCCGACGCGGGGTATCGGTACTTCGAGGCGCGTGGGGGAGTGGGTGCCTTCGAAGGCGAGATTGTGCAGACCACCGTGGCCTGGTGGCTCAGGCGAGAGCTGGACGGCACGGCGGCCACGTTCGCGCGCGGGCTGCGCCGCTTGGTGGACACCTACGCGGACCCCGACTGCGGCACCTTCTGAGCGCGCCACGGTGCGTCGCATGGACGCCTTCCCATCGTCCCCGACGGAGTAGCCCTCCGAGGAGCGTCCTCGCGGCACGCCTTCACCGAGCCGCGTCGCCGCCCCTCGCCTGGCCGTCGTCCTTGGTCGCGTCCTCGGTCCCCCCGTCGCTCGCTTGCTCGTCGTCCCCAGTCGCTTCGCCCCGCAGCGCGCTCGACCACGCCTCGAGCTCGGCAGCAGCCTGTGCGACACCCGTGGGTGACCCCGTGCCGCGCGCCAGCTGCTCGCGCAGCGCCTCGACCCCGCGGCGCAGGCGGCTGCGCACGGTGCCCTCGGGGATCTCGAGCACGATGGCCAGCTCGGGTCCGCTCAGGTCTTCCCAGAAGCGCAGCTCGAGGATGATCTGGAGGTCCAGCGGCAGCGTGCGCAGCGCCTCCACCAGCCGCGCGCGTTCGGTGCCCGCGCGCAGCAGGCTGCTGGGGCCCGGGGCGAGGTCGGACAGCGACGACACCGAGAAGTCCAGCGCCTCGTTGCGCTTGCGGCTGCGGAAGTAGCCATACAGCTCGTGCCGCGCGATGGCGTACAGGAACGTGCGGAAGCTGGCGTCGCCGCGGAACCGGTCGCGCGCCTCCACGCAGCCCAGGAAGGTGCGCTGCACCAGGTCGCTCACGTCGATGCTCAGCTTCGACGCGAAGAAGTCGTAGATGGCGTCGAAGTGGCGGTTGAAGAGCGCCTCACCTGCCTGCGCATCCCCCGCGCGCCACGCTTCCAGCAGCGCGCGATCGTCGTCACCCAGCGGCGTTGGCATCGCGGTCGAGCATGCCGCGACGCTCCGTGGGCGGCAAGCTCAAGGGCCACCCCCTGGGACGCAGGTCCGCGCGTCCACCAGCCCTCCGTGCACCTCGGCCAGCTTGCGGCAGGCAGCCCACTCGCCCTGCGCCGCGAACGAACGAGCATACGCGTCGACCGGGGTGAGTAGCCCGTTGGTGCCGATGACGTGCCCCGCGAAGCCGCAGGTCGTGAGGGGGCCGCGGGGACCTGCGCTGCGCGTCGCGTAGAGGCAGGGCCATCCTCCGCGGAGGTCGCTGGCGAGGCCGCTTGCGCACTCTCCCATGAGCACGCCCCGCAGCATGGTGTGCTCACCCTCCCAGAGCCGCTTGATGCACTCTTCGGGGCGCCCCGCGTTCAGCGCGCTGCGAGCGTCGGTGAGCAACGCGTCGCACTCCTCGGGGGGGGTGGCGTCGTCCGACGAGGCCTCGCACATGCGCGCGATTCGAGCGCCATCGCCAGAGGCGCGCGCGCAGGTGGCCCACACCGCGTGGCCCGCGGGGGACGTCTCGTGGGCCTCGAAGAAGGCGCTGCAGGCGACCCAGTCACGTCGCGCGAGCATGGGCGCCACGGTCGGGTACTGCGCCGCCCACGGGTCTCCCGGCGAATCGACCGACGCGTCCTGAGTGGGGCGTTGTTCGCGCGCCCGCAGCGCCAGCGCGGTGAGTCCCAAGGCCAACGCGGCGGTCACCACGGCGCCCACCACGAGCGCGCGGGGACGCGCGGGTGGGGCCACCGGAGCGGGCGCCAGGGCGTCCTCGATGGCGCGCGCGAAGGCGTCGACGTCGGGCCACCTAGCCTGGGGGTCGTCGTCCAAGGCCCGCGCAAGCACCGGCCACGCGCGGCCCGCGGGGTGGTCGGCAGCGGGTGGCGGTGGCGGTCCCGCGACGTGCACCGACGGTCGGGACGGACCGTCGGCGCCGTCGCTCCCCACGGCGTACGGGTGACGGCCGAACAGCAGCTCGTACGCCATCACGCCCAGGCTCCACTGATCCTGGCTTGGCGCGGGCGCGGCTCCCCGTCGTTGCTCGGGCGCCATGTAGCCGGGCGTCCCGACCACCCGGTGCTCGCCCCAGGTGTCACCCCCCGCGGCCCAAAGCCGTGCCAGTCCGAAGTCGGCCACCCGCGGCCGCCCTTCGCCCACCAGCACGTTTTCGGGCTTCAGGTCGCGATGCACGAGGCCCGCGCGGTGCGCGCACGACACCCCGGCAGCCACCCCGGAGACGATGGCGATGCGTTCCAGCAGCGTGTGTTCGCCCCGCATCCACTCGCGCAGCGAGCCGGCCTCCACCAGCTCCGACACGACGAAGGCGATGTCCCCCTCGTCGTGCACCTCGAACACGCCGAGCACGTTCGGGTGGCTCAGCTGCGCCAGCGCGCGAGCCTCACGCAGCAGGGCCCGTCGGTCACTCTGGGCGGCGGTGAGCGCCTTGAGCGCGACACGGCGCTGCATGGTCGGGTCGAACGCCGCGTACACCACCCCGGCGCCGCCCTCGCCGATCTTCCGCTCCAGCGCGAAGCGCCCGAGCCGAACGGCAGTCGCAGGGCCCCCGAACATGCGGGCCCGCAGCACCGCGCGCAGTCGACCGCGCTCCAGCTCGCGCACACCTTCCACCAGAGAGGGTTCGTGCGCGACACCGGTCGAGGACGTCGTGTGTGATGAGGCCGTCATGCCGATCCGCGCTAAAGCGTACGGGGTTGCCTCGCTCAGGCGCCGTAGGTCTCCTCCAGGTACTCGACGATGCGCGCCGACTCGTACATCTCGTGCCCCGTGTTGGGGTCCACCAGGTACGGCACCTGCATGCGTCCCGTGCGCGCCAGCAGCGCCTTGCGGTTCCGCTGCGTGGGCGCGTAGTCGGGCGCCAGACGCTCGCGCAGGGCGGGCACCACGATCCACTCCACGGCCTGAGTCCGGCCGCAGTTGCGGAGCACGAAGGGGATCTCCAGCTCGCACAGGCGCTCTCGGACGATGCGTGAGAACGGGCTCGCCTCGAAGCTGTAGAGCTCGAGGTGCTGCTCGGGCAGCCGCCCGGTGCGCGCGCGGATCCCGCGTCCGAGGCGCAGCGCGGAGGCTGCCATCGAGGGCGACGTTCGCACGCTCTTGATCAGCGCATGGCTCGGCGGGTTCCCGCCGGCGTACGTCTCGTACAGGTAGGCCACGATGTCGGCCGACTCGTACAGGCGCGTGCCCGTGTTCGGGTCGTGGAGATAGGGGAACAGCTCCTTGCCCCCGCGCGCCCGCACCTGCGGACGGTAGCGGGTGCCGCCCTTCGGGCACGGAAACACGAGCGCGTCGAGGTCCAGCTCCGTGAGCGTGTTGCGCACCACCCGACAGAACGGGCAGTTCTCCATCTCGTACAGCTCGAGAAGCTGTTCGGGTTGGCGCGCGGTGCGGGCGATCTGGACGCCGAAAGGGCCTGCGGCGACGGATGCGGCGAGGGAACCGACGGAGTCGAGTGCGTGCTTCATGGGGGAGCCTCCTGGTCGCGCGCAGCCTGCGCGCCGGATCGTTCTACGCGCGAGGCGGTGGGCATCGCAAGGGCCTCCACGCGTGACGCAGAGCGTGTCGTGGCAGCGGTGCTACGGCTTCGGCCGGAGCAGCTCCAGGGGGACTTGGCCAAAGGCGGGGTTCCAGTGCAGCGCGCCCAGTAGGATGAAGCGCATCTCGCGGATGCCGCGCGCCGCCAGCTCGGCCTCGCGCGTCGCCTGCCCCTCGGGCAGCGCGAGCACGTCGCGCGTGAGCGACAGCACCATCTGCACGACGATGTTCGAGATCATCTCGACGTCTTCCGACGGGAAGCCGCTGAAGGGGGGCACGAGCCGCAGGTCGTCAGCGAGGTCCATCACGAACGTTCGCACCTCGCGCTGCACGGCGCGGAACACGGCCGTCCGTCCACCGGCGTACGCGTGGCTCAGGAACTGGAACGCCGCCTCGTGCTGGCGCACATAGCTCAGGAAGAGCTCGACCGACGCGCGCACCGCGGAATCCGACGCCGTCGTGGCCTCGCGGCGCGCGTCGCGGATGAGGGGGCGGAGGTCGCGGCAGACCTGCTCGGCGACGGCCACGCCGAGCTGCTCCATGTCGTCGAAGTGACGGTAGAACGCCGTGGGCACCAAGCCGGCCTCGGCGGTCACCTGACGCAGGCTCAGGCTGTCGAAGCTACGTCCGTGCGCCGTGAGCGTGATCACCGCGTCCATCAAGGCCTGGCGGGACTCGAGCTTCTTCTGGGCGCGCGTGGACACCCCTCACCTTAGCAGGTGCGCGCCGAAAGCTGCGCCGCCGGTTTTCGATATGTTACGCATACGTTTGTTCGATGTGTAAAGTATTGGTTATAAACGATAAAAGCTAAAGTTACGGATTCGTAGCGAAAATTTAAGAGCACAAGTGTTGACTGAATCGCGGGGAGGCCTCATATCTCAGTACACGGTTGTTCACTGAAACGACTGGAGACCACGAGGTGACCATGCTCCCCCACAGCCACACCCCACAGACCCCGGCCGGCCCCACGCTCGGCCTCACCGACTTCGTCGACCCGCACTGGATCGACTTCGCCCTCTCCCACATCAACCCGCTGCTCAGCGTGCAGCGCGTCAAGGCGCGCGTCGTCGCGATGACGCACGAGACCCCCGACCTGTTGCGGGTCGAGCTCCGCCCCAACCGCCTCTTCGCGGGCTTCGTCCCCGGCCAAGCCGTCCCGCTGCGCGTGACCATCGGCGGCATCGTGCACGAGCGCTACTACAGCCTCACCAGCTCGCCCAAGGCGCGCACCCTGCAGCTCGGCATCAAGAAGCAGCCGGGCGGTGTCGTGTCGGGCTACGTCCACGAGCGCCTGCGCGTCGGTGACGTGGTCGAGCTGGGCGCCGCGGCGGGCGACTTCGTGCTCCCGCGCGAGGTGCCCCCGCAGCTGCTCCTGATCGCGGGCGGCAGCGGCATCACGCCGATGATCAGCCTGCTCGACGCGGCCCTCCGCTGCCGCAACGTGCAGCGCGTCACGCTGCTCTACTACGCGCGCAGCGTGCTCGACTTCGCGTTCCATCAGCACCTGCGCGCCCTGGCCGAGCGCGACTCACGCTTCCGGCTGCTGGCCATCCCGGAAGCTCACCCGAGCTTGCAGGGCGCGCCCAGCACGGAGCACGTGGGGCGCTTCTCTTCCGCGCAGCTGGACGACGCGCTCGGCGGCCTCACGCCGGACCTCATCTACCTGTGCGGGCCCTCCGGCTTGGTGCACAGCGTGCGCAGCGAGCTCGACGGGCGCGGTCTCACGGACCGCCTGCGCTGCGAGTACTTCGCGCTGCCCACGGCCGGCGCCGAGCGTGACACCGAGGCCACCATCGAGTTCCGCAAGAGCCGGGTCACGGCCATCAGCAAGAAGCCGTCTCTCCTGGAGGCCGCCGAGGAGGCGGGTCTTCAGCCACGCAGCGGATGCCGCATCGGCATCTGCCACACCTGCACCTGCACCAAGGTCGAAGGCGTCGTGCGCGACCGCGTGACCGGGGCCATCGACGACCGCCCGGGCAGCCCCATCCGCCTGTGCGTCAGCGAGCCCCTCGGCCCCGTCGTGCTGGACGTCTGAAACTCACTCTCTGTCGCCGCCATGTGCGGTCGAGGTTCCCCATGAACATCTCTCTTCGCACCCCGTTCACCAAGAAGACCCCTCCCCCGAGCCCAGCGCCCGAGCGCGCACCCCACGTCGCCCTCGTGCCGCCGCCACCCGCGCCTCCCAGCCGCAGCCGCGCCCTGACCGCCGCCGAGGTGGAGGCGTTCGGCGCCGAGCTCGACCAGCTGCGCGCCGAGGTCATGGCCACCGTCGGCGAGCGTGAGGCCACCTACATCCGTCGCGTGCACGCCTGCGTTCGCTACACGGAGATCGGCGGGCGCACGCTGCTGTTCGCCGGGTGGCTCCCGCCGGCCTTCGTGCTCGGTACGGGTCTGCTGTCGGTGAGCAAGATCGTCGACAACATGGAGCTCGGGCACAACGTGATGCACGGGCAGTACAACTTCCTCAACGACCCCGAGTACCGCGGCGACACGTTCGAGTGGGACACGGCGTGCCCCGGCGACGCGTGGCGGCACAGCCACAATTACCTCCACCACAACTTCACCAACATCCTCGGCAAGGACCGTGACCTCGGCTACGGCGTGCTGCGCCTGACGGAGCACGAGGCGTGGGAACCGCGACACCGCTTCCAGCTGCTGTACGCCGGTGCGCTGGCGACCTTCTTCCAGTGGGGCGTCGCCATGCACGACCTCGAGCTCGACCGCGTGCGCAAGGGCGAGCGGTCGCGGGCCGAGATGCGCGCCGAGCTGGGCCCCGTCCTGCGCAAGATGGCGCGCGTCGGCGCCAAGGACTACCTGCTCTTCCCGTTGCTCGCGGGTCCCAGCTTCCTGCCCGTGTTGCTCGGCAACATGAGCGCCAACCTCGCGCGCAACCTCTGGGCCTTCACCATCATCTTCTGCGGCCACTTCACCGAGGACGCCGAGACGTTCCCCCCCGAGTCCCTCGAGACCGAGACGCGCGGCGCCTGGTACCTGCGGCAGCTCAAGGGGTCCAGCAACCTCGAGGGCGGACCCGTGTTCCACTTCTTCACGGGCAACCTCAGCCACCAGATCGAGCACCACCTGTTCCCGGACGTGCCGGCGCTGCGCTACGCCGAGATGGCCGTGAAGGTGCGCGAGATCTGCGAGCGCTATGGGCAGCACTACAACACAGGCTCGCTGTCCTCGCAGTTCCGCTCCGTGGTCAGCCGCATCGTCCGGCTCAGCAGCCCCACCCCGGCCGAGGTCGCCGCCCGACGCGACGCCCGCAGCCCCCGGTTGCGCGTCCTTTCGTGAGCCTCGGGCGCGGTGCGGTATGGTGCGGCGCTCGCGCGGGTCCGACGTCATCGCGATCGCCGCGCGGACGCGACCGCCGGCGCGCGGGTTGGCAGGCCATTCTGAACAACTTCAAGAGGCACGCCGAGTCCGACGCCTAGGGCACACTCGAGGAGTGGCGGAGGCGCCCGACGAGCACGCTATGCGAAGAAGCCGCGCAGCGACTCGAGTTCGTCGTGATCCAGCGGCGCGACGGTCTGCAGCAGCGCCTCCACGAGGCCTGGCTCGACCTCGACTTCGTTTCGCAGCCCTCGCAGCACGTTGAAGCGAATCCACCGCACCCTAGGCTGGGCCTGCGCGATCATCTCGTCGAGCGTCGGGGCCGGCAGCTGCAACCCGCTGGCCTCGTAGCCTCGGACGAACGCTCGCACCAGGTCGCGTTGGGGTGGACCAACTTCCGGCGTCGCCCAAATCAGTGCGAAGCGCAGCGCTTCGAGGCGGGGCGAGGCCGTCCCGGCAGAGTCCCAGTCGACCAGGGCACGGGGACCGGACTTCGGCTCGATGAAGTTGGGTGGGTGGTAGTCGCGATGGCTGACGCACTGCGGGTAGTGCGCCTCGCGGTCCGCGTGGGCTTCAGCTTCGACCAGCAGATCGATGCGCTCGTCCAACAGCCGCGCCCACGGCTTGTGCCGCTCTCGCGCCGAGCGGGCCAGCTTGCGCCAGTGCCGCTCGTGGAGCGGGCGGTGCGGCTTGTCTTCGAGCATGAACGCCATCAATGGCAATTGCTGAACCCGTCCGATGACACCAGCGACCTCGAACGAAGCGCGTTCGGAGACGCTTCCCCAGGCTCCCGCTTCTCCGTCCACCCAGCCGAACGCACGGACCCAGACGCGCTTGGTGTCCACTGCGTACCTCGCTGAGCTCCGCCCTTCCACGGTGAGGATGGGCGTCGGCATCGTGAGGCCCGCCTCGTGCGCCATTCGCTCGATGCGCAGCGCCACGGGGCGAGGTGGGTAGAGCGACTGCTTGATGGCAAAGGTGCCGCGGTCCGTCTCCAAACGAAGCACGCCCAGCGGGTTCATCTGGCCGCGCCCTGCCAGCGTGAACTCCGCCTTCGGCCGTCCCAGTCCGAAGTCCGCGGCGCAAGACTCCTCGGAGAACGAACGACCCATGGTCAACGTGACGGTCCTCTCCGAGGCATCTCCAACACTGACCTGGTCCGGCGTCCATGCAACGCGTCGCCAGTCAGCATCCTCGCGATCTGCCGGCCGACAGGGAATCGACGAGGCTCCTCCCTGACGTGGGACTTCGAGCGCTTGGCGGGCTCTCTGCACAGTGCGCACGGAGCTGCACACTTTTCCCGCCGGTTACCCTCTGGATTCCACGCGAAAGCGGGTTGGACCGACTCCTGCAATCCGGCCTCCCGACGCGCCGACGGAATCGGGCGCGCGAGGAGTGACCATGAGCAGAGCGTTGGAATTCGGAGTGGGGCACGCGCCCCGATGGGCCATGGCCGTGCCCCTGCTGTACGCGAGCCTGCTGTCGCTGTCGGGCTGCGGCCTCGACGCCAGCGGCTGCGCGCAGTCGTGCGCCAGCGGCTGCGGAGAGTGCGACGCGCTCGATGGCTGCGGCTGCACCACGGGGCCCATCCCGGGCGGCTTCGACCGGACGAGGGAGATCGACGACGCCATCCAGGTGCGCCTCGGGCCCGCGGGCCTGCGATTCCTCGAGGACAACGTCGAGGCCCTGGCGGCCTCGGCGCTCATGACGGACGAGGACCTGCGCATCCCCGTGGAGCCGGCGCTCGTGCGGCTCACCGACACCGAGGTGGTGGCGCTGTGCGCCGGTGAAGAGACGCTGACCTTCAGCGGTGGCTCGGGCAGCACCTCGCGCACCCTCTCGCCCACCACGACGCAGCGCCGCTGGTTCGTGACGGAGGGCGGGTCGCTCGACACCACGCTCACCGTCACGCGCACCAGCGGCCCCGGAGCGCCGGTGGAGCTGCTGCGCCGCGAAGGAGGGAACACGCTCGCGGCGTCGCACGTCGTCTTCGGTGACCTCACGCTCGAGGGCGGCTTCTCCTATCGGGTGACGCTCACCAAGCCCGCCGCGTCGCTGGCCACGAGCGTGCATGTGTTCGGCGGCGGGCGCTGCGCCGTGGAGCTGACGCTCGGCGAGCTCGACCTGCAGGCGCTCGTGGGGGACCCCGACGCCATTCGCGCGCAGATCGGCGCCGGGGCGCGGTCGCTCGATGGAAACGGGCAGCGCGCTCCTTTCCCCGTGCGCTCGTACGCGACGGTCGGCGTCGTTCCCTCAGGCTGCACGGTGGACCTGAACACGGCCGCTGCGGGCGGTCAGTCGGACACCATCGGCGTGTCGGTGCGCGCCGGGATCGCAGAGCTCACCGAGGGTCTGCGCGCGGGCTACAGCCGCCTCGACGTGAGTGAGCTCGCGCTCGTCGCGCCCGGCATCGAGAACAACGACTTCACCTTCGGTGGATGCGCCGCGTCGGGCCTGCTCAACCCCTTTCGAGGCATCATCGTGGGGGCCATCGAGGACCAGCTGCCGAGCGCGGCCGAGGGCTTCTCGGCGCTGTGCCAGCCGGCCCACCGCAACCCGGCCAGCGCGGGTGACGTGACCCTCTGCCCGGCCGGCAGCTCACCCGACGACGACGGCATCTGCGTCGACGACGAGACGGGAGAGTGCGTTCCGTTGTTGCTCGGCCTCGAGACGCGCCTCAGCGCGGGGGACGCGACGGCCTCCATCCTGCCGGGCCTGCGCGCCGCGTTCGACACGCTCTTCGCGCTGTCGGGCGAAGGCGAGGCCGTGGCGGGCGGCTACTCGCTGTCGATGGTCGCGGGCGCCGAGTCCCTCGCCACCTCTGCGTGCGTGGAGCTGCCCCCCGAGGGGCTCATGGCGCGACCCGACGCCATCGCCGTGGCCAGCGCGCTGCGTGGCGGAGACGACGAGCATCACGTCGGCCTCGCGATCTCGGAGCGCTTCATCAACTGGTCTCTCTCCGAGCTGTGGCGCGCTGGGTTCTTCTGCATCGAGGTCAACAGCGCCCTTGCGCAGCAGCTCTCGACCGGCCTCTTCTCCCTCTTGATCCCGTCCCTCAAGGCGCTGGCGTTCCCGGACTCCGTCGCGTCCATGGGGGTCGTCCTGCGCCCCGCGCGGCCACCCGTCCTGACCGTGGGCGAGGGGACCGAGGAGAGCGCGTTGCTCGGCATCGCGTTCCCCAGCCTGTCCGTGGACCTCTACGTCTACAGCAGCGAGCGCTACGTGCGCGCGCTGACGCTCACCATGGATCTCGGCGCGCAGGTGAACCTGCAGGTCACGGACGGGCGCGTGTTGCCCCTCCTGGGACTGACTGTCGACAACGCCACGGTCAGCAACAGCGCTCTCTTGCTCGAGGACGCCGAGATGCTGGCGGACGTGCTGCCCGACGTGATCGCCAGCTTTGCTCCAATGTTCACGAAGGACATCGCGCCCATCGATCCGGCGGCGCTCGCCGGGGGCGCCCTGCCGGTCGGGGTCGCGCTCACGCAGGACTCGCTGCGCCTGGTCACCGAGGGGCAGGGGCCCGCTGCCGAGGCGTTCCTCGGGGTGTTCGTGGACTTGGTGCAAGCGGCGCCCAGCGCGCTCGAGGACCGAGACCCCGTGCGTGTGGCCATCACCAGGCTCGACGTCGGCGACGGCGAGTCGCTGACGCTCTCGCGCTTCGGGGAGGGCCAGCTGCCGCGCCTCGAGGTGGCCTTCGAGGCTCAGGCGGGCGACGGGTCCCTCCGCGAGTATAGCTACCGCCTGGACGGCGGCGCGTTCAGTCCCTTCCAGGCCGCGACGTATGCGGTCATCGAGGACGCCGCGTTGTTGCGTCAGGGCGAGCACACGTTGACCGTGCGAAGCCGGCCCGTCGGGTCCGACAGCTTCGGGAGCGTGGGCACGCAGACCTTCGTCGTGGACGCGACGGCGCCCATGGTCGAGCTCTCGTCCGACGGCCGCACGTTCTGGGCCCTGGACACGGTCGAGTCGCAGCGCACCCTCGCGTACCGCACGCGCACAGCGTCCGCGCCGTGGAGCACGTGGCGCCCCGTGGGGACCGCCGAGGTGGAGCTGGGCGCGCCCGTCGACGCGCTCGAGGTGCGCGACTCGAGCGGCAACGTGGCTTCCACCCAGGTCGGCCTACGCGGTCTCCCACCCCCGTCCGCGACTGGCTGCGACGGCTGCGCCACGCAGGGCTCGCGTGCCCCGGGAGCCGGTGGGTGGTTCGCGCTGACGCTCGTGTTGGTGGCCCTAGTCCGCGTGGGCCGGCGCCGCGCGGGCTGACTGGCGCCCCCGTCCGTGCCCCGCCAGTGACGTCGTGAGCTCGTCGGCGCGGCATGGCAGGGACGGGTCGCGGGCGCGTTCGCCCGCCGTGGAGCGCCGGTGCCGTGGGGGGGCCGGCCGCCTCCGTGGTGCGCGAACGCGCTCGCGACCCAAGGCTGGTACCCTGCCCCGGTGTCACACGCACGCATGAAGCACTTCCTCGCTCCGCTCTTCCTGCTCACGATGATGGTCGGCCTGGGGGGGCGCGCCAGCGCTCAGCCTTCCGCCGAGTCGGTCCCACCGGTCCTGCGCCCCTGGGTGCCGTGGGTGCTGGAGGGGGACGCCGCCTACGGCTGCACACGCCCGACGGCCGCCACCGAGCCCGATCGCGCGCGTGACCCCATCTGCGTCTGGCCGGGCGAGCTGCGCATCGACGTCGCCGACGGGGGCGCGTCGTTCGTGCTGCGAGGCACGAGCGACCGACGCAGTCGCTTCGCGTTGCCGGGCAACGAGCGCATCCAGCCGGTGGACGTGACCCTCGACGGACGCCCCGCGGTGGTGCTGGTGGAGGACGGCCGCGCCGTGGTGGAGGTCGAGGCGGGAGAGCACCGCGTGGAGGGGCGCTTGGCCTGGAGCACGCGTCCCGAGACCCTGCGGGTGCCCGACGAGGTCGCTCGCGTGCTGCTGGTCGAAGACGGTGAGGTCTCTGTGGCGACCCGCACCGCGAGCGGAGACGTGTGGCTGCGGGCGCGCCAGAGCGAGGCGCTCGGCGAGGACCGTGTCACGCTCGAGGTGCATCGCCGGCTGGACGACGGGGTGCCGCTGACCCTCACCACGCGGGTGCAGGTGCGGGCCGCCGGGCGCGCGCGCGAGCTGCTGCTTGGTGATGTGCTGCCCGAGGGCGCCGTGCCGGTGGACGTGCAGGCAACCCTACCCGTGCGCCTGTTGCCCACGGGTGAGCTCACGATGCAGCTGCGCGCCGGCGAGTTCTCGGTCGTCATCACCGCGCTGGTCGCCAACCCCGAGACCAGCTATCGACGCAGCGCCCTCGAGGCCCCGTGGCCCGAGCAGGAGGTGTGGGTCTGGGCGCCCGACGAGAGCCTGCGCCAGGTGGAGCTGAGCGGGGCGACCGGGATCGACCCGGCCCGCACGTCGCTCCCGGACGAGTGGCGCTCGTTCTCGGCCTACCTGGTCGGCCGCGACGCGAACCTCACGCTGCGCACGTCCCGCCGCGGCGAGCCGACGCCCCCGCCCAACGAGCTGACGCTCGACCGCACCGTCTGGCTCGACGAGAACGGCGGCGGCTTCACCGCGCGCGATGTGATGTCGGTCAGCATGCACAGCGAGCACCGCGTCGCGCTGGCCGAGGGCGAGCTTGGTCGCGTCAGCATCGGTGGGGAGGATCAGCTCATCACCGAGGGCGCGGACGGTCGCCCAGGCGTCGAGCTGCGCGCCACGCGGGCCTCCATCACCGCCGAGTGGCGCGCCGAAGGCCGCGCTTCGTCGCTGCCCGCGGTGGGCTGGTCGGAGGACGCGCAGGGCTCGTCCACCCGCCTGAACCTCCCGCCCGGCTGGGAGCTGGTGCACGCGAGCGGGGTGGACCGCGCGCCCGGGACCTTGGTCGACCAGTGGAGCCTGCTCAGCTTCTTCGCGCTGCTGATCATCACGGCGGCCATCGCCCAGGTGATGGGGCTGCGCTACGGCGTGCTGGCGTTCGTCACGGTGGGACTGTCGTATCACGTGGACGACGCGCCGCGCTGGGTGTGGCTGTCCCTGGCGGTCCTCCTCGCGCTGCACCGCGCGCTCGCGGCCCGCAAGTTCGAGCGGGTGGTGCGCTACGGGTACCACGCGGCGACGTTGGTCGCGGTGGTCAGCGCGCTCGTGTTCGCCGGGGCGCAGACGCGCTACGCGCTGCACCCGCAGCTCGCCCCCAGCGGCTTCGACCTCTACGGCGGCGACGACGGCCTCGCCATGCGCTCGCTGGTGTCCGACGGCGAGTTCGAGACCGCCGCGCCCGCCGCCGAGGTGGCTCCGCAGTACGACCAGTCGTCTCTGCGGTCCGAGAACACGCGGGCCTCGGGACGCGTCGCGCAGTACGCCAGCAACTCGGCCTGGCTCGATCCGAACGCGGTGGTGCAGACCGGCTTCGGGCTCCCCACGTGGACCTGGAACACCTACACGCTGTCGTTCGACGGCCCGGTGGCCCGCGACCACCGCATCGGCCTCGTGCTGAGCCCGCCGTGGATGACGCGCCTGCGCTACGCGCTGCGCGCGCTGCTGACGTTGGGCCTGCTGGGTGTCGCGCTGCGTCTCCGCCCACGTGCCCCCGCGCCCACCGCGCCGTCCGACGGGGGGGCGCCCCCGGGCGGAGCTGAACCCGTACCCGGTTCGTCGGGCGCGCCGACCGAAGGGTCCGACGAGGCGTTCGACGGGAAGCCCCGGGCCTCGGACAGCAGGCCGTCCGACCCTACGGGCGCCGGCACCGAACCGCCCGCGCCAACCACGCCGCGTCGCGCGCTCGCTCTCTCAGCGGGCCTCGCGGTGCTGCTCGCCAGCCTCTTGCTGGGCGCGTCAGCGCGCGCTCAGGAGATCCCCTCTCCCGAGGTGCTCGAGCAGCTGCGCGCCCGCCTCACCACGGCGCCTCCGTGCGAGCGCTGCGCGGACGCCAATCGGCTGACCGTCCGCGTGGAGGGCGACCGGCTCGTGGCCGAGATCGAGATCAGCGCCCGCGCGATGGCGGCCTATCCCCTCCCAGGACCCACGGCCACCTGGACGCCCGAGAGCGTGACGCTGGACGGGCGGCCCACGACAGCCATCGTCCGCATGCCCAGTGGCTTCCTCCACGCGCGGGTGCCGGAAGGCGTGCACACGCTGCGGCTCGAAGGGCCCATCGGCGGGCGCGACTCACTCACGCTCGCGTTCGGGCGCGCGCCGCGTAGCTTGAGCGTGACGGGCGAGGGCTGGGAGGTCGACGGCCTCACCGCGGAGAACGGCCCACCGGAGTCGGTCCAGCTGCGGCGCCTGCTCACCACCACGACCGGAGCGGACGCGGAGCGCCGCTCGGAGCTCCCCACCTGGCTCGAGGTGGAGCGACGCCTCGACATCGGCGTGCGCTGGACGCTCACGTCCGTGGTGCGCCGACGCTCCCCCGCGACCTCGCCCGCCGTCGTGCGCATTCCGCTGCTGCCCGGCGAGTCCGTCACCGACTCGAGCGTCACCGTCGAAGGCGGCCAGGCGCTCGTCACCCTCGGTCAGAACGCCTCGGAGCTGCGCTGGACCTCGACCCTCGAACCCGCCGACACCGTGACGCTGACCGCGCCCGAGGCGGGTCGCCTGTCCGAGGTGTGGGTGCTGGCCTGCACGGCGTTGTGGCAGTGCGCGAGCGAGGGCATCGCACCCACCGAGAGCGCGTCGGGGTCCCGTTGGGAGCCACGTTTCCACCCGTGGCCCGGTGAGTCGCTGACCCTCACTCTGACCCGCCCCGCCGCCGCCGAGGGGCGCTCGATCACGGTCGACCGCGCCAGCCTGACCGTGAACCCCGGCGTGCGTCTGACCAGCGCGTCGCTCGACCTCGGCATCCGCACCAGCGTCAGCTCGCCCGTGCGCCTCCAGGTGCCCAGCGACGCGGACGTGCGCTCGCTCTCGGTGGACGGCGACACCCGACCCCTGCAGCGCGAGGGGGACGACGTGGTCATCGCCCTGCAGCCCGGGTCGCACAGCATCCAGCTGCAGTGGCAGGAGGCGCGCGGCTGGGAGACCGCTTTCCAAACGCCGCAAGTGACCGTGGACCAGGCCGTGGTGAACGCGGAGCTCATCGTCGAGAGCAGCAACGACCGCTGGGTGTTGTTCCTGTCCGGTCCCGCCTGGGGCCCGGCCGTGCTGTTCTGGGGCTACCTCGCCCTCGCGCTGTTGCTGGCCGTGGTGCTCGCGCGCAAGCGCAGCCTGCCGCTGCGCCTCCACGACTGGCTGCTCCTGCTCGTCGGCCTGACGCAGATCCCGGCTGCCGCGGGGGTGGTCGTCATCGGGTGGTTCTTTCTGCTGGAGTCACGCAAGGACACCCCACTCACCAGCGGCGCGCTGTTCAACCTGCGGCAGCTGTTCATCATCGGCTACACCTTCGTCACCTGCGGCTTGCTGCTGTGGGCGGTGCAGGCGGGCTTGCTGGGCGATCCCGAGATGGGCATCGAGGGCCCTGGAAGCTGGAGCCAGCACCTGCGCTTCTTCACTGACCGCAGCACGGGCGCGCTGCCGGTGGCCACGCTGTTCAGCGTGCCTACGTGGGTGTTCCGCGTGCTGATGTTCTCGTGGGCGCTCTGGCTCGCGTTCTCGCTGGTGCTGCGTTGGTCGCGCTGGGGGTGGGCCGCGTTCTCCGACGGCGCGCTCATGAAGCCGCTCAGCCCCCCGAAGCCACCGGCAGGCCCGGGGGCGCCGCCTGTGGCCGGCGCTCGGCGCGAACCCGCGGTCGAACGCGAGGAGGGCACGGAGCCCCCCGACGGCATGGAGCCCTCCCCCGAGGGCGCGCAGGCTCTCGACACGGCGGCGTCTGGTCCGGGCTCCGAAGAGCCGATCGCACCCGACCCCGACGCGTCCGCCGTGAGCGCCGAGGAGCCCCTCGTGGTCGACTCAGCGGTGGACGAGCGTAGGGAGAGCGACGATCGCGACACCTGACGAGCTCGGCGGGTTGCGCGCTCGCCAGCGGTTCGCGCCATGCCCTCCGCGTCGCCCTGCGGTCTGCGGCACGCCCCGCGTCAATCCATTGGATCGGGCCGGTCCGTTTCGCGGGAGCTCTGCTCGCGCAGCTGACGCACGGCCCAGCGGAGCAGGTCGGCTTCGGTCACGATCCCGACGAGGCCGTCGTTCTCCACCACCGGCAAGCACCCGAACGGCTGGTCCAGCAGCAGGTCCGAGGCCTCGAGGATGCGCATGTCGGGGTGCACCGTGACCACGTCCTTGGTCATGATGTCCTCCGCCGCGACCGACACGTAGACCTCATCTTCCGTGGCCTGCTTGGTGGCCAGCAAGAGCCGCGCCTGCGCCTGCAGCAGGTCGCGGTGGGAGATGAGCCCCAGCAGCCGCTTGCCGCGCACCACGGGGATGTGCCGGATGCGCTTGAGGCGCATGACCTCGTCCGCCAACGCCAGACTCTCGTCGGCAGCCAGTGTCGTGACGTCCCGGGTCATGACGTCGCGGACCGTACGTTCTCTCGCCATGGGAGAAGGATGCCGCACCCGGGCCGCGTCCGAAAGGCCGAGCGCGAGCGCAACCCGGGATCGGCAGAAGCCCTGGCTCGTTCGCTCTAGCGCCGCAGGGCGCCCGGATGGTCCGCACCGGACTCGGGGTGGCGCGGGCCACAGCCCTCGCGCGCCGCGCGCTCTTCTTCGGCCTGCTGCTCGCGGAACGCATGCAGCAGCACGCGCCGGGGGCGCGGGAGCGGATCGGGGAGCGCCGTGAGCGTGTCCATACGGTCCGTCCGGAACACCCGGAAGTCCGAGCGCAGCTCGCACCAGGCCACCAGCGCACGGCTCCCCTCGAAGTAGCCCAGCGACACGGGCCACACGGTGCGCTCCGTGGCCGTCCCGTTCACGTCACGGTAGTTCAGGTGCACCTTGCGCTGGTCGCGCAGCGCGTCCCGCAGCGGCACCAGGTCCACCCGGTCCTCCACCTTGGGGCGGAAGCTGTGCGCGAAGAGCGGCGAGTCCAGCAGCAGCGCGCGGCGCTCCTTGGGGAGCACCTCGACGATCTTCGCGATGGCGCTCTCCGCGTCCCGAGCCGTCGCCGCGTCGGCCTTGGCGGCCACCATGCGCGCGCCCAGCATCAGCGCCTCCAGCTCGCGCGCGTCGAACATGAGCGGCGGCAGGTCGTAGCCCTCGCCCAGCACGTAGCCCACCCCCGCCTCGCCGCGGATGGGCACCCCGCTCCCGATCAGCGCAGCCACGTCGCGGTAGATGGTGCGCGGCGTGACCTCGAAGCGCGCCGCCAGGGTGTCCGCCGTGAGGGGTGCTCGCGCGCGGCGCAGCTGGCGGATGATCTCGTTCAGGCGTTGGGCTCTCATGGATGTTCCCGTCTCGCGGACTCCCTGGACTGTGCAGTGCCGTTCCTGACAGCCTCTGTCAGGAATCTGTCAGTATACCCCGCAGCATGACGAACCCATCGAGCGAGACGTTGACCCTCCTCCAGTACGAGCCCGTCTTCGGCCTGCGCAACGGGAGCCCCTTCTGCATCAAGGCCGAGGCGCTGCTCGCCGCCTCTGGGCAACCCTACGTGGTCGAGACGTGGACCGATCCGCGCAAGGCCCCCAAGGGGAAGCTGCCCGTGCTGCGACACCGCGGGAAGCTCATCGCGGACTCCACGTTCATCAAGCTCTACCTGCAGGACACGTTCGGCATCGACTTCGACGAGGGGCTGAGCGACGCAGAGCGCGCCGTCGCCGACGCGTTCGTGAAGCTGTGCGAGGAGCACCTGTACTTCGTGCTGTTCTATGCGCGCTGGATGGAGGAGCACAACTGGCCCGTCCTGCGCGACGCTTATTTCAAGGCGATTCCGTCGTTGGTGCGGCGGCCCGTCGCGGCCCAGCTGCGCAAGCAGGCTTTCAAGGCCATGCACGGCCAGGGGCTCGGGCGTCACGCGCGCGAGGAGATCTACGCGCTCGGAGCCGGCGACCTCCGCTCGCTCGGAAGCTTCCTCGGCGACAAACCCTTCTTCATGGGGGACAGACCGAGCAGCGTGGACGCGACCGTGTACGCGTGGGTCACGTCCATCGTGGATGCTCCCCTGCCGAGCCCGCTCAAGGACGCCGCGCTCAGCCACGAGAACCTGGTCCGCTACGGTGAGCGGATGGCGGCGCACTACTTCGGGTAGACGCCGCGGGCGCGCGCAGCCACGCTGCGTGCGTGCCAGACGACGCTGCCACGGGTGACGCGCTGACCGCGCCGCGGGAGTGGTCGCGCCGGGCCGTGCTGGCGGTGGTGCTGCTGGCGGCGTTCAGCACCAACCTGACGCTCACGATCCTGACCATCGCGTTGGCGCCCATCGCCCTCGACCTCGACGTGAGCATCGGCGATGTGGCGTGGGTCACATTGGCGCCGATGGTCGTGAGCGCCGTGGTCACACCGGCGGCTGGGCGCCTGGCGGACCGGACGGGGCGCAAGCGGGTGTGGCTGCTCGGGCTCGTCATCGCCACGCTGGGCATGCTGGCGTCGGGGCTGGCCCCCACGCTGCCGTGGCTGATCACGGCGCGGGTCGTCACAGGCGTGGGGACGGCGCTGGTCTTGCCCAGCGGCCTCGCCATCGCCGCGTCGGCCTGGTCGCCCGAGGAGCAGAGCGTGCCGCTCGGCTACTGGACCAGCACCATGGCTTTCAGTCCCACGCTCGGCATCCTGCTGGGGGGCGTCGCGATCGAGTACGCGTCGTGGCGCGTGCTCTTCTTCGCACAGCTCCCCATCGCGGCCGTGGCGCTGCTCCTGGCGCTGACCGTCCTGCCGGCCGATGTGCCCTCCGACGAGACGCCGAGGCCCTTCGATGCGCAGGGGGCCGTGGTGGGTGCGCTGGCCGCGCTGGCCGCCCTGACGTGGATGGTCCAGGCGCCGCACTGGGGCTTTGGCTCCGTCCGCTCGCTGATCGTGCTCGCGCTCGCGTTGGTGCTGCTCCCGCTGTTCTGGCGCGTCGAGCTGCGCGCCGAAGAGCCGGTGCTGCCGCCGCGTCTGTTCGAGCGCCGTGTGACGCGTCGCGCGCTGCTGGTGCGCTCCACCGTACAGGCCGTCTACATGGGCAGCTTCCTGATCATGCCTGTCCTGCTGACGCGCATTGGGGACTGGTCGCCCGGGGTGGTCGCCGCCGCGCTCCTGCCGCGGCCTATCGCCATGGGCGTGGTGGGCCCCCTGGCGGGCATGCTCATCCGGCGCACGGGCGTGTCCGGCCCGGTCCAGACAGGCGCGTTCCTCGTGGCGCTGGCGTGCGGCTACTACGCCTTCTTGGACCCGCGCATGCCGTATCTCCCGTTCGCCATCGCGCTCGTCGCGCAGGGTGGGGGGCTCGCGCTCGTGTCCACCGCCACCGCTGCGGCCGTCACGGCAGACAGCGCGGCGCGTGACCTGGGCGCCTCCTCGGCGGCGCTCGGGCTCACGACGGCCTTGGCCAACGCGGGTGGCATGGCCTTGATGCTGGGTGCGCTCGAGGCCCTCGGTGGCGACCTCGTGCCCACAGCGTATCAGGGCGCGTTCGGGCTCGCCGCCGGGCTCGCGCTGCTTGCGGCGCTCTCGCCCATCGGAAAGGTCACCGCCCGGGACAGTTGAGCGGCCACGGTTGACGGCCAGGATCCCGTTCTTACGTTCGGTCGATGATCGACCCCCGCCCCACCGAGATCCTCCCGCTCTTGCCGCTGCGCTTGGGCGTCCCCCTCCCGGGCCGCGTCAGCACGTTTCCCGTGGGACGTGAGCGCTCCGTGGCCCTCGCCCGGGCCCTCGAAGAGGGTGACCTGCTGGTGCTCGGCGCGCAGCACGACCGCTCGGTCAGCGTGCCCGGCATCGCGGATCTGCGTCCCATCGGGGTGCGCGCCCAGGTCCGGAAGATCTCGGACCGCGGCAAGCGCGGCATGCTCATGGTCGTCGAGGGCCTCGAGCGCGTGCGCTTCGAGCGCGTCGTGACCACCGCGCCGTACCACGAGGCGGAGGTCCGTCTGGTGAGCGACCTCGGCATCGACGACGAAGAGGTGCCGCACCTGGCGGAGAGCCTGCGCAACCTCTTGTTGGAGTTGGTGCCCAAGGACAAGGCGCTGCACCAGTCGCTCAACAGCACGAACGACCCGGGTCGGGTGGCCGACTTGGCGGGCGCGTGGCTGGAGATCTCCGACGACGAGCGCGCCGAGGTGCTGCACACGCTCGACGTCGCGACCCGCCTGCGCCTCGTGGCGAGCCTCGTGCAGAAGGTCCGCGCCGGCGCCGAGCTGCGCTCGAAGATCGACGGCGAGGTGCGTAAGTCCATCCACGAGAGCCAGAAGGAGGCCATGCTGCGGCAGCAGCTGCGCGCCATCCAGAAGGAGCTCGGCGAGGACGAGGACGACGAGCTCGAACAGCTGCGTGCGAAGCTCGAGGCCAAGGAGTTCCCGCCGCACGTGCAGCGCGTGGTGGACCGCGAGCTCAACCGCCTGTCGTCGCTCCCGGCGCAGCAGGCCGAGGCGTCCGTCATCCGCCGCTACCTCGAGCTGATCGGCGACCTGCCGTGGACCGAGCGCGTGGACACGCACCCGAGCATCGACGACGTGTCGGCCGTGCTCGAGGCGGACCACTTCGGCCTCGAGGAGGTCAAGAAGCGCATCCTCGAGCACATGGCCGTGCTCAAGCTCGCGCCGGACGCGCGCGGCACCATCCTGTGCCTCGCGGGCCCTCCGGGCGTGGGCAAGACGTCGCTCGCGCAGTCCGTGGCGGACGCGACGGGGCGCCCCCTCGAGCGCGTCGCCCTCGGCGGAGTGCGTGACGAGGCCGAGGTGCGCGGACATCGCCGCACCTACGTCGGCGCGCTTCCCGGGCGCATCGTCAACGCCATGCGAAAGGCAGGCGTCAAGAACCCCGTCATCGTGTTGGACGAGGTCGACAAGATGGGCCGCGGCTTCCAGGGCGATCCCGAGGCGGCGCTGCTCGAGGTGCTCGATCCCGAGCAGAACGTCACGTTCACGGACCACTACCTGGAGCTCGAGTTCGACCTGAGCGAGGTGCTCTTCATCGCGACGGCCAACGACCTCTCCAAGCTGTCCCCGCCCATGCTGGACCGCCTCGAGATCATCGAGCTGAGCGGCTACACCACCGACGAGAAGGTGGAGATCGCGCGCAAGCACCTGCTGCCGAAGCAGCTGGAGCGGCACGGGCTCGAGGAGGAGAGCATCACGCTCGACGACGACGCGCTGCGTCTGGTCATCGAGGGCTACACGCGGGAAGCGGGCGTGCGTCAGCTGACGCAGCGCATCGCCAAGCTGTGCCGCGCGGTCGCCCTGGAGGTCGCGCGTGGCGTGGCGCCAGAAGGTGAGGGCGATGGCGAGGAGGAGCGCAGCATCCCCGCGCGCCACATCGGGGTCGACGACCTGCTCGAGATCCTGGGCCGCAAGAAGATGCACCGCGAGAAGGCCGAGCGTCTGGGCGTGCCCGGCGTCGCGGCAGGGCTCGCGTGGACCCCGGTCGGCGGCGACCTGCTCTACGTCGAGACCACGTCCATGCCCGGCAAGGGCAAGGTCGAGATCACCGGGCAGCTGGGTGAGGTCATGAACGAGTCGGCCCGCGCCGCGCTCGCCTACCTGCGGGCCAACGCGGAGCGCTACGGGGTCAACCCCACGTTCCTCGAGGACCACGACCTGCACATCCATGTGCCGGCGGGCGCCGTGCCCAAGGACGGCCCCTCCGCGGGCGTGACCATGTTCAGCGCGCTGGCGTCGCTGCTCACGGGCAAGACGGTGCGCACCGATACGGCCATGACCGGTGAAGCCACGCTGCGTGGACGCGTGCTGCCCGTGGGCGGCATCAAGTCCAAGGTGCTCGCGGCGCACCGGGCGGGCATGACACGGGTCGTGCTCCCCAAGGCCAACGAGCCGGACGTGGAGGACGTGCCCGAGGCCGCGCGCAACGAGCTCGAGTTCATCTTCGCCGAGGACATGTCGGAGGTGTTCGACGCGGTCTTCGAGGACGCGAGCACGCCTGGTCTGGTGTCTCCGACCGGGGCGCTGGGCGAGCAGGGCGAGAGCGGCCCCGGCAGCATCGCGCTCTGACCGAGCGGCTAGGTGGCGAGACCCTGGAGCGCCGCGAGCAGGCTCGGCGTGCGCTCGAGGACGAAGTACGCGCTGACGCAGCCGATCGCGTAGGCACCGACGAACATGACGCGCGCTTCCCTGTGGTGTCGGTCGTCGTGCCGACGCAGCAGCGCGAGCGCGAGCGCGGCAGGGACGACGATGGCCAGCTGACCCAGCTCGACCCCGACGTTGAAGCCGAGGAGCGCGGCGGGGAGCGACCGTCCCGTGGCGCCCGACTCGGCGAAGGCCGACGCGAAGCCGAGGCCGTGCAGTAGGCCGAAGGCCGCGCACACGAACGCGGCGCGGCGAACCGATGGGGGGGCTGCGTCGAGCGCCGCCCGCCGGGCCAGCACCCGCAGGGCGAGCCACAACAGGCTGAGGGCGATGACGACCTCCACGGGTGCGCTGGGCAGCTGCAGTACCCCCGTGGCAGAGAGCGCGAGGCTCACGCTGTGTCCCACGGTGAACGCGCTGACGAGCCAGAGCAGGTCGCGCAAGCGGCTGACGAGCAGCACGAGGCCCAGGACGAAGAGCACGTGATCGGCGCCGCTCAGGAGATGCCCGACGCCCAGCGTGACGAACCCGGGGTTCGCCGTCGCGTGCGCCTCGCTGACCTCTTCGGTGATCTGCAGCGACGGCGACTGCGCGTGCAGCAGGGCGCTCACGGTGCGACCGTCGCGCAGCTGGACCTCCACGAAGACGTTGGTCTCCGTGCGTTCCAGGCCGTCGATGGACACGGTCTGGTTGGCGAGGCCCGCCAGCGGTCCCTCGCCGCAGCGCGTTCGCCACGTGCGCGCCACCACGTTCTCCTGCGGCAGCTCACGCTCGCTCTCTGGGTCTGGTACGCACCGTTCAGGGAGCCGCGGGCTCAGCTGCTCGCCCCGTGGCCGCACGCGCGACGTGCGCCACGTGACCTCGAGGGTGCCGGCGGGCGCGCCCGGGAGCTCGCGCAGGATCAGCGCGGCGGGGGCCAACGGGTGCGCGTAGGCCGCTGCCGCGCCAAGCACCAGGGGCAACATCGCCGACGCCGCGAGGCAGGCGCGCACGCCGAGTCGTCGTCGAGGCCGTCCACCGTGCCTCGCTGCTCTGAAACGTGGCGCGTGCCTCACGGCGCCCCCTCGCGTTCTTCCACCGTGATGTCGTAGTGAGCTCGCAGCTCCGCCATGCGCCGGCGCATGGCCTCGGCCTGGCGGTCGTCGCGATAGGCGCCGAGGATGCGCGCGCGAGCTTCCTCGAGTGATGGCAGCGCCGCCTCGCGCCGCTCGCGCACCCACACGAAGTGCACACCGAACGACGAGCGGAAGGGCCCCGCCCAGCGTCGGAGCGGAGCCGCCTCGAGCTGGGTCGCGAGATCGCCTCCGAGGCGTCGCGCCACCTCATCGGCGCTGACCCAGCGGTCCCCCGGTGAGTACAAGAGCGGGTCACTCAGGCTGGCGGCCTGCTCGGGCGCCAACCCCGACCGCGTCAGCTGCGCCTGCGTCGCCGACACGGCGTGGTCCAGGGTGTCGCCACGCCTCTGCTGGCTGAGGAACACGTCCACGTAGCGGAAGCGCGCAGGTGCACGGAAGCGCTCGGGGTGCGCGTCGCGAAACGCGAGCAGCGTGCCGTCGTCGACCGGGGCGTGGCGCACGTCGCTGGTCATCATCCGCTCGGCGCGGCTCACGATGCGCCGTCGCACGATCAGGTCGCTGCGCTCCATTCCAAGCCGCAGCGCCTCCTCGAGCAGCGCTGCGTCGTCGTCCCGAGGTGCGGCGGGCGACGTCGCGTCTTCGTCGCCCGGCCTCGTCTCCCCACGCGCGAAGCGCAGGTTGGTGATCAGCCGCGTGCGAATGACGTGATCCGTGCGCGCCCAACCCAGGCCGAGGCCCTCTTTGATCAGCACGGCGGCGTCGACGCGCTTCTCGCGCTCGGCGGGACCGAGGCCGGTCGGTACCACGACGTGCAGGGTTGGTCGCTCCGTGTGCGCGCGCGTCCAAGCGCGCTCGGATACGAGGACCACGAAGCCCACGACGAAGAAGTGCAACGTCGGCGCCGCCAACAACCGCGAGGCGAGGCGGGGCGCACGCTTTTCCGATCGGCTCTCCGGAGGGGACGACAAGCTCACTGCTCGGGCAGGTACCAGATGGGCGAGCTCCAGGCGCGCTCCTGCACCACCGGCTGGATGGTGTCCCGACAGCAGGTCTCGTAACCTGTCGGCACGTTGCCCGGGTCGTCGCAGCTCACACCTGCGGCATTGCACAGGCGCGTGGACCAGCGGCACGTCGGGTTCTCGACGACGCGGACGTAGTAGTAGGCCGTCACGGCAGGATCGAAGTCGGGGTCGGTCCAGACGGTACACAGCGCGTCGAAGCCGGTCCCGGAGGTCTCGCACGTGGCGAGGTCCACGGACGCGCCGTTGTTCGCGTCGCCAGCTACCTCGTAGATGGTCGTCTGCGGGGCGCCCTCCGCGTCGGTGAAGCCCTTGATGACCTGAATGCGTTGCAGCGGCGTCGCGGGGTCGAGCTCGTCACCCGCGTCGCGCAGCGCGGAGATCGCGAAGGTCGGCGCGCCACCCGCGCCGGGCCGCGCCCCCAGGGTGCCACCCATCGCGACACCCCCGTCGTAGCCTGTCGTCGCGAACGCATCGCCGTCCTGCTCGCACATGGTGGCTGGATACTCCCAGCCGCCGAAGAAGCGCAGCAGGATACGCGGGCCGGAGGTGGCGTACGCTTCGCGGCGTCGCATCGCTCCGAACAGCGCCTCGCGCGAGTTCTCCTCGGCCCACAGCACCGCGAGACCGCCGCCGTTGAACTCGATGACGTCGGGGACGGAGGCGACTAGATCACGGTTGTTCGTGCCAGCCCCGCCGTGCCCCGTGAACGACGTCTCCGACGTGGCGCCCGGGGTGCCCATGTGGGTGTCGGTGCTGCCGATGAACCCGTAGTGGAAAGGATTCGCAGAGAGCGTCTCCTGGAAGTGCAGACCCCGAGCGAGTGCGTGCCGGAGGAAATCGCGGTCCATCGGGTCCGACGTCGCCCCGAGCACGGGGTTGCTGAGGTTGGCGTACGGCAGGAACTCGAAGTCACACAGCTCGTCACCCGAGTCGATGGAGCGGTCGCACTCGCTCGAGCCCTTGTGCTGGATGATCTCGGCCAGCGGCTCCATGAACTCGCGCTCACGCGCGTACGCCGTGTCGAAGGGCTGCCCGTTGGCCATGACCTCTTCGAACATGATGCCGTTCGAGAGGTTGCTGTTGTGGGGGATGGTCAGCACGTCACACAGCCCGCCCGCGTCGATGCAGTCGGCGCGCAGAGCCCCCCAGAGCAGCTCGGGTGTGCGGCCGTCGAAGAAGCCGAAGGGGCGCACCGGCACCTCGTGGTTCCGGAAGATGACGTTGCGGTGGAGGTTCGCGCTGCCGGGGGAGCCCGACCACTCGTAGCCGACGAACGACGTGAACGTGCAGGCGTCGCTGCGGTCGTAGGCGGCTTCGGCGGCCTCCTGGATCTCGACCCACAGAGCCTCCGTTCCCTCTTGGCAGTCCACGCCGCCGATGCCGCAGATGGACGGGTAGTTCGCCCCGATGGCGAGACGGATGTTCAGCGAAAGGAACGCGTCCTCCGGGTCGGCTCGGAACTGCTCGCACAGCTCGGAGTCGTAGCCGGGGTCGCTCTCGTTCTCGCACGCGTAGATGGTGCCGAAGAACTCGGCGTGATCGGAGACCGCCACGAAGTCGAGCGGTCGTCCGAGGACACGCGTGCGCTGCGCGTTGCCATCGGCGTCGTAGGGCTGAATGCCGAGCTCCTCGCCGCGCGCGAATCGGTATGCGTCCGCGGGGCGAAGGCGGGTGCCCTGCAGGTTGGCGTCGAGCGAGGCGGCTGTGTGGACATGCGTGTCGCCGAAGTACGCGTTGCGTAGCGGGTTCTGGTCCGCGCAGCGCCCCAGCGTCTCGACGCGGCGGTCACCCCCGTCATCGCCGCAACCGAGAACGAAGCAGCACAGGGCGGCGAAGGCGCCGAGGCGCGCCTTCGAGAGCGCGCGAGATGGGGGGATGCAGCGAGCCATTGCCCCGCGATTCTGCGCGATGGTTGCTGCGATTGCCACCTCGGGTCATGGTGCGCCTCTCCGATGTCTCATTCGACGCCACCGCTCACGAGCGGCGAACACCCCATCACGATCGCGCGCCTCAGGCGGGCCCCCGTCGTCCTCGCAACCCACAACGCAGGCAAGGTCGGAGAGCTGCGCGAGCTGCTGACGACCGTCGGTGTCGCCACGCTAGGGGCGCTCGAGCTCGGGCTGCCAGAGCCAGAGGAGACGGAGGACTCGTTCACCGGCAACGCCTTGCTCAAAGCGCGCGCGGCGGCGGAGCGCTCGGGACGCGTGGCCCTGGCGGACGACTCGGGGGTGTGCGTGGACGCGCTCGACGGAGAGCCGGGCGTCTACACCGCGCGGTGGGCCGGGGAGCCACGCGACTGGCAGCGTGCCATGGCGCGTGTGGAGCACGAGCTGGCCAAGCGCGGGGCAGTGCTCGGCGCGGCGCGGGGGGCGTCCTTTGCGTGCGCCCTGGCGGTCGCGACACCGGAGGGAGACACGCTCGCGCTGGAGGGGCGCGTGCCGGGGGTGCTCGTGTGGCCCGCGCGCGGGACCCTGGGCGCGGGCTTCGAGCCCATGTTCATGCCCCACGGCTACAGCCAGACCTACGGCGAGATGGAGCCCGACGTGCGCGCCGCCATCAATCACCGCGCCGCGGCCTTCCGCCTGCTGTGCCTCGCGCTCGGGTGTCCGGTCCGCGACTGAGCTGGACCACGTTCGGGGGGGCGCGGCTGGAGGTCAGCAGCGACGCGTATGCCACTTTTTTGCGGTCCTCGCGCGGCTTCGGGTATCGCTCAGGGGCATGCGTGCTCGTCTGTCGAAGCGACTGCTCTTGATCTGCCTGCTCGCGTTCGGGTTGTTCCCGCGCGGCGCCCAGGCCGACCCGCCGCTGCTCTACGCCGTGCGTCCGGGGGACGCGCTCAGCCTCATCGCGCAGCGCTTCGGGATCACCGTGGACGAGCTCCGCACGTGGAACGGGCTCGAAGGGGACCGCATCCTCGTGGGGCAGGAGCTGCGCATCGCACCCGAGGGCGCCCCGGACACACCCACCACGACCGAAGCCACCCGTGAGCCCGGCGGGACGGCGGACACACCGGCCGCCGCGACGACGGCAGCGACGAGCGTCAGCCCCAGTGAGAGCCCCGCGAGCGCCGACGACGCGCCGCCCCAGACCGATCCGAGCGAGCGCCGCCGCCCCGCGCGACCACGTCCGAGCGGCGTGACCTACCAGGTGCGGCCCGGGGACACGCTAAGCGGCATCGCCGTGCGGCTCGGCGTCGACGTGGCGACGCTGCTGGAGCACAACGACGGCCTCGACCCGGACCGCATCCGCGTCGGCCAGCGGCTCTTCGTGCCCGAGTCGCGCCCGGCCATCGATCTCGAGGTGCAGCGTGGGGACTCGCTCGCCCGCATCGCCGCGCGGCACGAGGTCAGCGTGGCCGAGATCCTACGTTGGAACCCGACGGTTCGGCGACATGGCCTCCGCGCCGGACGTACCCTGCGACTCTACTCGAACGTGCCGCTCAGCAGGAGTGAGTCCATCGGGTTGCCATACAACGGCTCCCTCACCCACCCCGAGCCGCTGCCGCAGCACCCGCTCTACGTCGTACGCGAGCCGTCGCGCGCGTTCGGGACGCTCGAGACGGTGCGCTGGATCCGGGACGCGTTCGAGGTGGTGCGCCGTCTGCATCCCGACGGTCCCCGCGTGCGCATCCACGACCTCAGCGACGCGGACGGGGGCGCGTTGCGCGATCACCGCAGCCATCAGAGCGGTCGCGACGCCGACATCGCGTTCTTCCGCCGGCACTGCGCCCAGAACGAGTGCGGGTTCGGCAACACCGCGCCGGCGCAGATCGACGTGCGCCGTCAGTGGGCGCTCTTCCACGCCTGGCTCTCGGCGGGCCGCGTGGAGGCCATCTTCATCGACTACAGCCTGCAGCAGCCCCTGTACGAGTACGCCCGCTCCCAAGGCGCGACCCCGGCGCAGCTGCGCGAGTGGTTCCAGTACCCGCGCGGGCAGAACCACGCGTTCGGTATCGTTCGGCACTTTCCGCACCACCGCGACCACCTGCACGTCCGCTTCGTGTGCCCCGACACCGACCACGAGTGCCGGGCAGGCTGGCGCTTCGCCCACGCCCACTGACGCGGGCTACTTGCCCATCAGCGCTGCGACGGGCCTCGGAATCGACTATCCTCCCGGCAATGCGCCGCACCGCCACTCGCCCCCGCATCGCCTACGACGTGCACGGAGACGTCGGGTCCAACGTTCTCCTCATCATGGGGCTCGGGATGCGTGGCGAGGTCTGGGGCCCTCAGGTCGCCGCGCTGCGGGCGCAGCACCAGGTCGTCACCTACGACCACCGGGGTCTTGGTGGCAGCGAGTCGTCGCCCACGCCGCTGTGGACCATGAAGGACATGGCGCGTGATGCCGCGCGCGTGATGGACGACCTCGGGTGGGAGCGCGCGCACCTCGTGGGCGTGTCCATGGGCGGCATGGTGGCGCAGGAGCTCGCGCTTCTGCATCCGTCGCGCTTCATGAGCCTCACGCTGATCGCCACCCAGGCGGGGGGACCCACCGGGTGGGTGCCGCCGGGAGACGGGATACGCACCTTCGCCCGCGCGTTCCTGGGCGGGGGAGGGCGGCTGGACGCATTGCAGCAGCTGCTCTACCCGCCCGAGTTCGTCGCCAGCATGGACGCCGACAAGATCCGCGAGCAGCTGGCCATCCGCTTCGGGCGACCCGCGCCGCAGGCCACGGTGCTCGGGCAGCTCTCCGCTGTGCTGCGGCACGACACGCGTGCGCGGCTCGGGCGTCTGCGACTCCCGTGCCTCATCGTGCGCCCCGGCCGTGACCGTCTGGTGCAGCCCTCGCGCAGCGACGACCTCGCGCGGCTCATCCCGTTCTCGTCTCTGGTGCGCCTCGACGACGCGGGGCACGGCGTGACCTTCCAGAGCGCCGAGGCGCTCAACGCCATGTTGCTCTCCCACTTCGCGGCTGCCGAGGGCCAGCTCGCCGGGCCCGACGCGTCCACCGTCTGGAACTGAAGCCTGTGCTCCCACGCGCTGGCCTCGCGCGGCGAGCGCGGCCGCGATCTCTCCCCACCCACCACGCTGCGGCCGAGGGCCGCGAACGACCATGACCGACATCTTCAATCCCACCCCCGAGCACCAACAGCTGCGCGAGATGCTGCGCGCCTTCGTCGAGCGTGAGGTCGAGCCGCAGGCGCTCGAGCACGACCGCACCGAGACGTTCAACCTGCCGCTCTTCCAGAAGCTCGGCGAACTCGGGCTGCTCGGGGTCACCTTGGGTGAAGAGGTCGGCGGCGCGGGACTCGACGCCACGGCGGCCGTCATCGCGCACGAGGAGCTCGCGGCGGCGGATCCGGCGTTCACGCTCTCGTACCTCGCACACGCCATGCTGTTCGCGAACAACCTTTACGTGAACGGCACACCCGAGCAGCGGCAGCGCTTCCTGCCCGCCGCGTGCAGCGGAGCGCGCATCGGCGGCATGTGCATGAGCGAGCCGGGGGCAGGCACGGACGTCATGGGCCTGCGCACCACGGCGCGTCGCGAGGGAGACCGCTACGTGCTCAACGGGGCGAAGATGTGGATCACCAACGGCGCGGTCTCGAAGACCGAGCTGGGCGATGTGTTCCTCGTCTACGCCCGCGTCCAGGGCGCCGAGCGCAGCCAGGTGTCCATGTTCGTCGTCGAGAAGGGCATGCAAGGCTTCTCGCTGGGCCAGAAGCTAGAGGACAAGTGCGGCATGCGCGCTTCGGCCACGGCCGAGCTGGTCTTCGAGGACTGCTCCGTGCCCGCCGAGAACCTGGTGGGCCGTGAAGGGCACGCGACGCTGTGCATGATGCGCAACCTGGAGCTCGAGCGGCTCACGCTCGCCGCGATGAGCCTCGGCATCGCGCGGCGCAGCATCGAGATCATGAACCGTTACGCGCGGGAGCGCGTGAGCTTCGGGAAGACACTGGACCACTTCGGGCAGATCCAGCGGCACATCGCGGAGAGCTACGCCGAGTTCATGGCGGGTCGCACCTACGTGTACAACACGGCCTCGCACATGAACCTGAGCGAGCCCGGGCATCGCCTGGACTCGGATGGCGTGAAGCTCTACTGCGCCACGATGGCGAAGAACGTGGCCGACCGCGCCATGCAGGTGCTCGGTGGCTATGGCTACATGGGCGAGTACCACGTGGAGCGCCTGTGGCGCGACGCGAAGCTGCTGGAGATCGGTGGAGGCACGCTCGAGGCGCACCACAAGAACATGACGCGCGACCTCGCCAACGTGGAGAAGATCCTCTAGCAGGCGCCCCAGAGCGGCGGACCATGGCGACACTCCCCGACAAGCAGGTGGTCATCGCGGCGCTGCGCGCCGAGCTGGAAGGGCGCATCGAGCGGGCCGCGGCGCGTGCCGAGCAGACGCGCGCAGACGCTACCCATGAGGAAGCGCGAGCCGAGAACGACAAGGACACGCGTGGTCTCGAGCAGTCGTACCTCGCGCGCGGGCAGGCGCAGCGCGCGGAGGAGCTGGCCGAGGCCCTGCACCGCGTGCGGCTGCTGTCGCCGCGGGCGTACGGCGAGGACGACGCCATCGGTTTGGGCGCCCTGGTGCGGGCCGAGCTGGAGGACGGCGAGGCGCGCACCTTCTTCGTTCTGGACGTGGCCGGCGGGACCGAGCTGAGCGTCGGCCCGGGCGCGCCGCCCGTGTGGGTGGTCAGCCCCTCGTCACCCGTGGGGCGCGCGCTGCTCGGGCGCTTCGTGGGCGACGAGGTCGTCATCGCCCGGGCTGGCGCGCCGCGCACCTACGACGTCGTGGCCGTCGGCTGAGCATCCGACGTCGCGTTTTGCGTGGGCTGCGATGTGGCCCAGGCGTTGGCCGTCGCCGCGCGCCCGCCGCCCGCCGCTCGCCCTCAGCGAGGCGTCGCCGCGCGCCCGCCACCCGCGCTCAGCGAGGCATCACCGCGAACCCCAGCGCAGCGAGGCACGCCAGGGTGAGATGGGTCTCCTCGTCGTCGGCCCAGACAGGGTCGAAGTCGGGCCCCGCGGCGCGGTCGCCCAGCGCGCACAGCCGTGACCAGCGCTCCTCGGGGGTTGGGCCCAGCGCCAGTCGCAGCGATGCGACATCGCCCAGGAACAAGTCCTGGACTCCCGCGCGGAGGGCAGCGTAGGCCTCACGGAAGGCGTTCGGGTAGTCGGCCGCAGCCACGGCCTGGTTGGCGCGTACCACGTCTGCGTACCGCGCCGTCAGAGGGTGGGGCGTCGTTCCGCGGGGGCTTTCGCGCAGCCCGGCGGGCAAGACAGGCAGCTCGTACAGGGCCGAGACCGGGCCGCGCAGCGGGTGCGCCACCGGGGCGCGCAGCGTGATCCGCCCGAAGCGACGATCGCGCTCGCGAGGGCGCCGGCCGCCCGCCTCGGGCGCGCCGAAGATGTCCGGGCACGCGAGCCCTCGGGCGAAGACCTCGCCGTCCTCGTCGTACTCGCGAGCGTCCTGCACCTCCACGCAGCTCTCGAGGTCACCGGCTTTGATGGGGGAGAGCCAGAAGCGCGCGGGCGGGTAGGCGTCGCTCGGCATGCCCAGGAGGGCCCAGTGCGGGTCGAAGGTGGGTCTCGCCACCCGAGCGTCGTAGCACGCGTTGCCCGCTGATTCGCGCCGACGCCTGTGATATCTGTGCGCGATGACGTTCACGGCAGACAGCATCGGCGACCAGCAAGGGCGCCTGGTCCTCATCACCGGCGCCAACAGCGGCCTGGGGCTCGAGACCGCCAAGGCGCTCTCCGCGCATGGGGCCGACGTCATCCTGGCGTGCCGCACGGAGGCCAAGGCGCGCGACGCGATGGACGAGATCCGTGCCGCCGGTGCGCGCGGGGCGCTCCACTTCGAGGCGCTCGACCTCTCCGATCTGGTGTCCGTCAGCGAGTGCGCCAAGCGGGTGAGCGGCTCCTACCCGCGGCTGGACCTGCTGGTCAACAACGCCGGCGTCATGGTGCCGCCCAAGGGTCGCACACAGGACGGCTTCGAGACGCAGCTGGGCACCAACCACCTCGGCCACTTCGCGCTGACGGGCCAGCTGCTGCCCCTGTTGCAGCGCACCGAGGGCGCGCGCGTGGTCACCGTGTCCAGCATCATGCACAGGTTGGGGCGCATCTACTTCGACGACCTGCACTTCGACCGCCTGTACGTCGCCTGGCTCGCCTATGGCCAGAGCAAGCTCGCCAACCTGCTCTTCACGTTCGAGCTCGCGCGGCGCCTCGAGCGCGCCGGCAGCGGGCTCTTGTCCGTGGCGGCGCACCCTGGTTACGCGGCCACCAACCTGCAGGCGCACGATCTGATGAGCCGTGCGCTCAACCCCGTCGCGGCGCAGTCGGCGGCGATGGGCGCGCTGCCGTCGCTCTACGCTGCGGTCTCGCCGGACGTCGTGCAGGGGGGGTACTACGGGCCCCAGTCGCTGGGCGGCATGCGGGGCCATCCGGGGCGCGCCAGCGCGACGCGAAGCGCGCGCGACGAGGATGTTGCCCGTCGCTTGTGGGACGTGTCCGAGCAGCTGACCAAGGTCGTGTTCCCCCTCTGAGCCGTCTGAGCCCCGGTGTGGGTGCCCGGTGTCGGGGGTGATAGGCTATGGGGGCCTCGCTATGGAACGCCTCCTGCCACCTCGGTCAACGGTCTTCGCGCTGTGTCTCTCGTCGTGCTGGGCCATGGGCTGCGGTGGTTTTCACACCCCCGGACCCGCCACCCTGCAGCTGCACGAGATCATGGCCAGCAACGACGGGGCGTACCTGGACGAGGAGGGCGAGGCCGAGGACTTCGTGGAGCTGCTCAACACGGGCAGCGAGGTGATCGATCTCAGCGACTTCTCGCTGTCGGACGATCAGCCACGCGAGCGGCTGCCGAGCGTGCTGGTCGAGCCCGGCGCGGTGGTGGTCCTCTTCGCGGACGACGAGCCCGAACAGGGGGAGCGGCACCTCGCGTTCAAGCTGAGCGCGGGCGGCGAGTCGCTGACCCTCACGTACCATGGGGACAGCGGACGGCGTGTGGTGGACCGCGCGCACTGGGAGACGCTCGAGCCCAACGAGGCTCTCGCCCGCTTCGGGGACGACGACGCCTGGGTGCGCTGCACGTGGTCGAGCCCTGGGCGCACGAACGGATCGCACTGCGGGCCCCCCGAGCCTCCGCCTCCGCCGCCCGACGACGTCTTCGCCGAGTTCACGTGGCCGGAGCCAACCCCGACCACGCCGCTCACGCTGTCCGAGCTAGCGCTCGCGCCTGCGGCGTTCATCGAAGTCCGCAACACGAGCGGCGCGCCCCTGCCGCTCGCAGGGTTTCAGGTGCGCATCGCCCCTCACGGTCCGAACGCCCCGTGGCCGACCGCGGTCGACGGCGTGGGCTTTCCGCTCACGGGCACCCTCGCGCCGTTCGCGCGCGTCACCGTCAGCGTCGCGCCGACCGACACGGCGGCGCTCGCGCTGCCCGCGTTCGAAGGCGTGGTCACCCTCTTCGACGCTGGCGGCGTCGTGGTCGATCGCGCGGACTTCATGCGCTGGCCCAGCGGCGCTGCGCTGGCACGCGACGAGACACCCGCCGGCACATGGCGTTTCGTCACGGCCACCACCGAGGGAGCGCCCAACACCGCGCCCGCGCTGCAGGCGCGCGATGTCGGGGCCTACGTACGGCACCTCTACACGCCCTCCGACTTCGCGGCCCTCGCGCGCGGGGGGACGCTCGTCGGTCAGCAAGCGGTCAAGGTCTTGCTCGACATCGACGTCATCGGTGGCCCGCTGGGCTACCTCATGTCGAGTGAGGACTACCCCCTGCATTTCGACTTCGTGGACCAGGTCTTCGCAGGTGGGCCGCACTTCGACCGCTGCGACGCGGCCATGAACGCGGAGCACCGAGCGCGCTGGCAGGCGTTCTCGGTGGCCGAGTATTACTGCGGGGCGTCGCAGCCGCCCGAGGACTTGTCCTGTACGGACGAGCAGCGTCGCTACATGATGGCGACGCTCGTGCATCACGTGGGCCCCGATCTCCACACGCTCGAGATGGTCAGCGGCGATCGCGCCAGCGCGGGTCAGATGGTGCAGACATTCTTCGAGGGCGCCGCGCTCAGCGACGACCCCCGCCGCTATGTGTTCCGCCCGCAGAGTCAGTCCGCCGTCGACAAGCTGCGCACCGTCGAAGGACAGCTACCCATCGTCGGTCGCAACGCGCCGTTCGTCGGTGTCCACGAGCAACCGCTCAACCCAGGAGTGGCGTATGGGACGCTGACCTTCACGCCGACCAACCAGCTCGCGTCGGCCGTGCTCGGTCCACGCGTGGTGCTGATCACCGACAGCGTCCCCAACGACATCGGCTTCGTGGGGGGTCTCGTGACCGAGGCCTTGCAGACGCCGCTCGCGCACGTGAACGTGCTCAGCCAGAACCGCGGCACGCCGAATCTGGCGGTGATTGGCGCGCGTACGCGGCCCGAGTTCGCGCCGTTGTTGGGGCAGCTGGTGCGGCTCGAGGTCACGGACACGGGCTTCACCGTGCGCGCCGCCGAGCTGGCCGAGGCGCAGGCGCACTGGGAGTCGATCATGCCCAACGGGCCGCCGCAGACCCCTTCGCGGGATCTCACCGTTCGCGGCGTCCAAGACCTGCGCTTCCGCGGGTTCACGGACATCCCGTCCATCGGCGGCAAGGCAGCGCAGTTCGCGGAGCTCTACCGGGTGCGTTTCCCGCCGGGCTGCCTCGAGAGCGCTCTGGTGCCGGACGGAGCGTTCGCGCTGCCCCTCGCGCACTACGTCGACCACTTCGCGGCCAGTGGCGCCCAGGCCATGCTCACCAGCGGCATGGCGGACCCGCGCTTCGCGACGGACGCGCTCTTCCGACGCGACGTGTTGGCCGACGTGCGCGCCGCCATCCTCACGCACCCGGTCGAGGCCACCTTCTTGGGCCAGGTGGAGCAGGCCATCCGCGAGCGCTTCGGGGCCGACACGCGCGTGCGCCTCCGCAGCAGCAGCAACACCGAGGATCTCGCTGGCTTCAACGGCGCGGGGCTCTACGTCTCCGAGGCGGCGCAGCTGTCCGACGAAGGGTCGGTGGCCGAGGCCCTGCGCACGGTGTGGGCCAGCCTGTGGTCCGAGCGTGCCCACGACGAGCGCAGCTTCTTTCGCATCGACTCCAGCCTCGTGGCCATGGGCATCCTGGTCCACAGAGCGTTCGTGTCCGAGGAGGGCTCCGGCATCATCGTCTCTCGCAGCCTGCACGACGCCACGCGTTCGGACATCTACACCATGAACCTCCAGCGAGGCGAGGCGAGCGTCGCCAACCCCGCACCGGGTATCACGTCCGAGCAGTTCGACTACCGCTGGGGGCGTGTGCCGCGGCGGGTGTTCCGGGCCTACAGCACGTTCTCGCCGGAGGAGTCGCTCGTTTCGGAGAACGAAGCGTGTGGCATCGCCGAGGCGGTCCGCGCCATCCACGACCACTTCCGCCTCATCGTCGATCCCGGCAACACCAACCAATACTTCGCGATGGAGGTGGAGGTGAAGCTGCTGGACGGCACCCGCCGCCTCTATGTGAAGCAGGCCCGACCGTACCCGTTCTCGGCCGAGGCGCTGCCGGTCGACTGCCGCGGCTTCTGAACGCCTGGCCGCGTCGCTGCGGGCGATGCGTAGCCTCGGGTCAGCGGTGACGCGAGCGCGCCAGTCCACGCCCGCGCCCGCCGCTCGTCGCCCACTGCCTTCCCCACGAGCCCACCACGCGCCGTCCCCGCGAGCGCATCACGCGCCGTCGCCATGCAGGAGCCGCCGGACCAACGTCAGGACGGCGTCCGGGTCCACGGGTTTCACCAGGAATCCCGACGCGCCGCGCTCGGTCAGCGCCTTCCAATCGTCTGCGCCTCCCGCACCCGAGATGACGATGATGGGCACACGTTGCCCACGGGCGTCGCCACGCAGCTTCTCCACCAGGCTCAACCCGTCGAGGACGGGCATGTCGAGGTCCAGCAGCGCGACGGACGTCTCCTCCGCCACGATCGCGTCGAACGCCGCGAGGCCGTCCTCGACGCACACGATGTCCGCGTTGGGGAACCCGGCCCTGAGCATGGTCTGCCCGAGCAGTCGGAACACGGGCTCGTCGTCCGCCACCACGAAGCGGCGCTTCGGGCCCCGCTCGACTACCTGGAGGCGCGCGGCGTTCAGTTCTTGGCGGAAGCGCTGGACGCTTGGCTGGCGTTGGTCGGGGTCCTTGGACAGCGCGCGCAGCAGGACGGCATCGAACGCGGGGGGCAGCTGCGGGTTGGCGTGGCTGGGCTGTTCCGGCGTCTGGTTGGCGTGCAGCTGCAGCATCTCGAGCACGTCGTCCGTGTCGAAGGGGAGGCGCCCCGTGAGCAGCTCGTACGCGATGACGCCCAGGCTGTAGAGGTCCGCTCGCTGCGGGTGAGCGACGGGCCCCTGATGACGCAGCCCGTACTCGGGCGCCAAATACGCGGGCGTCCCATGCACCGCGTCCGTCGCCCCGTGCTCGTCACGGATGGTACGCGCCGCGCCGAAGTCGCTGACGACGACGCGGTTCGCGTCTCCCAGCAGGATGTTCGCGGGCTTGAGGTCGCCGTGCACCGCACCCGCCGAGTGGACCGCCTGCAGACCACGGCAGGTGGCGTCCAGGATGGCGAGCGCCTCGTCCAACACCAGCGGCTCTCCCCGCCGGCGGCGTAGCATCTCCTCGAGGTCGTGTCCTTCGACGTACTCCATCACCAGGTACGGCGCCCCGTCGTGTTCGCCAAAGGCGTGGACCGCCGCGACGTGCTCGTGTCGCACCTTGGCCATGACGCGCGCCTCGGCCTCGAAGCGCGCCGCGACACCCGGGCGCACGGCCAGCGAGGGGTGGATGAACTTGATCGCCACCATGCGGTCGAGGAACCGGTCCCTGGCTTTCATGACGACGCCCATGGAGCCGCGCCCGAGCGTGCCGCGCAGCTCGTAGGAGCCTACGACCGTGCCGGGAACAGGGGGGCGCCAGCGCTCCGCGAGAGGTCCGTGGCTGGACGCGGGGTTCACTTCCGAGTCAGCTCCCGGGACGGCGGCATGCCCGGACACTAGAGCAAGAAGCAGAATTGGCGCAAGCCCTGGCTGCCCCGAGGCCCTGCCGTCGGGACCGTCGCAACGAAGGTTCCGTCCCACGAGGACCCTGGTACGCTCGGCCCATGGCGGACACTCGACCCGCACCCAAGCTGGTGTCTCGTTCGATTGGCGCGCTCCGCCTGGGGGACCGGCTCGGTCGCCGCTTGGCCCAAGCGGCCTGGATCGGCGCGGCGCTCACCCTCATCTTCCTGGGCGCCAGCTATGGGCTCGCCCACATCGGTTTCGACCCTCGCTTCACGGCCTGGCAGGCGCAGGCCAGCCCGCTGCGCCTCTGGCTGGTGCCGTGCTTCTTGGTGTTCTCCCTCTCCTTCGCGGAGCTGGTGCGCAGCCGCATCCGTCGCTCGCCACGGCTCGTGGCGGCGGGTGTGGTGTACGAGGCGGTGACCGCCCTGTTCGTGGCGTGTCTCGTGAACGGTCGCCCGTGGTCCCCCGAGCCCGGGCTCCTGGGTATCTCCCCGGTGGCGCTGTGGCTGCTGGTCTACGCCGCGCTCGTCCCCCTGCCGCCGCGCGCCATGCTGGCGGGTGCGCTCCTCTCTGCCGCCATGGACCCTGTGGGGCTCTGGCTCATGGTGTCCGCGGACGCTGCGATCGCGATGCCCGCTTCGTCGCTGCAGATCTGGCGCTTCTTCCCCTCGTTGGTGTGCGCGGGTCTGGCGTACGCCATCGCCGTGCTGATCCATCGCCTCGAGGCGCGTGCCGACGCCGCTCAGCGCATGGGCTCCTATCGGTTGCGCAACCTGCTCGGTCGCGGCGGCATGGCCGAGGTGTGGGAAGCCGACCACCGCATGTTGGCGCGTCCTGCGGCCATCAAGCTGGTGCGCCCGGAGTGGCTCAAGGACGACCACCACGGGGCCGAGACCATGCTCCAGCGGTTCCAGCGCGAGGTCAGCGCCACATCCACGCTGTGCTCGCCCCATACCATCGCCGTGTACGACTTTGGGCGCGCCGACGACGGCACGTTCTTCTATGCGATGGAGCGCCTGCACGGGATTGACCTGCACTCGTTGGTGCAGCAGTACGGTCCACTCCCAGCGTCCCGCGTGGTTTACATCCTGCGCCAGATCTGCCACTCCCTCGAGGAGGCGCATCGGGCGGGCCTGGTCCACCGTGACGTCAAGCCGGCGAACATCTTCGTCTGCCGCTACGGGCTCGATCTCGACTTCGTGAAGGTGTTGGACTTCGGCTTGGTCAAGGGCGACCCCCCGGGGCTCGAGCATCAATCGCTCACGCGCGAGGGGGCGCACACGGGCACCCCCGCGTTCTTGCCGCCCGAGATCGCGCTCGGGAAGGTGGCCGACGCGGACGGTCGCGCGGACCTCTATGGCGTCGGCTGTGTCGCCTACTGGCTGCTGTCGGGCAAGCTGGTGTTCCCGCTCGGACCTTCGTTGCAGATGATCGCGGCGCACGCGCACGACATTCCGGAGCCCCCGTCACGGCGCGGCGGTATCCCGGTGCCCGAGGCGCTCGAGCAGATCGTCATGCGGCTGCTCGCCAAGGCACCCGAGGAACGTCCACCCACCGCGGCCGCGCTGAGCGAGCTGTTGGCGCAGACCGGTCTCGCCTCCCAGTGGACCGTGGCGGATCAGCAGCGGTGGTGGGACGCCCACCTGCCAGCGCCGGCTCGCGAGCCAGGGCGCTGAGCGCCGCTACGCGGTCGTCCTCCGTCGCGCCCGTCGACGCGGCGCCCGTCTGCCGCCTGCGCGTCGACCGTCCTCCGTCGCGCTCGTCGACGCGGCTCCCGTCCGCGCGCCTGTTCCTCGACCGTCCCGTGGCCGAGCGGAGCCACGCGCATGGGCCCTCGACGCGTCAGGCGGGAGCGAGGCTCGCCCAGGCCGTCACCCGGCGCTGGGCGCGCGCCTTTCCGGCGACTCCGAAGATGGCGGCATCACGAAACAGCCGGTCGCGTGTGTCCGCATCGAGCTGCTGCGCCAACGCCGGCAGCTCTCCATCCAGGAAGCGCCCCGTCGTCTCGAGGATGCCAGCCAGCGCGATGTGCGTCGTCGATGCGAGCGGCGGGAGCGTCGCGACCGTACCCAGCGCCACGATGGCCGCGACCAGTCGCTCGATGACCCCGTGAGGCCACACGGCGACGCGACCGTAGCGCACCAGGAGGCCGAGGATGGCGGCGTGCACGTGGATGTCCTCCACTGTTCGGAAAGGCTTCATGAGTGTCAGGTAGCCGTCTCCAGGGAGGCGCTCCTCGGGATCGACCCGCACCCCCGCGAGAATGGCGCGGCTGTGCGGGATCTCCGGAACGAACGCGGTGGGGTCGCACGGCTCCAGGGTCACGCCGACGCGCCCGCGCGGGATGCGCACGGCGACCAGAGACACACGCTCCCGCTCGGTGGCGTCGCGCGCCACGATGACCAGTTGGTCGGCGGCGGCGCCAAGCGTCACGAACGATTTCTCTCCGCTGAGCCGGAAGGCGTCCCCCTCGGGCGTGAGGGTGGTCTCGATGTCGCGGGGGCGGTTGCCCCCCGCCTCGGTCACCGCGAGCGCGGCCGGCGCTCCCTGCAGGTCGGGTAGCAGATGCTCGAGCGCGCACACGTACCCCGAAGCGAACGCGTAGCCCAGTCGGTCGGCCCGGAAGCCAGCGGCGACCGCTGCCTCGTAGGGACGGTCGAAGCGCCCTCGCACCTCGTCGTGCAGGTCCCACCAAGCGTTGAGATCGGGGACATCGGTGGCGCGCGGGTCTTCCCCGAGCAGATGACGCAAGAGAGCTTCCACGGACCGCAGTCTACGTCACATCGCGCTCGCGCGAGCAACAGCTTGGCGCACGCCGCTCAGACCTGCGTGCGGGACTCGAGGTAGCGCGTGATGGCGTCGCTCACGCTCAGCAGGTTGGCCGTGATCTGCCGCGACACGAACTGCTCCACGGTCGTCGCGAGGCCCTCGGCCAGGAAGGCCGGGAGCGCCTTGATGGCGCGTAGATCGAAGCTCATCGACCCCTCGATCTCGAGCCGGGTGCGCTGCCCAAGCGCGATGAAGCGGTGCCGCCCCGAGCAGCGGACCGCGTCGTGGAACGCGCGCGTCTCGATCGTCCACGCGCTGGACCAGCTGTCCTCGTCCCATACGGAGCGCTCGTCCCAGCGAAACGTGTTGTCCCCCAGGCCGCGTTGGACCGGGATGGGGATGTCCCCTCCACCGTGCCACGTGTAGAGCGTCTGGATGCGCGACGAGCTCTCCTCGCGGCCCAGCGCTTCGATCCGGCGCACGTGCGGCAGGAACTCGATCAACGCTGGCAGATCGTCGCGATACGTGCGGAACACGGAGTCGCGCGGGAAGGGGATGACGGCGTCGGCCTCGATCTGCATCGCTGGTTTCCGACCCGAGCTGGCGCGCGCAACGCGTGGACGCTGGCAGGCCCCTCAGGACGAGCCGGTGGTAGCGCTATCGGACGCCGCGCGCAAAGTGGCGCGGTGCATCACGGTGTGCTCCACGAGCCCTGTCAGCGCGGCGCACACCTCTTCGTAGTCGAGGGACTCGGTGGGCACTTCGACCGTCAGGACCACGTCGCCGTCGTCGTCGTAGGCGAACTTGGTCATGGCCATGTCGCGGTTCATGCGCAGCAGCCAACGGGCCAAGTCGAAGTTGTTGTCTCCGCCGGTGACCAGGAAGGGCACGACGCTCGCGATCAGCCAGTCGCTCGACAGCCGCAGGTACACGGCGACGTCGCCCTGTGGCGTGTCCCGCACCGCGCGCAGCGTGCCCTCGCCGTGTGGGCTCCGTTCCCAGCCGAGCCGGTCCAAGTATTCAGCGAGGGTCGCGTCGTCCAGCATGGGCGGATGATGCAGCATTCCGCGCCTTCATGGGAGCCCCCTCTGCGTGGGGCTCTCGCCCTTGAGCGCAAGCGCGTCCAACTCCATCGTGTCGCTGTACGGCAGCAGGTCCTCGCGCTCACAGCGCGTGATGGTGTCGATCAGGGCCCGCGTGGTCTCGAGGGGATCGCCACCGCGGTCCGCGATGGTGGTCTCCGGGGGGGCGCCCAGGGTCGTGGCGTGCGCGCGCAACCATGGGAGCGCGACGTCGGTCAGGGCACGTGCGCGGCGCTCGACGTCTTCCCGGGCTTGTGCCGCCAGCCGCGCTCGTCTCCCGCTCGCGCCCACGCCGAGACCCAGCCCCAAGAGGAGGCCTCCCAGGGCTGCCATGACTGCTTCCCAGCCGTGCATCGCGCGGAGCATAGCAGCAACGCGCCGCCGTTAGTCGAAGACAAGCACCGCGTCGCGACCGTATTGGTCGATCAACGCTCCCACGTAGGACAGCAAGGTCGCGCGTCGCGCGAAGACCGCCTCCACCTGCGCGGGCTGCAACAGGGGTGTCGCGCGGCTGTGGAGCGGGTCGCGTGCGAGGGCTTGCGCGAGGGAGGACGGCGTCAGCTGGAGCAGGCGCTCCACGGTGCCACGCGAGAAGCGCTCGCTGCGTTGCAGCGCGGTGCTGATGCGCTCGCGTCGAGGCGGCGACAGGTCCACGAAGAACGCGAGGTTGTGGTCGCGGATGAACACGCGCGAGCGGTCCGGCAGACCCTGCAGGTTCGCCCCGCTGAAGCGGTCCGTGTTGCCGATCAGGTAGTCGAACAGGACGCAGTTCGACAGATCGCGCAGCAGGGAGCGCGGGTAGGCGCTGCTCTCGATGCGCGAACCCTGGCGCAGCCGCCCCGACCACTCGCGCAGACCCTCGCCCTGGTCGAGCCCTAGCTCACGCATCTCGGGGATCCAGTAGGTCATCGACCCCTCGGTCACGCCGTCCCGGTCCGTGATGAGGCGCTCGCGCAGCCCCGGCCAACGGTCCTCGTGGGTGCTCTCCAGGCGACGCTGCAGCTCGTTCACCGGGACGCGGCGCCCGATGGTGGGTGGCACGTTGTCGAGGCCCAGCTCCACGGCGATGCGGTACGCCGCGATCTCGTGGGCGTGGCCTCGCGGGTGGGTGGTCGCCGCCGGACGAAACGCGCCAAGAGCCAGCTCGCCGCTGCGTGCCTTCAGCACGACCGACGTGGTCCCCACGGGACGCACGCTCGTGATGGGCGCGTCGGCCAGCTGCGTCAGCAGCCCTGCGTGCGTTCGCGCGCCGCCGGGAAACACCAGGCCGTCCTGCGCGCGTGCGCCCGGGGCGCGCGTCGCGATCGCCGCCCACACCATGCACGAGAGCCCGAGCACCCCCACGAGCAGGGGTGCGCGGGCTCCGTGTGGCCAGCGCGGAAGGGCCCGCGCCGCGTAGGCCCACAATCGCTCGAGGCTCCGCGTCATCGCGCGGCGGCTACCCGCGCACGCCAGCGAACAGATTCTTCGCGATGACCATGCGCTGAATCTGCGAGGTGCCCTCGTAGATCTGCAGGATCTTGGCGTCGCGCATGAGCTTCTCCACCGGGTACTCCGTGATGTAACCGTTGCCGCCGAACACCTGCACGGCGTCGGTCGCCACGCGCATGGCCTGATCCGCGCCGAACGCCTTGGCGTAGCTGGCGGTGAGCGAGTTGCGGCTGCCGTGGTCGATCATCCACGCCGCCTTGAGCATGAGCAGGCGCGTCGCCTCGTACGCGATGCCCATGTCGGCGATCATGGCCTGCACCATCTGGTGCTGCGCGATGGGCACGCCGAACGTCTTGCGCTCGAGGGCGTACGCGATGCTCTCCTCGAGCGCACGCCGCATCAGGCCGCAGGCGCCCGCGGCGATGTCCGGACGCGTGCGGTCGAAGGTCTGCATGGCGACCTTGAAGCCGTGCCCCGGCTCCGCGAGGATGTTCGCGGCGGGGATGCGCACCTCGTCGAAGTTGATGACGGCCGTGTTGCTGGCGCGCTGACCGAGCTTGTCCTCCGTCTTGCCGATGCTCACGCCGGGGGCGTCACGGTCGACGATGAAGGCCAGGATGCCCTTGTGCCCCAGCGCCGGGTCCACCGTCGCGAAGGCCGTGTACCAGCTGGCCCACGCGCCGTTCGTGATGAAGCACTTGCTGCCCGTCACGATGTAGTCGTTCCCGTCCTTCACCGCGCGCGACTGGATGCCGGCGGCGTCCGAGCCTGCGGCGGGTTCCGTGATGGCGTACGCCGCGAAGATGGGCTCGGCCGTGAGCATGCCGAGGTACTTCTTCTTCTGCTCCTCGTTGCCCGCGATGAGGATGGGCGTGGCGGCGAGCGTGTTGGCCGTGACGCTGGTCTGGATGCCGGTGCAGCCGAACGCGAGCTCCTCCGTGATGAGGACGTGCTCCACCTCGCCGACTCCCGAGCCGCCGTACTCGGCCGGGATGCCGGGACCGACGAGGCCCATCTCCCAGGCCTCCTTGAAGACCTCGAGCGGGAACTCGTGCTTCCGATCGCACTCCGCCGCGATGGGGATGATCTTCTCCTTGGTGAAGCGACGGGTCTCCTCGACCAGGGCCTTCTGCTCGTCGGTCAGCTCGAAACTCAGCATGTCTCTACTCCGGGGGCTCGAAAACGAACGGAGCGGGACCATAGCCCATGGATCCGGGGGGCGGTACGTGTACGTTGTATGCCTCGACACCATGCGGCACGGGTCGCCCCGATCCGACCTCCGCGTCCTCCGCGAGGCTGCTACCGTCTCGTTGTGCTCCCTCGCGTACCTGCGCGCAGCCTCGTCTGGGTCGTCGTCCTCGGCGCGTCCGTCCTGGCGTGCGAGCGTGACGCGACACCACGGCCCGTGCCTGCCCCAACCACCACGGCGTCAGGCGCGACGGACCCGTCTCGGTCTCCGGAAGCGCCCACGGAGCCTGGCCCCGTGGTCACGGGCCGCGACGCCCCGTCCGCTGGACTGGACCCGCTGTGCGACCGCCTGCGGGCGGAGCGGGGGGAGCTCGATCTCGGGGCCGCGCTGAGAGACCGGGTGCGCGCCTTCCCCGCCGAGGCGGAGCGCTGGCTGGCCGAACCGCACGGCGCCGCTCCCCGCGCAGCGTTGCGCGCCGTGCTCGAGCACCCGGAGGATCCGGCCGCGCTCGCGCAGCTGCACCAGCACGCGCGGGCGTTCGCTGGTGCGCCGAGCCTCCTCGTCGACGCCACGGTCACGTCCCTCTACGCGATCGACGTGGCCGCCGGGGCGGGCAACAACGCCACCACTGTGGCACTCGTCGCGCAGGCGCGCGCGTGGCTCCCCACGGAGCCCAGTCTCCCGCGGCTCGAGGCGCTGCTGTTGCCGGAGCGCGGGGGACGTCGGCGCCTGCTGGACGAGGCGCGCGCGCTCGGAGACGACGAACCCGCGCTGCTCGTCGCGCTCGCCCGCGCCGCGCTGCGCGAAGGAGATGCGGCGAGCGCGCTGCGCTGGATCGAGCGCGCGCGCGAGAGCGGGCGACCGGGCGCGGGGGGGGTCGCGAGCGCTCTCCGAGAACGCGCACAGCAGGTCGCCTCGGGCGAGGTGGGATTCACGGGTGCGCCCGATCGGGGGGAGACGTCCCGCGTCGGACGTCGACCGACCCCGCTCGACGCGGCTGTGCCACGTGTACGCGTCGTCGCCCCCGCGTCGACCCCGGACGCCCGGGCGCAGCTCGCCGAGGAGGTACGGCGCGACCTGCGGGACGCGGCGACCCTGCTCGGCCAGCCTCCCCGCGAGGAGCTCGTCGTGTGGGTGCACGCCGACGTCGACGCGCTACGGGCCGCGACGTGTGGCGCGGCGTGGTCGCAGGCGCTGTACGACGGCGTCCTCCACGTCGTCGTTCCTGGGGAGCGGCTCGACGACGCGCTGCGCCGCAGCGTGCGCCACGAGGCGCTCCACGCCGCCCTCGACGCAGCCACCCCGCTGGCGCCGCGCTGGTTCCACGAGGGCGTCGCCCAGCGCTTTGCCGGCGAGACCCCGTCGGTCGCCGTGCCGTCCGTCGCGCTCCACGCACACGCGCTCGCAGACACGGAGGCGCACCTGGCGCTCGGGGTCGACGGTCAGACCGCGGGGCACGCCTACGCCACGGCGCGCGCCCTCGTGGACGCGCTGATCGCGCGGGACGGCGAGCCGGTGCTCGCGTCCGTCGTACGAGCCTTGCGCTCTGGCGTCCCCCCCGGCGCCATCGCGACCGAGCTGGGCCTGCCGGGCGCCCCGCAGACCCCGCCGCGTTGATCCGGCGCCACGGGCCGCGGCCAATTCGCGCGTGTTTCGGTCCGCCGCACGACTTGATACGCTCGCGCCCCTGCGCCACGCTGCGCGCCCGACACCCCCGGAGGACCCTGTGACCACACTGCGCCGAATCGACGAAGGGCTGGCGCGCGGCGAAGCCGCCCTCACCGCCACCGTGCTGCTGGCGATGATCTTCGTCGCCGCCTTCCAAGCCCTGCTGCGCAATTGCTCCGACATGGGCTTCGTTTGGGCCAGCAACCTGCTGCCATCGATCAGCTGGGTCGACCAATTCCTGATGAAGGGCACGCTGTGGGTCGCGTTCCTGGGCGCGTCGCTGGCAACGCACGACGACAAGCACATCGCCATCGACATCCTGCCCAGGCTCGCGTCGCCCAAGGTCCGCGCCGTGATGCGGGGCATCGTCGGTGTCACCGTGGGGGGCATCTGCCTGCAGTACGGGCGCGTCATCATGCGCACCATCCTCAACAACGCCAGCGAGGTCCCGCTGGAGTACGAGGTCATGGCCGACGCAGGACGCGCCCACATCTGCGACGCGCCGTCCAGCGTCTTCACGGATCAGCTCTCCCGCCCGGACGTCTTCTGCGGCGTTCGCGGTGCGCTCGAGTCCATGAACGTCCCGGTCGCCACGCCAGAGGCCGCGCTCGAGCTGATCGTCCCCACGATGTTCATGCTCATGGCCATCCGCTTCTTCATCAAGGGCCTGGCGTCGTTCGCGAGTGTCCCCAGCGGCGGCGAGCCTGATCCGCACGCCCGTCCCGCGTCGGCATCCGCCCCGGCCGCCGACGCGTCTCCGGCCTCTGCGGAAGGGGAGGGCTGACATGGACCTCTGGATCATCGTGTTCCTGGTCGGCCTCGCGCTCTTGGGGGCCCCCCTCTTCGCCATCTTCGGCGCGGCCGCCATGCTGCTCTTCGCGGAGATGCCCAATACACCCATCACGGGCGCCACCAACGACGTCTTCAGCGAGAAGTTCGCCAACTCGCCGCTCTTGGTGACCATCCCGCTGTTCACGTTCGCGGGCTACCTCATGGCGGAGTCTGGCACGCCCCAGCGCCTCGTGAAGATGTCCCGGGCTTGGCTGGGGTGGCTCCCCGGGGGCCTCGCCATCGTGTGTCTGATGGCGTCGGCGTTCTTCACCACCTTCACGGGTGGAAGCGGCATCACGATCGTGGCCATCGGGGGCCTCCTGTACCCCGCGCTCATCGCGGACCGCTACCCGGAGCGCTTCTCGCTCGGGCTCGTCACCTCGGGTGGCTCCCTGGGCCTGCTCTTCCCACCCAGCTTGCCGATCATCATCTACGGCGTCGTCGCCGGCGTGCAGATCGAATACCTCTTCATGGCGGGCATCATCCCCGGCGTCGTCACGCTCGTGGCCATCGGCGTCTACGCGTTCTACATGGGCGTCTCCACCAAGATGCCGCGCACGCCGTTCGTCATGGACGACGCGATGAAGGCGCTGTGGGAGACCAAGTGGGAGGTCCTGCTCCCCATCGCGCTGCTCGGCGGCATCATGACGGGCACGCTGCGCATCCATGAGGCCGCCGCGTTCACCGCCCTGTACGTGCTCGTCATCGAGGTCTGGGTCTACAAGGACGTGTCGTTCCGTGGGGACCTGCCGCGCATCATCCGCGAGTCCATGACCCTCGTGGGCGCCATCTTGATCATCCTCGCCACAGCGGTCGGCTTCACCTCGTTCCTGATCCAGGCCCGCGTGCCGTTCCTGATCCTCGACGCGATGAGCGCTTTCATCGACAGCAAGCTGGCGTTCCTCTTGCTGCTCAACGTGTTCCTGATCGTCGTAGGCATGCTCATGGACATCTTCAGCGCCATCGTCGTGGTGGTTCCGTTGATCGTGCCCATCGCGACACGCTTCGGGGTGGACCCGGTGCATCTCGGGATCGTCTTCCTGCTCAACCTCGAGATCGGGTACATGACCCCGCCGGTCGGCCTCAACCTGTTCATCTCGAGCTTCCGCTTCGAGAAGCCGGTCACGTCGCTCTACCGCGCCGTGCTGCCCTTCATCGGGTTGCTGCTGGTCGCCCTCGCCATCACGACCTACGGGGAGTCGCTCTCCATGTGGCTCCCGACGCGCATGGGCTACGAGCCCACGGCCAGCATGCACGCACCCTCGGCCGACCCGTCGCCCACGGGACCTGGGGAGACCACCGCCGATCCAGACGGACTCGAGGGTGACGCCCCGCTCGACCTGGACGACCTCGAGGGCGACGAGCCCCTCAATCTCGACGACCTCGAGGGAGAGGATGGCGCGCTGAACCTGGATGATCTCGAGGCCGAGGACGAGGGTGGCCCGCTGAGCCTCGACGACCTGGAGGAAGAGCTGGGCGACGAGAGTGGCCCAGCAGAGGACGAGGCGCCGTGAGCCGTTCGGGCGCAGCGCCGTTCCTCGTGGTGCTGGTCGCAGCCACGGCCCTGTCGGCTTGCGGGGGTCCGAGCGTGGCGCCAGCGTCGGCGACGGTCCGTAGCGCAGAGGGCGCTCATGCGCTCGACCCCAGCGCCCTCGCGCTCGCGCGTGAGGTGTGGAGCGGTCTCGAAGGAACGCACAACACGTGCGATGAGTTCGACTACTTCCCGGACGGCGGCATCCGCATCTTCGCGTGTCACGTGTTCTCGCTCGCCAGCTACGAGCGCATCGTGGGCGCGACCAGCCTCGCGCCGTTCGTCAGCGGACCCCATCAGGGGGGGCTCGACCTCCACGCAACCGACGACTTCGGGCACTACGACCCCGCGTTCGTTCGCTTCGTCGCCGAGCACGCGGTGCCTGCACAGCGCGACAGCGCCTTACGCGCCGCGACTCAGGCGCACTACGACCGCTACGTCGCGCCGCTCGCGCGGATCCTCTTCGCCACGCACCAGAAGCTTGCCGACAACCCCGCCTGCGCGGCCGCAGAGCTCGCGGAGTATCGGGCCGCGATCGAGCGGGGCGACACGCGCGACTACGTGGAGCCCTGGTTCTTCTTCATGAACGACACCTACTGCCGTCACCGCCGCGGGGAATACGAGGACTACGACGACAACGGGTTCGACGGCGGCTATGACGGAAACGTGGTCAAGACGTCCGTGGGCTTCTGGCTGCGCCGCACGCTCGATGGGACGGAGTCGACCTTCTTCGATGCGTTGGTCGTCCTGATGGACACCTACGAGCCCTCTCCCGCGCGCTGAGCGACGCCGCGTTCAATAGAACGCGTGTCCGAGCAGCAGGCGCGCGCTGGGTGCCACGGGCTGCTGGCTGGCCCTGGACCACACGATCACGTCCGCGCCGAGGGTGGCCCCTATGTAGAGCGCCTGGAAGCGGTGCGCGAAGCCCAGCTCCATCCCGACGCTGGCGAAGGCGCCCTGGCCCGGTGGCTGGTAGCGCCCGACCACGGACAACGTGAGCCCGTCGAGTCCGCGACCCCACACCAGGCCGCCAACCCGTGCCGCCAGGGAGAGGCCTCGCGGAGCTCGTAGAAGCGTCACCAACTCCACGTCGAGCCGTAGGCGCGCGACCCCGGCGCGTTCGAACGGAGCCAAGGCGAGGCCCACGCCCACACTCCCTCGCACCAACCTCACCACGTCCGTGTAGCTAGCGAAGCGCCGCGTCGGACGCTCTGCGTCGAGCGTCAGACCTTGGTCGGGAGCGCACTCCGGAAGGCGTGCCGCTGCGGCGCGGTGGCATTCTTGGGGAGCGGTGCGGACCATCCCGGCGACGTCGTCGTCTTGGTCGTCTTGGTCGTCTTGGTCGTCGCGGCCGTCGTGGTCATCGTGACCGTCGTGTCCGTGGTCGTCCTCCACCCGTCTGCCCCCCGCCACCCGCGATGCGACGAGCGGCTCACGCCAGTCGGACCGGGCGGCGGCAGGCTCCGCGCTCACGGGGGACGGGATGCCGGTCAGGGCGCCGAGAGCGGCGACCCAGCAGCAGAGCGGCGCGTGGGCCGATGTTGAATGGAGTGTGGCCATGGAGCGTCTCGACTGCGCTTGTCGGTCGCCTCCGCGCCGAATTGCGCGCGGGGTTGCCTGTCCTCCATTTTTCTGTCTCATCTCCTGTGGGTGCGGCCGCGGGTTCCCTCTCATGTCGGGGGAAGTGGTGTACGCTGCGCCGAGGTCCACGATGCTTCGACACGCGCTGCTGCTTTCCCTCTCCGTAGCTTTCACTCTCCCGGGGTGCTTTCTCTTCCGACCCCGCCAGCCAGCGCGCGTGGTGGTGCGACCCGCGGGATATGGCTCTGGGGTGACCGTCGCCGGCAGCGCGGCTGCACCCCAGAACGACCTCCCTCCCCGAGAGGCTCTGGAGCGGGTCGAGGCGCACGCGACCAGCGCTCAGTACGTGCGCACCGGGCCTGCTGTCCACAACGCCAACATGCCGCAGAACGGCCTCGTGGCCTACGCGCTCGACGCCGACGCGGGGCAGTGCTTCTTGGCCGTCGCCGTCAGCCCACCGGGAACGGATCTCAACATGGTGGTGATCGACCCGCGTGGCGCGGCCGTGGCTCACAACGTCCAGCCCGACGCCCATCCTTGGGTGGAGTTGTGCGCTGCGACTCGCGGACGCCACGTCGTGCGCTTGCAGATGGTGCGCGGCAGCGGCGAGTATTACTACGCCGTCTACGCTCGTCAGGGCAGCCAGCAGGCGGACATCGCGGGTCTGTACGGGGACGCGGCCGCCACGCAAGTGCAGGCCGCCACCTTGGACGCGGACACGCAAGGGCGGGTGAGCGCGCTCGATCAGCGGCTGCGTGCACAGCGTTATCAGAACGTCTCGGCCGCGCAGGGGGTGCAGCTCGCCACTCGTGAGCAGCGCGACTATCCGCTGAATCTGCAGGGGGGCTACTGCTACGCGTTCGCCACGTTCGGAGGCCCCGGCACGAGCGACACGGACATCTTCATCCTCGATGGAAACGAGCAGAACCTGGCGGCCGACCAGGCCACCGCGCGCGACGCAATGGTCGAATTCTGTCCGCCGTTGCCGGGGGCCTATACGCTGCGCGCGCGCCTCTACAATGGCGCCGGTCCGGTGTTCGTGGCGGCGTGGGCCCGCCCGGAAGCAGGCGCGAGCAGCGTCCCACCTCCGAGCGCGACCACGGTCGTCGGGACCTCGACGGCGGCGGTGAGCCTCGACGACAGCTACCGCCGCCTCGACGCGGACATGATCGCGCGCGGCTACGAGCACTACGGGGAGCCCGCGTCCGGCGAGCTCACGCAGGGGCAGACGCAGGACTTCGGCATCAGCCTCGAAGGCGGCAAGTGCTACGCCATCCTCGCCGTGGGAGACACTGGCGTGCGAGACCTCGACCTCGCCGTGCTCGACGCCAGCGGTCAGGCCATCGACCGTGACGTCGAAGCCGACGCGCGGCCCGTCGTGCGCGTGTGTCCCGAGCGCTCGGGAGAGAGTCGCATCCAAGTGCGCATGGCGAGTGGCGGCGGCGCCTTTCGCTACGTCGCCTACCGTTGGCCGCGCGGTACTCGAGGCCCCTTCAACCTGAACGGCCTCATCTATGTGCGCTTGGCCGAGGTGACCGCGCTCCTCAGCGTCGATGGATACGAGCCCAGCGTGGACTTCATGCCCGATCGAGGACGCCTGCGGAGCACTGGCGCCACCGCACGTCACAGCGTGCAGCTCCCGGCGGGGCGCTGTCTCTCGGTGCTGACGGTGGGCGGTGACGGCGTACACGATCTCGACGCCACAATCAGCCTCGGCGGCAGCCAGCTGTCTCGCGACACCTCCCACAACGCCTTCCCCGACATCCGTTTCTGTACGGAGCGCGCCGGGAACTACACGCTCGAGATCACCGCACGCGCCGGGGCGGGCGAGTATTTCTATCAGGTGTTCGAGCAGAGCCGCTGAGCGTCTATCCAGGTGGAGCGGCTTCGGGGGTCGCTCCGGCCGGCGCGGGTTCGTCGGACACCAGCTCCAGCATGATGCGCGCAGCCCGCGCATCGCTGCGCGTGCCGTCCACGTTGGGCACCGGAAAGTGTCGGGACTCGCGCGCCTCGCGGCCCAGGTTGGTCACGGCGATCGCCACCCAGACGGTGTCGTCGCCCAGCTCCACGGGGAGATAGCTGTGGGGAGTTCCCCGCCGCGAGGGCGCGCTCATCCGTCCCAACTCGCGCCCGTCGCTCGCGAGGCGCGCGACCGCGAGCGACCAGGCCACACCGAATTCGCCTCGCAGGAACACGCGCAAGCGTGACTGCGGGGCTGCCTCCCCGACGTGCACCAGCGCGTAGAACGTGCCCGTGGGCTCGATCTCGATGGGCGGATCCAGTTCGCCGGTCGATGGTGGGTGGGTGCTGAGGTGGCTGGTCGAGAGGGTCAGCAGCGCAGGTGGCGCGGCGTTCGGCCCCAGCTGCGCGACCCACGCGGGGCTGCTCGGTGTGCGCCGCGTGCCCGCCAGGAAGCGGTCGAGGGCCACGGTCTCGATGGCAGCCGCGGTCGGGTCGTCGCTGACGCGCAGGACCGTCTCGAGGGCCTCCCACAGATCGGGCGACCCGCGGTAGCCCGTCCCCTCCCAGGTCCGCTGCGAGGCCAGATCCCAGAGCGACGCGACGAACTCCCCAGCCGTCGACTCGTGTCTTTGTGACAGGGCTGCCAAGAGCAGCGCGCCGCCAGCCGTGGGCACCTCGTCGGCATAGGGGACGTAGGCTTCGAACGGCTGCGCCTGGTTCTCGAGCGCCTCGTCCTCGCAGCCCCACCGTCCCGTCAGCCGCTGCGCGAGGTAGGCCGCGGTCGCGCGGCGCCAGCTCTCGGCCTCGGCCGGGTCCAGCGACAACAGGCGCGCCTCGGCGTAGGCGGTCGCCGCGCACACCTCGGTGTCCGCCGAAGGGAGCCAGCTGGGCGCCCGCGCAAACGAGCTGCCTCGGTCGAGGTAGCTGAAGAGGCTGCGCTCGTCGAAGCCAGCGCGGCTCATCACGTCGTCCACCATGTACACGTCGAAGCCGACTGTGCCGCCGCGTCCTCCGTCCATGATCGCTTCTGGCCAGCCCTCCTGGAGAAGCAGCGCGTGCATCGCCTCCACGCCCCGCAGCGCGCTGGCCACGGTAGCCTCACCCACGTCGCCAGCGGCGTGAATGGCGATGGGCGCGAGCTCGGACTCCAAGCGGACCGCCGTGGGCGGGCGCGCATCGGGCTCGCGGTCTGCGAGCCGCTCGCCCACCCAGCGCTCTCCTGACTGGTGCACGACGGCGCTCGCCCAGTCGTGCAGCCCGAGCGGATCGAGCGGTCCCGCATCCGGGCCGGCTTCCTCACCCACGCCGCAGCCGAGCAGGCCCACCGCCAGCACCAGCAGCGCGGCGGCCCGCGAGGCACCGCCGCGGCTACCGCAGGGTGGGGGGCTCGGCATGGCAAACATTTGACACGGTCGCACAACAGGTTCTACATCGTCGGTGGAGGATTCTGTGTCCAATATCGGCTTCGATCCCAAAGGTTTCTACGAGTTCGACCTCGCGCGCGGTGCCGTCAGCACCCGCGGCGGGGCACGCGTCATCGTCCTGTCCGACACCGTCGTGGCCAGCTTGGTTTCGGCCGCGGTCGAGACGGGCGATCTCACCGTGTTGCGCGAGCTCGGCAAGCAAATCGGCGCGCAGGTGGTGTCCTCTCTCGGCGGAACGGTCTTCGACGACTCGCCCGAGCAGGTGCTCGCCCACACCGCCGGATGGCTCGGCGCGCTCGGCTGGGGCCGGCTGGGGCTGGAGCGCTGGGGCAACGCCCTGGTGGCCGTGATGGAGGAAGTGCCCGCCCTCGACGAGGACAGCCTGGGCATCGCGGCGCTGCTCGGCGGCGTCATCTCCGCGCTCTCGGAGCTCGAGGTCGCTTGCGTGCCCGTCGGCGGCAAGTTCTTGGTGTGCAATCCGGCCATCGCCGAGTCCGTCTGGTTGTGGGCGAACGACGGCGTCGAGCTGGGGACCATCGTCGACCAGCTGATCATCGCGGAGGCCTCGTGAGCGCGGCGCAGGTCGCCAAGCTGGAGGTGCTCCTCGCGCGTGTGCGCGCGCGCAAGCTCGAGCCTGGCCTGCGCCTGGTGGACGCGGACGAGGTCCAGGCGCCGCACGACGGCGTGGCCGCAGTTTCCGTCGCGGCACCCGTGGAAGCTCCGATCACTCCCGTGGAACGTCCGGCGCCCGTCGCAGCGGCTCCGGCTCCCGTGGAGCGTCCGGCGCCCGTCGCAGCGGCCCCGGCTCCCGTGGAACGTCCGGCGCCCGTCGCAGCGGCTCCGGCTCCCGTGGAACGTCCGGCGCCCGTCGCGGCAGCCCCCGCTCCCACGCTCGTGGAGGCGCCGGCGCCCGTGGAGGCCCCTGCGCCCACGCAGCGCGCGTCGTTGCTCGACCTCGACGAGCCGGTCGCGTCGCGGCCGGCTGCGGCAGCCCCCGCAAGTCCGCGCACCACCATCGACGTGGATCCGGACGACGACGAGCTGTTCGACCTGGACGTGGAGCCCGTGCGCCCGACGCCAGCGAAGCTCGAGCTGGTCGAGTCGGACGACTCCGACGCCCTGGTGACCGCCGTCGCACGCCCCGCGCCGACCGACGCCGTGGCCGCCGCGCCCGCCGCTCCCGTCGAGGTCGGCTCGGGCATCCACAGCGCGGGCCCCGTCCGTATGGAGGCCCCTGTGCCCGTCGCTTCCGGGCCGGTCGCCACCTTCACTGGCGTCGCCAAGCGCACCGAGGCGCTCTCGTTCGGCGAGCTGGTGGGGCTGGCCATGTCCCTGACCACGCGCTAAGGCTCGCACATGCTGCTGGCCGTCGACGTGGGCAACACGCACACGGTGTTGGGTCTCTATGAGGGCTCGACGCTCGTGCATGATTTCCGGATCGAGACCTCCAAGGGGCGCACCATGGACGAGTACCACGTCCTGTTGCTCAACTTGCTCCAGGTCGCGAACGTGCCGCGCGCCAGCGTCCGGGCCAGCATCCTGGCCTCCGTGGTGCCCACGCTGAACGACACCCTCATCGAGGCCGTCGACCGTGCCTTCGACCACGAGATCCTCGTGGTGGGGCCAGGTATCAAGACCGGCATGCCCATCCTCTACGAGAACCCGCGCGAGGTGGGCGCCGACCGCATCGTCAACGCGGTCGCGGCCTACGAGCGCGTCGAGGGGCAGGTCATCGTCGTGGACTTCGGCACGGCCACCACCTTCGACTGCATCAGCGCCAAGGGCGAGTACCTCGGGGGCGCCATCGCGCCGGGCATGCAGATCAGCGCGCACGCCCTGTTCGACCGCGCGGCGCGTCTCCCGCGCGCCGAGATCGTGCGGCCGCCGCGCGCCGTGGGGCGCAACACCGTGCACTCCATGCAGTCGGGCATCGTGTTCGGCTACGTGGGCCTGGTGGACGGCCTGGTGCGGCGCCTGTGGGACGAGATGGGCAGCTCCTGCACGGTCATCGGCACGGGCGGCTTGGCCCGCCTGATCGAGCCCGAGAGCGAGACCATCGACGAGGTCGACGAGTTCCTCACGCTCGACGGTCTGCGCCTGCTCTACGAGCGGAACAGCTGACGCGTCAGAGCTCGCCCGCCTTCTCCTTCGCGAGCCACTCGTTCACCTCGCGCTCGACCAGACCGAGCGCCGTCGAGCGGAACGGACGGAACAGAAACGGCACGTCGAGATCCATCTCGATGGCCTTGGGCGTGAGCCCCAGAGACCCCCTCAAGGTCACGCCCTTCACCGTGAACTGCACGTCGGCTTCGGTGGGCGTGCGCCAGGTGGCTTTCGGGGCGTACTCGGCGAATCGTGCGGAGTACGCCTCCCAGGCCTTGTCGGTGACGAGGCGCGCGCGTTCGATGGTCAGCTCATGGGGGATGGCATGCTTCATGCGCCCCAAGAGTGCGGACGAACGCCGCGCCTTGCAACCTTTTGGGCTCAGCCCGCCATGGCGGACTGCAGCGGCGCAGGCGCCAGCCGCGGGTCCGAAGAGCCCTGCTTCTCACACTCGCGCGCCCACATGTAGAAGCACGTGAAGTACGTGATCTTCATGTAGCCGCCGACCGCCCAGTACAGGTTCACGAAGAACATGAACGCGAACATGCCGAGCAGCGGGCTGAACCCGCCGAGCACGCGCCAGGAGCCGACACCGAGCGCCCAGCAGGCGAGGCCCAGCACGTAGGTGGCGAGACCCATGCCGATGATGCCCGAGCCCACCTGGGTGGGGTCGTTCTCGGCCAGCTCCTTGCTGCGCTTGAAGGCGTTGAAGAAGCCCGTGTTCTCGATGACCATGGCCGGCATCACGACGTAGGTGGCAGCGGTCCAGACCGCGCGCACGATGCCCGCGAGGATGCTGCCGACGATGTCGTCGCGCTCACGCGCGTAGGTGGCCATCAGCTCGAAGGCCGCAGACAACGCCGCAAAGATGAGGATGCCAGGCGACGCTGCAAAGGTGCGCGAGAGCGCTGGCTTGAACTCCGCGTTGCCCGTCGTGACCTGATCGTAGATCAGCGAGACGGTCAGGCCGTTGCAGAAGTAGTCGATGAAGTACAGGCCGGTGAGCCCGACGGCGGCCACGACGTAGCCGATCGCGCTGTCTTGCGTGAAGTGATAGATGATCGTGAAGACGATCATGGCCGGGATGGCCAGCACGAGGTTCAGGACGAGCGGCGACAGCAGGGTCTTGTTCTGCTTGATCATCCCAAGCACCTGACCCATGAAGCTGAACACCCGGAAATAGCGAGACATGTATCGATCCTCCTCTGGGTGCCCCCACCCAGTTAGGTGCGCATGGTCACACATCTCGCATCGAAAGGGAATGTCCTAAGCGAGGGACATGAGCCGCGCTCGGCGCCGTGCTCAGGCGTGCGGCATCGCGACCATCGGGACCCCCCCAGCCGGTCGGAGCGTGACAGCCGACTCCGGGACGACCCGGTGACCGGGGATGAGGTCGAAGCGATGTCCTCCAGCCAGCGTGGCCAGCAGCAGCGTCGCTTCCACCAGCGCGAAGCTGCGGCCGATGCACAGCCGCGGGCCGCCGCCGAACGGAAAGTAGGCGAAGCGATGGGGGAGCTTGGTGCCGGGCGCGAAGCGGTCGGGGTCGAAGCCCTCCGGGTTGGGGAACAGCGCCGGGTGTCGCTGCACCACCCACGGGCTCATGAGCACCAGGCTGCCGCGCGGGATGAAGTACCCCCCGAGCTCGTCGTCTTCGGTAGGGGAGCGGGCGATCATCCAGGCAGGAGGGTAGAGGCGCATCACCTCGTCGATGACCTGGCGCGTGTAGACGAGCGACGGGACGTCTTCGAGCGTGGGGCTGCGGCCCTCGAGCACCTCGTCCAGCTCCCGCTTCAACCGTTGGGCCACCAGCGGGTGCCGAGACAGCTGTACGAACGCCCAGCTCAGCGCGTTCGCGGTGGTCTCGTGCCCAGCCAGGAAGATCGTCATGACCTCGTCGCGCAGCTGCGCATCGCTCATGCGTTCCCCCGTCTCTGGGTCGGTCGCGTGGAGCAACAGGCTGAGCAGGTCGTCGTTGACCGCGTGGGCGCGCCGATGTTCATCGATGATGCGGAAGACGATGGCGTCCAGGTTGTCCCGATGGCGCAGGAAGGAGCGGTTCTGCGGAGTGGGGATGGAGAGGGGCAGCTGGAACGGCTTCCGCAAGCGCCGGTTCGACTCGGCCGTGATGAAGTCGACCGCCTCCCCGACGATGCGGGCCTCACGCTCGACCACCCCGCTGCCCAGCAGCGTGGTCGCCACCACGTCCAGCGTCAGGCGCATCATCGCGCCGTGCATGTCGAACGCCTCCCCGGTCACGAACGACGCGCGCGTTCGCTCTGCGGCCTCGGTCATGGCTGGCGTGAGCGCGTCGATGCGCTTCTTGTGGAACGCTGGCTGTGCGATGCGTCGCTGCCGGAGCCAGAAGTCTCCTTCGCTCGTGAGCAGACCTTCGCCCAACGCCAGGCGCAGCTGCCGCATGCCGCGGGTCTGCTTGCCATAGATGCGGGCACGGTCCTGCAGGACGGTCTGCACCAGCGCGGGATCCGACACGAGGTGGGCCGTGAGCGTGCCGAACTGGAGCCGCACGACGTCACCGTGCTCCTCGCGGAGCCTTAGGAACGTGTAGAGAGGGTCACGGGCGAGGCGCTGATGTCCGATGAGCGGGTCGCCCTTGGGGCTCGGCGCCAGCCGCGCGTTGGTCGGCGCGATGGGGCGGCCCGTGAACAGCGGCGCGGGGGCCGAGAGGTCCAGCACTCTCATCATGGTCGTTCTCCGTGTACGCTCTTGCTGCTCGCACATGGTCCCACGAGGATGCTGTGCTAAAGCGAATGAGATTCTGGTTTCTTTTCTACTCACCCCTTCCATGGAACGCAAGCTCCAATCCGTCACGACCCCCAAGCAGGCGCGCAGCCAGCGCACGCTGTCCAAGCTGCTGGACGCGGCGGAGCTCTTGTTCCTCGACAACCCCCCACAGGACGTGTCGGTCGCCGACATCGTGCGGAAGGCGGGATCTTCCGTCGGGGGCTTCTACTCGCGCTTCCCGGACAAGGACGCGCTCCTGCGTGCGCTGCAGGAGCGCCGCATGGTGGTGGTCCAGCAGGACCTCGAGCGCATCGCGGATCCGGAGCGCTGGCGCGACGTGCCGTTCGGCCTGATGGTGCGTGGACTGCTCCAAGAGCTGGTGCGTCACTATGTCGCGCGGCGTCGGTTGATCGCCGCGTTCGTCTCGGCCGCAGCCCAGAACCCGCGCGAGTGGGCCAACACGGTGCAGCAGCGCGACGCGATGATCGAGGTCGTGCTAGGCCTCATCGTGCCTCAGCACCGCGCGTCCATCCTGCACCCCGACCCCGAGCGCGCGATCCGCTTCGCGACGCACGCCGCGTTCGCCGTGATGGACACCTACGCCATCCGCCTGGCCCTCGACGACAGCGTCTGGCGTGACCCCACCGAGCTGGTGGACGAGCTGCACCGCATGTACATGGGCTACTTGGAGCGAGACCCGTGACGGCCACGTGCAGCACCGCAGCGGGAAACCGGCTGGCGCGCTTCGGCTGGAACCACCCCACCATGCTCGCGCCCATGGAGGGCGCAGGTCATCCGCCGTTCCGAGCCATGGTCGCCGAGCGCGGCGGTGTGGGCATCCTGTGCACCGAGTTCGTGCGCGTACACGGCTCGGACGCGCCGCGCTCACTCCTCGAGCGGGCGATCGTGAAGGTGCCCGGTGTGCCCTTGTCCGTGCAGGTGATGGGCAACGACGCCGAGCTCATGGCGGACGCCGGGCGCATCGTCGCGGGAGCCGGGGCCGACGTGGTGGACATCAACCTCGGCTGCCCGATGCCGCGCGTGGTGCGCAAGGGTGTGGGCGCCGCGATGCTGAAGGATCCCGCGCTTCTGGCCAAGGTGCTGCGGGCCATGCGCGCCGCCGTCCCCGGGGTGCTCTCCGCCAAAATCCGCGCGGGCTTCGACGCGGACTGCGACGCCTCGCAACACGCGGTCACCATCGCGCGCGTGGTCGAGGACGCCGGCGTTGACTTCATCGCCGTTCACCCGCGACGCCGCGCAGATTTCTACGCGGGGGTGGCCGACTGGCGCATCGTCGCCGAGCTGCGTCGGGCGCTCCGCATCCCGGTCATCGGAAACGGCGACATCTGGTACGCCGCCGACTTCGCCCGCATGCGCTCGGAGACGGGCTGCGACGGGGTCATGGTGGGACGCCCGGCCCTACGGAACCCATGGATCTTCGGACAGGCCGCCGCGCTCGCGGAAGGCCGCACGCCGTTCGCGCCGACCGGCGCCGACGTCCTGGCCTATCTGGAAGAGGCGGCTGGGCGCATCGACGCGGTGTATCCGGGCCGTGCTCTCGGACGCATGAAAGAGATCGCGCGCTACATCGGACGCGCCGTACCGGACGAGCTCGCGTTCCAGCGCGAGGCCCTGCGCTCCCCCGACCTGCCCGCGTTGCTCGACGTGGCGCGGCGGCGGCTCGAGCATCTGCCAGCAGACGGGCTCGACCTGCAGGCCGATGGACACCTGGGCCTCGAGCGCAGCGGTCGCTCCGAGCGTGCCGGCGATGGGGCGAGCCGGGCGGGGTGCGCGGCGTGAGCGTCGCGGCCCCACACTCGGGCTCTGTGTCCGGTGGCGCTGCCCTCCTGGGCCAGCGTGTCGTCCAGCTGTCGGAGGTCGAACAGTCCGCGTGGAACCGCCGCTTCGTCGTGACGCTGAGCGACCAGAGCCGTGTCGAGGCGGTCCTCTACCGTGGGGACACACTGTGCGTGTCGACCCAGGTGGGCTGCGCCGTGGCGTGTCCCTTCTGCGCGTCGGGGGCCCGAGGGCTCACTCGCCCACTCACCCTCGCCGAGCTCTGCGCGCAGGTCACGGCGGTCGAGTCTCTCGGGACGGCGCTCCAGCGCGTGACCGCGTCGGGGGTCGGCGAGCCCCTGCACGCGCCGGAGGCCGTCCCGGCCTTCCTCCGCTGGTGTCGTGAGCGCGGCACCCCTGCGAGCGTCACCACCTCGGGCGGACCGCTGCCCCGCTTGCGCGAGCTGCTCGCCGCGCCGCACAACGGCGTGACCATCTCGGTGCATGCGGGGACCGAGCCCACGCGCGCACGCTTGGTGCCGCACGCCCCCGCGCTCGGCCCGTTGTTCGCGTTGTTGGAGGAGACCGTACCGCGGATGTCTCGCACGCGTCGCAAGAAGGTCGCCCTGGCCTACCTGCTGCTCGCGGGCGAGAACGACACGCCCGACGAGCTGGTCGCCTTCGCCAGTCGCGTACGTCCGCTCGGCGTCGCGGTGCACCTCTACCAGCACAACCCGGTCGACAGCTCGACCCTGAATGGCGCCACTCGGGAGTCCTACGAGCGAGCCTACGCGCACCTGCGCGACGCCGGTCTCGTGGTGCGCATGTCCAGCCAGGCGCGCCTCGAGGCCAACGGGGGTTGCGGCACACTCGTCGCGCAGCGCGGGCGCCCTGGACGTCGTGGGCTTCCGCTGGTCGACCAGCGTGAGCCGACGGACGCCTCGGGCGTCCCGCTGGAGAACGACGCCTGAGCGTTCCCAAGCGCGCGGGCGCTAGTTCACGAAGGCCTTGAGCGAGATGTCGCCCTGGGCGTTGCGCAGCTTGCGCAGCGCGAGCGCCTGCAGCTGACGGATGCGCTCGCGGCTCAGCCCGAACTCGCGGCCGATCTCGGCCAGCGTGTACGTCTCCTTGTCGCCGATCCCGAAGCGCATGCAGAGGATGCGCTGCTCGCGCTCGTTCAGCGTGCTGAGCGCCTTCATGATGCTGTCCGTCAGGTCGGCGCGCACCATGGTGTCCATCGGCGTGTCGATGGACTCGTCTGCGATCAGATCTCGCAGCTCGCTGCTGCCGTCCGACCCGACCGGCGTCTCCAGCGACACCGTGTCCCTCGAGATGGTGAGCAGGTTGCGCACCTGCTCGACGGGCAGCGCCATCACCTCGGCGATCTCGGCGGGCGTGGGCTCGCGGCCGAGCTTCGGCACCAGGCGGCGGGTGGCGGTCATGAGCTTGCTGAGCAGCTCCGTGGCATGCACTGGGATGCGAATGGTGCGTGCCTGGTCGGTCGCCGCGCGCGCCATGCTCTGGCGGATCCACCAAGAAGCGTAGGTCGACAGCTTGTAGCCGCGCCGGTAGTCGAACTTGTCGATCGCGCGCATCAGGCCCATGTTCCCCTCCTGGATGAGGTCCAGGAATGGGAGGCCGCGCTTGATGTACTTCTTCGCGATGGCCACCACGAGGCGCAGGTTGGCCTCCACCATCTCGGCCTTCGCGCGCTCCACCTCCATCTCGCGCGCCGCGAGCTCCTCGCGCAGCGCCACGAGCTTGGCGAAGCTCGCGCCGGCGCGCTTCTCCACGCGGCGGCACTCGGTGTCGGACTGCTCCGCGGCCCGACAGTAGTCGTCCAGCGCATCCATGGCGGCTTCGAACTCGGGGGTCAGCACCGCTTGGTGTGGTCGCAGCTCGCCCAGGGAGACTCGCTCGTGGACCGCGTCGAGCCCGAGGTCGGCGAGCCGTGCGTCATGCAGGGCCCGGTACATGCGTTCGCGGCCGCTCTCGATTTGGCGCGCCAGCTCGACCTCGCCTTCGCGGGTCAGCAGGCTCACGGACCCCATCCAGTCCAGGTAGGTCTGGATGGCCTCCCCCGAGGAGAGCTTCTTGGCTTCGCGTGCCTCGCCGCGCTCGCGCTTGCTGCGGCTCTTGGCCAGGCCGGTGCGCGGGTCGTGGTCGTCTTCCAGTAGCTCGATGCGCATCGCGTCGAGCTTTTTCAGCAGCCAGCCGATGGTGCGGTCGCTGGGCCCCATCTGGGCCAGCGCTTCGCTGACTTCGGCGTAGGTCACGAACCCCTTGTCGAGCCCCTGCCCGAGCAGCGTGTCGAAGTGGTTCGGAGGCCGTTCCTGGTTGAGTTCCGTCATGGGCACCCCTTGTGATGAGTAGGCTATATAAGAAGCAACGGTTGCTGTGAGGAGATATTCCGAGCACTCGCGCGCCCGAGACACAGCATGGCGAACATGGGCACGCGAGTGGTGACCGCAAGCGCGGTGATTGCACTATTTCCGTATACAGCTGGTTGGATGCCTCCGCGGCTCGATCGTTTCACGTCTCGCGTGAGAATTTCGAGGCCCAACTCGAACATCATGTCAGCGCAGCGGGCGTCCCGATGGCGATCACGCGCGCATCCCTCGTTCCGTACGGGTACCATCGCCGGATGTCCGGCTTCGACTCCTACTCCGACTACGACGCGCTCGGTCTCGCCGAGCTGATACGCAAGCGCGAGGTCAGTTCCAGCGAGCTCGTCGAGGTGTGCATCGCGCGCATCGAGCAGCTCAACCCGCAGGTCAATGCCGTGGTGAACACCATGTACGACGCCGCCCGCGCGCGCGCCGCCACCGTGGTGCAGGAGGACCCCGGGGCTCCGTTCGCCGGGGTGCCCTTCCTCCTGAAGGACCTGCTCCAGACCATCCCGGGGGTGCCCACGCACTCGGGCTCACGGTTCTGGCAGGGGTACACGGTCGCCCACGAGGGCACCCTCTTCCGGCGCTTCCAGGAGGCCGGCTTGGTCACCGTCGCGAAGACCAACACCCCCGAGCTCGGCCTCATGCCCGTCAGCGAGCCGCAGCTGTTCGGTCCCACGCGCAACCCCTGGGATCTCTCGCGCACGTCGGGCGGCAGCAGCGGCGGGTCGGCCGCGGCGGTGGCGGCCGGCATCGTGCCGATGGCGAGCGGCGGTGATGGTGGCGGCTCCATCCGGATCCCGTCGGCTTGCTGTGGGCTCTTCGGGTTGAAGCCCACGCGCGGCCGCACGCCGGCCGGGCCCGACGCCAGTGAGCACTGGAACGGGTTCGCGCTCGAGCACGTCATCAGCCGCAGCGTGCGGGACAGCGCCGCCATGTTGGATGCCACTCACGGTCCAGAACCCTTTGCGCCCTACCACGCCCCGCCCTTCGACGGCTCCTGGCTCGACGAGCTCGAGCGAGCGCCCAAGGGGGGACGCGCGTTGCGGGTGGCGTTCCATGTCGAGCCCGCGTTCCACGCGCAGGTCCACCCCGACTGCGACGCCGCCGTGCGGGACGTGGCCAAGCTGCTCGAGTCCCTCGGGCACCAGGTGGAGGAGGTCCGCCCAGGCCACGACGTGGACGTGATCTCGATGGCCTTCTTTACCGTCATCGGGGGGAATACGGCTGCTGGGATGGTGCACGCCGAGCGCTCGCGCGGCCGCAAGCCGGGGCCAGACGATTTCGAGACGGGCACGCAGCTGGCTGCGCTGCTCGGCCGCATCTTCACCGCCGGGGACTTCGCCCTCGCCATCATGGACCTTCAAGCCGAGAGCCGTCGGCTCCAGGAGCTGTACGCCGACTACGATGTCGTGCTGTCGCCGACGCTCGCGCTGCCGCCCGTAGAGGTGGGCTCGATGTTCAAACAGGGGGTCGAGGGGGCGATGGAGCGCTTCATCGCGAGGCGGGGTATCAAGTCGGCGCTACGCCTGCCCGGCGTCATCGAGAAGGCCGCCAAGGAGATCTTCGCGTTCTCGCCGTTCACCGCCGTGCAGAACTTCACCGGCCAGCCCTCCATGAATGTCCCGCTGCACTGGAGCACGAGCGGGCTGCCCATCGGGACCATGTTCACGGGCCGCTTTGGCGACGAGCTGACGCTGTTCCAGCTGGCCCGTCAGCTCGAACAGGCGCGTCCCTGGGCACAGCGTCGTCCTCCCGTGTTTGCGAGCTGAGCCGTGCTGGAGCGGCTGGCGACCATGGTGTCCCTGGCGAGGTGGCTCGGGCCGCTGACGCCCGCGACCGCCCAGCCCGCGAGGGTCCGGCGACGGCGCGTGCGCGTGCCATCGATCCGCGGGGGCGACGGCACCCGTGCGTTCGATGCTTGGGTCTACGAGCCACGCGGCGGGGGCGTGCGTGGCGCGCTGCTGGTGCTCCCCGGGCTCCACTACCTCGGGCCGGCAGACCCAAGGTTGGATCGCTTCAATCGGATCTTGGCCGCCTCCGGCGTGCGCGTGTTGTGTCCGTTCCTCCCCACGTTCGCGCGCCTCCATGTGGGGCCCGCGCTCGGCCCAGACGCCATCGCGGCGTACGACGTGCTGTGCGGCCTGGCCGACCATCCGCCGCAACGCCCAGGGGTGTTCAGCATCTCCACCGGGTCCCTGCCGGCGGCAGTGGTCTGCGCACGGCGCAGTCCGGCGGGGTGGGTCGCGTTCGGCGGCTATCACGACTTCGCCGCCTGTGTGCGGTTCTCCCTCTCTGGCGGCCAGGACGGAGTGTCCGCCGACCCTCTCAACCGGCCCGTCGTGTACCTCAACTTGCTCCGGTTCATGGACGACGCACCTGCGGACCCGGCGCCCCTCGAGCGGGCCCTGCGACGTTTCGTCGAGCAGACCTGGGGACGCCCTGAGATGAAGGTCGGTGGTGCTTGGCGCGTGGTGTCCGACCGCCTCGCGCCCACACTCGACCCTGTGAGTCGACGAGTGTTCTTGCGCGCCACGGGGGCGGAAGACCCGCGTGGAGAGGCTGGTCTGCGTGCTCTCACCTCTGCGGGTGATGCCTTTGCGTGCATGAATCCGGCGCCCAGCATCGCGCTGTATCATGGGTCCAGCGTCATCGTTCATGGGCGCGAGGACGACGTGGTGCCCGTCGCGCAGGCGCGGGCCCTGCACGCGTCCCTGTGCGCTGCGGGAGGGGATAGCCGTCTCTTCCTGACCGGAATGTATGGCCACACGGGCAGCTCGCGCTTCGCCGTGGCAGACGCCGGACGGGAGCTCCGGAGCATGCTGGGCATCGTAGAGGGGATCGCCCGCTGCGCAGCAACTCGCCGGAATTAAAAGAAAACGAGACGCTTCGGAGTTTGGCTATTGGCTCCGAGCGTCCCGTCAGTCCCTCGCACAGTTTTGACCGGTTGGAGATGTCAGTGTGTGGCGATGGGACACGCGGGTCTATGGGCAATTCTACCCAAGTTCGGAGATTTCGTAGGCTGCAGATTTGTCAGCCGGCGTACTTCTGCCTGGGGTACCCTGCGGGACGTGAGCAAGCACCAACCTCTCGACGTGCAGCGTGTCTTCATCCTTGCGGTGGACCCCAACGAGTCCATCGTGGCCGAAATCCGAGCGGCGCTCGACCCCGGCATCCCGGTGCGATGGGCACGCAACGAGGCCGAGGCATTGGAGAACGATCGTTCTCACAGGTGGCTCGGGGTGGTGGTCGGCCCCACCGTGGGAGATTCGGCCGGCTTGGAGCTGCTGAAGCGCCTGGTCAGCCACAGCAGCGCGGATGTTGCGGCTGCGCTGGTGGCCTCGCAGCCCACCCTGGACCAGCTGCGCGACGCCGCGCAGCACGCCATCACCCTCGTCTTTCAGCCCATCAACGAAGCGTCCCTGACGGCCTTTCGTGAACAGTGCCACCTGCGACGCCAGCCCACCCCCGGGATCGCCCGCAAGTGGGCGGCGCGCACGCTGTCCGAGCGGCACGAGCTGACCGCACGGGAGTCCGAGGTGCTGGAGCTGTTGCTGGAGGGAGGTGACGTGGGACGCATCAGCGAGCGCTTCAACATCTCGGAAAAGACCGCCCAGCATCATGTGAGCAGCATCCTGCGCAAGTCGGGCGTCAGTCGCGCGCGTCAGCTGATGGTTCGCGCTCTACACATCGCTCAGGCGGCTTGCGTCGATGGCATGCCCTTGGCGGAGCTGACACCGCAGCTGGGGGTCACCCCCGAGATGATTGAGAACGAGCTGCTCAGGCTCAAGCGGGAAGCCGAGGGGGAGGGCGAGGGGGACGACTGACCCCGGGCCCGGGCTCCGCGCCCGAGCAGGGCGAGGGGCGGCCGTGGTGCTCCTCGCAGGTCGTCGGCCGAGGGGGTGACGCCGCGGTCTGCACGGGGCGGGTGCCGACTGCGCAGGGGTGTGCTAGCAGCAGCGCCACGAGGCAGCCGTATCGGCGCTCGTCCGTCCCGCCACCGCTCCCGGCTGGCGAGCAGAGCGCCCCGCGCACGCCGTGAGGCCTAGAGGATCTTCCCTATCATGACTGCCACTTCCCGCGACAAACTCCGCAACATCGCCATCATCGCGCACGTCGACCATGGCAAGACCACCCTGGTCGACGCCATGCTCCAGCAGACCGGCGTGTTCCACGCTCACGAAGTGGTCAAGGATCGCGTCATGGACAGCGGCGACCTCGAGCGCGAGCGAGGCATCACGATCCTCGCCAAGCACGCGTCCGTGCGCTGGAAGGACTACAAGATCAACATCATCGACACGCCGGGTCACGCAGACTTCGGCGGTGAGGTCGAGCGCATCTTGCGCATGGCCGACGGCGCGCTGCTGCTCGTCGACGCGGCCGAGGGCGCGCTCCCGCAGACCCGCTTCGTCCTCGGCAAGAGCATCGAGCTGGGCATGCCCGTGATCGTGGTGATCAACAAGATCGACCGCAAGGACGCGCGCCCCGACGAGGCCCTGACCGAGACCTTCGATCTGTTCTGCGACCTCGGCGCCTCGGACGAGCAGACCGACTTCCCGACGATCTACGCCATCGGCAAGGATGGTATCGCGAAGCGCGCGCTGACCGACGAGGCCACCGACCTGAGCGCGCTGTTCGAGACGATCGTCGAACGTGTGCCGGCCCCCTCCGAGCCCGTCGACGCCCCCCTCCAGATCCTGGTGCACAACACGGTGCACGACGAGTACATCGGCAAGGTGGCCATCGGGCGCGTCCGCGCCGGCCGGGTCGAGCGCAACCAGCAGGTCATGCTGATGGGCGCTGAGAAGAACATCCAGGCCAAGGTCAGCAACCTCTTCACGTTCGAGAAGATGGAGCGCGTCGTGAGCGACGGGGCCTTCGCGGGCGACATCATCGCCCTCTCGGGCATCGACGCGGTCGAGATCGGCGACACCCTGGCGGACCCTGCCAACCCCGTGGCGCTCCCGCGCATCGAGGTCGAGGAGCCCACCATCCGCGTGCGTTTCTTGATCAACAGCTCGCCCTTCGCGGGGCAGTCGGGCAAGTTCGTCACGTCGCGCCACCTGCGCGACCGCCTGTACAAGGAGGCGCAGCGCAACATCGCCCTCCGCGTCGAGGACACCGACGACACCGAGTCGTTCGACGTCTACGGGCGCGGCGAGCTGATGCTCTCCATCCTGGCGGAGACCATGCGCCGCGAGGGCTACGAGCTGTCGCTCGGTATGCCCGAGGTCGTGACCAAGGAGATCGACGGGGTGCTCAGCGAGCCGCTCGAGACGGTCGTCGTCGACGTGCAGGACGAGCACGTGGGCTCGGTCACCCAGGCCATGGGCGAGCGCCGTGGTCGCATGACCAAGCTGGGCAGCCTGGGCTTTGGGCGTACGCGCATGGAGTTCACGGTGCCCTCCCGCGGCCTGATCGGCTTTCGCTCTCTGTTCCTGACGGAGACGCGGGGCACGGGTCTGCTCAACACGCTGCACGCGGGCTGGGAGCCCTACGCGGGACCGATGATGCGCCGCAAGAACGGCGCGATCGTCTCCGACCGCAAGGGGGTGACCACGCCGTACGCCCTGTTCAACCTGCAGCCGCGTGGCGAGCTCTTCATCGGTGCGGCCGTGCCTGTCTACGAGGGCATGATCTGCGGTGAGCACGCACGCCCGAACGACCTGGACGTGAACGCAGTGCGGGAGAAGAAGCTCACCAACATCCGCGCCGCGGGCAAGGACGAGAACGTCGTGCTCACGCCGCCCCGCGCGCTCACGATCGAGTCGGGCCTCGACTGGATCGACTCGGACGAGCTCGTGGAGATCACGCCCGACGCCATCCGCCTGCGCAAGAAGATCCTGGACTGCAATCGGCGTCCGAAGCGCGTCGGCAAGGAGTGAGCGGGGTTCGAGCAGGGCAGGGGGCGTCATGTTCCCCAGCCCGCCGACGGCGCTCGTGACCAACGAAAGAGGGCTCCCAACGGGAGCCCTCTTGGCAATTGAGATGCGGTGTGCACCGCGGGAAGGGACGTTCAGTTGCCGGTGCGACCCGGAGTCTGGCGGTTCACGACGAAGCGCAGGTTGTTGAACTCCGACTGACCGAGTGTGTAGATGACCTCGGTCAGCGTGCGGTACGGCGTCCGCTTGTCGGCCACGATCGACACGGTGCCTGTGAATGGGCGGCGCGGGTTGGAGGCCGCGATGAGCTTCCGGAGATCGCGGATGCGGTTCATCTCGCGGTTCATGCGGGTGATCAGGAAGCCGTTGGCCCCGCCCTGCTTCTGGCTCGGGTCGACCAGCCCGTTGCGCAGCTCCACCACCATCTGACCGTCGACGACGATCGCGCTGCGGGAGATCTGCACCGCCACGGCGTCCTCCATGTCCACCGTGGAGGTAGAGTAGGGGATCGTGAGCTCTTCTGATTGCTGCACGGCGACGGCTGACGAGGAGGCCAGCTGCATGACCATGAAGACGAGCAAGATCGTCATCATGTCCATCATCGGGTAGATGTTGAGGCCATGGGCGCCGTGTTCTTCGTGCTTGCGGCGCTTGGAGCGGACCATGCGCTTCAAGTCCGCGTAGGTCGCGGGCGTCGCCTCGCCGTCGCCACCTGGCGTAAACTCTTGGTTCTGGGTGTCTTCGCTCATGCTCAGCGCACTCCCGCCGACAGCAGCACCTCGGGGAACAGCTCGGTTCCGGCCGCGTTGCTACGCATCGCGTCCATCGCGTGGATGACGTGCTCGTAGTGGATCGTGGGGTCGGCCCCGACCGTCACACGATGCTCGTCTGCGAAGGTCTCCTTGATCTTCTCGGCGCACGCCGTGAGGGCGCGCCAGTCGTAGCTGTTGCCCGCGCGGGGCACGGTGATGACACGACCCGAGGCCGTGCTCTCGCATCCTGGCGCGAGCTTGCCGGAGCTTCCCGTCACGATGATCCCCGACTCGGTGATGGTGACCATCAAGTTGAGCGAGTTCTCGTTGGCGGTGGAGCGCGTGCCGACGCTGCCCGAGCTGTATTGGGGCAGCGTCGCCTCGACCTGCGAGAAGAAGGCCACGGTCGACACCGTCATGAGCAAGAACATGATCAAGTTGATCACGATGTCCAGGAACGGGACGATGTTGAGCTCGGAGTCGAGCTCGGACGCGTCCAGCTCATGCTGCTTCGCGTGCTTCTTGACATAGGCACGCTGTCGGCCGGTCAGCTGCTTGGCCATGACGCCGCGCTCAGCCCTGACGCTTCAGCGTGAGCAGGTTCTCGAGCTTCATCGTCGCCTTCTCCATCTCGTGCTTCTGGCGCTTGGCCATGCCGTTCAGGATGAGGTGGAAGAACATCGCGATCACGGCGATGAGCAGCCCGAGGAAGGTGTTCCACATGGCCTCGGAGATACCGGCCGAGAGCATGGCCGTCTTCTGCGAGGGGTCGTCGATGGTACCGACGGCCGCGAACGCGCGGATCAGACCGCGGATGGTGCCGAGCAGGCCGATCAGGGTCGCGAGGTTCGCGAACGTCCACAAGGAGGCGATGCGCTTCTCGAGGGCGGGGAGCACCTCGGAGAGCTTCTCCTCCATGTTGGCGATGACGGCGTCCTCGCCGCGGTTCACCTGCGTGAGACCCGCCTTGATCACCTGCAGGAGGGGCAGCGGAGCCGCCTCACACAGCTTGATCGCGCGGTCGATGTTCCCCGCCTGCACCAGCTTGCGCACCTGCGCCATGAACTCGGTCGCGTTCACGCGGTACTTGCTCAGGATGAAAACGAAGCGCTCGGCAACGATGGCGAGTACCAGGGCAAGCACCGCGATGTTGATGAACGAGAACGGCGCGCCCTCCACTAGTGCGTGGCCAACCTCTTGCATCAGTCAGGCTCCTTCGAGGTCGGAAGCGATGAGAGCGTCTCGTCTCATGCCCCCCTTACCGCGACACCGCCCCGAGAGTCTCGGCCGACGGCGTTTTTTATACGTGGGATAGAAGTGAAGACTCAGCGACTGCTGAGAACCGGGAGGACGCTACCGCAGCGCCCCGAAGGTTGTCAACGCGAAGCGCGCACGCGCGTGGTGTTCTGCTCGGCACGGAACCTCGGCGCCCCTTTGGTGTCCAAACGGGGTGCTCTTTCTGCGTCCCATTTTTCATTCGATGACCCCGCGCGGATCGATGTTGACTTGCAGGGGGCAGTCGGTATCATCGGCCCTTCTCGATCAAAGTCCTCATGGAGAGGTCTCTTTTTCCGTGAGTTATCAACCTCTTAGGCGCACTCTTGAAGAGCCCACATGGCGTGGGTCCCTGCACTGAGGCGCACCCGCACCCGACACAGACCTCGTTCCAACGTCGAACACTGGAACGCAGAAAGGCTCAGGAGACGATCATGGCAAAACTTTGGGAACACTACCAAGAGGGCGGCTGGGCCATGTGGATCATCCTCTTCTGGCTGATCATAGCGATCTCGATCATCGCCGAGCGCTCCGTGTACTTGTACAAGTGCTCAATCAACAAAGACGTGTTCTTGTCGACCATGCAGAAGTGCATCTTGGCCGGCGACATCGCGCGCGCCATCAAGCTCTGCTCGGCCGCCAATGCGCCCCTCGCCCGTATCGTCAAGGCGGGTCTGATGCGCGTCAACCGTCCGGACGAAGAGGTCCAGGCAGCCATGGACGAAGCCGCCCTGCGTGAGCTGCCGCTGATCGAGCATCGCACCGCCTACCTCGGCCTGCTCGCCAACCTCGCCATGCTCTCCGGCCTGTTCGGCACCGTCGTCGGTCTCATCGGCGCGTTCGCCGCCGTCGCCGGCGCAGACTCTGCATCGAAGGCCACCATGCTCGCGAAGGGCATCTCCGAGGCCATGAACTGCACCGCCTTCGGCCTCATCGCGGCCATCTCGGCCCTGATCGGCATGGGTATCCTCAACGGTAAGACCCAGGGCTTGCTGGATGACATCAACGCCGCGACCGTCCAGGTGATGAACCTGGTCGTCAACAACCGCTCGAAGGTCAACCTGACGGGCGTGGGCGACGAGGCCTGATCCGCCTCTGGCGTCGGACTCACTGAAACAGCGACAGGAGCAAGAAGATGGCAAGCATCGATTCAGGCGGCGGACACGGCGGAAAGAAGACCGTCGACCAAGAGATCCCCCTGGTCCCATTCATCGACTTGCTCCTGTGCTGCGTGATGTTCCTGCTGGTGACTGCCGTCTGGAACCAGCTGGCGCGCATCGAGGCGAACCAGAACGTGCCCAGCACGTCGGCGCCCTCGGACGACCCGCCGCCCGACGAGCGCGACAAGCTGACCATCAGCATCACCTCCACCGGGTACACCCTGTCCTCCACGGCGGGTGACTCGCACAACGTCCCGCGCAACGGCGACTCGTACAACGTGGACGAGCTGCGCAACAAGCTGCAGGCGTGGCGCCAGGCGTACCCCAACCGTCACGACATCACCGTCACCCCCGAGGATGGCGTTCTGTACCAGCACGTCATCGAAGCGATGGACACCGCGCGCGGTGAGGAGTGGACCGAGATCTCCCTCGGTGCCGCCAGCTTCTGAGGAATCAACATGGCGATCGCAAAGCCCGGCAAGGTCCTGCTCCACAAGATCCCGCTCCACTTCGTGCACGAGAAGGTGGCCGGTGGCGGCAAGAAGGGTGTCGACCAGAGCATCCCGCTCGTACCCTTCATCGACTTCTTGATCACGCTCGTCGTCTTCTTGCTCATGTCGTTCTCGGCTTCGGGTGAGCTCGTCGCGCAGCAGGCCAGCATCACGCTGCCCACCGCGCAGCACGCCACGCCGCTCGAGGTCGCGCCCATCATCGCCATCGATGACCGCGCCGTGACCCTCGACGGAACTCGTGTGGCGGACGCGGCCACCCTGGCGGCCAACGCCGACGTGAGCCGCATCGAGCAGCTCATCCAGAACCTCAACACGGTGAAGCAGAACTGGCAGGTGCTCCACCCCGGTCAAGACTTCCCGGGCATGGTCATCATCCAGTGCGACCTCAACGTGGACTTCCGTGTCATCAAGAAGGTGATGTTCTCGATCGCTCAGGCGGGCTTCCCGAACATCAGCTTCGCCGTGAACGGCTCCGGTGAGGAGGGCCCCCCGCCCGCTCCCGAGCACTGACCCTGTCGCACAGGCACCCTGTCAGAGCGACCCACACGGGCGCACCCCGGTCCGCCGAGGGGCGCCCGTTTCGTTTGAGGTAGTCCGATGTCCGACGACCAAGACGTCACGCGAGCGAGCGAGCGCGCGGACCTGCCCGAGGATCTGAGGCCGGCCCGCTACCAAGCCGAGCCCCGACGCGCGTTCGCCCCGAACCGGCGCTGGGGCGTGTTCGCGCTGGGCCTCCTCGCCGTGGCGGGTTTCTTCCTGGTCCAGATCTACGGTCGCGTGCGGGCGCGCGAGTCTCTACGAGCGGAGCTCCTGGCCCGCTACGAGTCGGAGGCCCAGCCGACGGCGGCGGAGGTCAACGCCTTCGTGAGACGCCTCGATGGCTGGGTGATGGACGCAGCGGGCCGTGAAGCCGGGCCCGACACCTTTGCCGCCGAGGGCTTTCGTTGGTCCGAGATGCACGACTGGCGCGGGCTTTACCTGCGCATCGAAGCGGCAGACGCCGCCGACCCTGATGCGATTGCCACCAGCGTGCGCCAGATGGAGCGCGATGCCATCACGCGCTGCTTGGGTGTGAGCCCGGTCAGCGCGCGGGGTCTCTACGACCTCGCGCAGTTCCTCGCGCCCGCGTGGGTACACGCCATCCGCGACGAAGAAGACACGATGCGGCTGCGCGTCCTCGAGGACGAAATGAACCGCCGCCTGCTCCGTGACGTGCCCCTGGTGCGCTCGATGCTCCGGAGCGACTACCTCCTCTTGCTCGTTACGCGTGAGGGGCGTTGGAGTGGCACGGTGGACGCCTACGTCTACGATCTCCAGCGTGACACGCTGCTGATGTCGACGAGGACGCGTGCGTCGGGTCGGCTCCTCCCAGTGCGCATCGGCGAGGGCCGAGGTCCCTGGCCGAGTGAGGCCGACTTGAGCCGAAGCGGCGCGCAGGACTGCTCCATTGCGGGGAGCCTGCGCGCGGTCGCCGGGGAGCCAGTCGGCATCCCGCGTGAGCCGACGGTGGGAGTGGAAGGGCCGCAGGCGGAGTGATCGAGACGACTGCGTGCGCAACGGCAAAGGGCCCCTCGCGGGGCCCTCGTTGCCTTCGTCATGTCCGCGCGTCCTCGCGGGACGCTCGGAGTTCGGATCACTGAGCGGCGGCCGCCGACTCCACGCTCCGCAGGAGCGCCGCGGAGTACAGGCGCCCGGTCAGGCGCTGACGGGTGGTGGCCTGGGCGGTCGACCACTCGCCCTGGTTCGGGGTGAGGTCGACCTCGGTGATACCGCGCCGCAAGACCGTCTGATAGGCGCGGTCGTCGTCGCGGCGGATCGCACGGCGCAGCGCGGAGTGGGCACGGTCTGCGGTGCTGGTGAGGGCAGCGCGCTGAGCCTCGGTCAGCGCGTCGAACGCGCTCTTGTTGAGGATCGTTCCGCCGACGATGAGGCCCGAGTTCTGCTGGGTGACGTAGCGCAGCCGCGTGTGCCACTGCAGCGAGACGGCGGCCAGAGCCGACGCGGGCACGGTGTTCACGACGCCGGTCTGGAGCGAGGGGTACACCTCGTTCACCCCGAGCTGGACTGGCGTGGCGCCCACGACCGAGAGGAACTCGCCGAAGATGGGCTCGTCGCGCCAGTGCCACGGGCGGGTGCTGCGCAGGTCGGAGGGACGGGCGATGCTCTGCGTGGAGAACAGGCGGGACTTGCCGACGTCGCCCCAGCCGAGCAGCGTGACATTGCCCTCGGCGAAGCCGGCCATCAGCTGACGGTCCAGGCGGCGACGCACGCGGTCCATTTGCGCGTAGTCGGTGATGACGCCGGGGACGGCGAGCACGAGCGTGGAGCGCGCGACCTGCCCGAGCCCGGTGGTGGTGACGGCGGCGCCGTCGAGCTGACCGTCACGCATCTTCCGAACGAAGTCGCGCTCATCGCCCTGGCTGCCGCCCGGGTAGATGCGCAGGCTCACTCGGCCACCCGTGGCGTCGCCCGTGGCCTCTTGCAGGCTCTGGTTCCACGCGTTGAACACGCGCATCCAGGACGAGCCGTCGGGCGCCAGCGTCGCGATGCGCAGCTCCACGTTGCGCGCCGTCTGAGCTTCGACGGTGGGCGTGCTGCTGCCGGGCAGCGCGAGGGCCACCGCGGCGACGATGAGGGGGAGTAGGATTCGCGTCTTCATGTCGTTCCTCGTAGCAGTTGTGTCGAGGGGATCCCGACGTGGGCGCCCCGAGAGACGGCAAACAGACGCCTCGGGTCGCAGATGATTCAATCACGTGGCCGCCCGGGCAACCCGGGCAAAGCAGGCCGAGGGGCCTGATGCTCAGAAGTATCGGTCGACGTTGGCGAGGTAGCGCTCGGCCCGGCGACGCGAGATGCGGTTCGACAGGCGCGCGGCGGGGAGCGGATCGCCAGCCTCCAGCACCTCGCGCAGCAGCCGGAGAAACAGCTCGCGATCACCACGCTTGACGGCGTAGTGGCGCGCCATGTTGACGTGCACCAAGAGGGCGCGGCGCTCGGTCAGCGAGAATGCCTCGTCGAAGAGCTCCTGGGCGCGGTCGAGGTCTCCTCCCATCATGTTGGTCTGCACCACCGCCAGGAACGTCGTCGCGGCGGCGTTGTAGTGCGAGGGGTCGAGCTCGCGCGAGCGCTCCACCAAGATGCGGGCGAAGGGGAGGTCCGCCACCGCCGCCATGTCGTCCTTGGACATGTTGATGTAGGAGCCCCACGAGTACCCCGTCCACAGTAGGATCCCGGCGTCCTCGCGCTCCGTGAAGTGCTGCGCGACCCAACGCTCGAATTCCTCGGCGCCGCCCCGCACGGCATCACGGAAGCCGTCGTGATCGAGGGAGATCCAGTGCACCGCGAGGTCGTTCGCGCGTCGGTAGAACATGCGGGCCCGGGCTCGCTGACGGTCGGCCTCCTCGAAGTCACCGGCCAGCTCCGCCACTTCGATGGCGTCCTCGACGAAGCCGAATGTGTATCCCACGTAGGCACGGCAGAGGCGCTCGATGACGAGCTTGTTCTCGGGCACGACCCGCAGTACGCCCTCGAGCTGCAGGATGCTGCCGGGCGCGGCCGCCCCGGCGAGGTCGTAGTCGAAGTATTCCTCGAACGCAGGGGCCGCCCGGTCGAACACCTTGGCCGTGGAGTTGGCCGCAAGGACCGTGGTGTCACACGCGTACCCACACGACAGTACACCGAGCACGGCCAGCACGAGCGCCCCGTCGAGCGAGCGCCCCCAGGCCGGTTGCTCGGGCGCGCGCGCGGTCCGTTCGGTCGCCGCACGACCTCCGGAGGGGGGTGGACAGGCGGCGGCGTGGCCGAGGTTTCGGTCGCTGGTGGCGTTCATCCTGGATGGTGTACGCACCCGAGCCGCCGCTTGTCAACGCCGTCGAATCACGCGCCTCTGGCGCTTGCGGCCCCGACAAAGGGTCAGCACTGCGAGGACGAGCACCCCCCACGCGCCCACCGGCGAGTCCGGGCGGCCCACGCTGCAGCTACTCCCTCGCGCGTCGTCTTCACAGTTCAGATCGAGCCCGCCCCGTGGCGTGTGGTCCGTGCACGCGTTCAACGTCCCAGGGGCGTAGATGGTGCACATGGCCTCGATGTCGTCGTCGGCCAGGGTGCGCTTGAGTGTCTCCCCACGTGCGGCCGACACGTACATCGTGGCGTTGGGTACGTCCGAGTGTGCGATCCCGAAGAAGTGTCCGACTTCGTGGGTGATGACGTTTTGGAAGTCCACCACCTGGTCGCGGGGCAGCGCGGGGGGGCAGCCCGTCGCCGGACAAAGCGCGTAGGGCCCGAGCTGCTCGTTCACGAGGATGTCCACGTCGAGGATCGACCCCGTGTCCGTATTGTGCCAGACGGTGCTGATCGCGAACGCGTCCGGGTCGTAGTCGCGCTCTTCCCAATCGGTGACCATCGCCACGACGTTCACGTTGCCCCGGCTGGAGCGAAACTGGGCGTCCTGGCACGTGGCCCGCTCCGAGTATCCGCGCACGTCGAACCCCGGCGAGCCACCGTCGCACGTGACGTCCATCCAGGTCCTAAAGCTAGCGTCCAGCACGCCCTCGATCTGCGCGGCGCTGAGGTCGATGCCCCCGCGGTAGTCGACCGCGTACGCCATGCATCCGTTGCGCCAGCTGAGCGGCACCCCGTCGGTGACGCACGGCATCGCGAGGGTGGGCGCCATGGAGCTGGTGGTCATCTGACACCACGCGCGCGACCGCGCCGGCGCCCAAACGACGACGAGCATCAGCGCGAGCGAGGCGTGTAGAAGCTGCTGCCGCACGCTCATCGACCCTCGTCCGCGGCCACGAGGGCGTCGATCTCGGCACAGAGCTCGTCGAGCGGGCGCGGGGCCATCAGCGCCGCCGGGGCGGGCACCAACCGCCCACCTCCGACCCGCTGCATCAGGGCGAGCCCCATCCCGCCAGGCATCGCCATGTCGTTGCCTCGCGCGTCGGCTTGGATGGGGAGCACACCTTGCGCCATCCCCACCGGGCGGAGCGCGTGGTCGCCGCGGCGCAGGAAGAGCACAGCTCGGCCTCCGACCGGGAGGCTCGCTGCGCCTTCGACGCGCATCCCGATGTTTCCAACCGTCCCTCCGAGTGTGACGACGCGCAGCTCGCCCTCGGCGCCACCACGCATCCGCTGGTGCACCGTGACGAGGCTCTCGGTGACGATGCGCTCCCCGTCGTAGCGACTGTGGGCAGCGCGCGTCGAGCCGACCACGATCTCGTGAGATTCACGCACGAGATCGCGCAGCTCGAGGGCCTGGAGCACCGACGCACGGGCCGGGAGGGCCGGCGTCAGGGCGAGCGCCACGGCCACCAGCCCGAGCGCGGCGCCGAGGAGTCCAATCAAGCGGTTAGGCATCGCCCTCATGCTGGCCAGCCAGCGGGCGTCGCGCAACCCGTTCGAACGACGGAAGCGCGTCGGGTCACGCCCTCGTCACTCTTGGACGACGAACTGCACGCGGCGGTTGCGCGCGCGGTTCGAGGACGTGATGTTCGGCACGAGCGGGCGCGTCTGGCCATATCCGACCGCCTGCAGGCGGTGCGCCTCGACGCCGTGCTGGATGAGCCAGACGCGCACGGCGTCCGCGCGGCGCTGCGACAGCTCCTCGTTGTGCTCCCGGCCGCCACGATCATCCGTGTGGCCCTGGATCTCGATCGAGGCGAGCTGGGGATTGCGGAGGATCACGTCTGCGATCTCCTCCATCAGCCCGAAGCTCTGCTCCAGGATCTCGTCGCTGTCGGTCGCGAAGTTGATCTGACGACGAATGACGATGGCGCGCGCCGTCACGCGCACCAGCGACCGGCGTGGGCGGCGCAGGAGCGTGATCTCGGGCCGCGCGGTCTCCCGAGCCACGACCTCGAACTGCGCGAGCTTGATGAGGTGCCCGTCGGCCTCGACGCGCGCGTCATACACACCTGGGGGGACGTCCTGGAGGCGGAACGCTCCCGAGGCGTCGGTGGTGAGCGTGTGGGAAGACGGCCCGCTCAGTTCCATGGTGGCCCCGCCGACGGGGCCATCCTCGGAGAGCACCCGCCCGTCGATGTGGCCACGACGCGGCAGCGCCTCGAGCTCGCAGCGCACCTCGACGCGCATGTCCTCCGTGGCGCCCGAGGCGGGCTCGGGGATCGTGGCCGAGCAGCTGCCGGGGCGATACTCCTCGTGCTCCAGCGCCATCTCGATGGTGCCGGGGTCGAACAAATACGTCACGAAGGTTCCGTCTGGACCGGTCAGCAGCGCAGTCTCCGAGCGACCCGTGAAGCGCACGACGGCCCCGGAGATGGGCGCGCCGCTGCCTTGCTCCACGGCCGTGCCTGCGATGCGCCCGCGGGGCGGAGGTCCGACGGGCACCTCCCGAACGACCTCGACCTCGCGGATCTCGGGCACCGGGGCCGCAGTCTCGTATGCGTAGCTGGCGGCGAACAAGATGTTGTAGGGCTGCGTCGGCGCCAGCTCGCGCACGAGCGTGTTCACGCCCGTCAACCCGATGTCCGCGGCCACGGTCAACGCCAGTCCTCGCACGGGCGGGAGTACGCGGACACCCAGAGAGAGCGTCATGGGGAAGGACGAGACGCCCTCGACATCGAGGCATCCGTCGTCGCCGGGTTCGGGGCTGCCCGGGCTGCTCGGGTCCGGCACGAACACGCAGTCGTACCCTTGCCGGTTGATGGGGATACGCCAGTTCCACTCGAGGAGCGGGTGGATGTAGAAGTCCTTCGCGGCCTGCAGCGGCGCCTCGAAGCCCAGCGACAGGTCCATGAAGTCGGTGCGGTTGACCTCGAGCGCGAAGCGCTCCGCTGCGGTCAGCAAGTGGCGCCGCTCATCCTGGATGGGGAGCGGGTCGGCCAAGCCGGCGTAGCGCTGCTGCTCGGTGTGCTCGATGAGCTCGTCGGAGTTGTCCATCCAGTAGCGTGCGTTGAAGCGCACGATGAACGGGATGGCGCTCGCGAGGCCCCGCAGGTCGGCGGTGAGGTTGGCTCGGATGCCCAAGCTGGTGCTGCGCAGCACCACCCCGATGTCACCGACGTGGTTGAGGAGGTTGAGGTCCACGTCGCCACCAACCGCCAGAAAGGGGGTGACCCAGTGGAAGCCCTTGATGCCGAGGTGCGTGTCGCCCAACACCTGGATGAGGTTGGGGTTGCTGCCCGCGTTGGTCGTCGCGTAGCTCAGGAGCGACGCAAACACCTCGATGTTCTCGTGGGCCGTCCAGCTCAGCGAGAGCGCGCCACCGAAGCGTTGCGCCCCGTCACCCGCGGTGAGAAAGCCGTTGCTGCGGAAGAACTCGCCGCCCAAGGCCACGCGGAAGGTGCCACGCGGGCCACTGTCCGCGCCGACCACGTGGATGCCACCGGTGGGGCCGAGGTAGGTGTTGTGCGAACGGAACAGGCGCAGACGCAGCTCGCGCTCCGCGTCGGCTTGCTCGCGCTCGCTGGGAGGCGGGGGCGCCGGGGCGTCCACGGCGGTCGCCTCCGGGCTGGCCTCGGGGGCGGGGGTCGGGCTGGTCCCTGCGCCGAATTCGTCGTCGAACTCGTCGGCCGCGGGCGCTGGCCGAGGCGCGGGGGTCGGAGCGGGCGTTGGGGTGGGGGTGGCGCGTGGGGCTGGGGCCGGCGCTGGGGCCGGCGCGGGAGCGGGCGCGGTACGCGGCGGTCCGAACTCGTCGTCGAACTCGTCTCCGAAGTCTCCTTGCGCATGCGCAGCGGGGGCTGCGGCGAAGATGGGCGTGAGAGCGAGGAAAGAAAGTACGGCCAAGCGGACGAAACGCATGAATGCTCCTGTCGACCCGGTGAGGGCCCCGAGAAGCATGCCACGCCCGTCCGGCGAAGATCCAATAAGCGAGTGAGTTCGCTGGGGTCGCCATTTGGAAGCGCGGCCGATCCGTGCTTCGTGGACGAACCGACCGGACGTCCGGCGTCCCTCAGCGTGCGGCGACGCGTAGGCTGACCGTACCGGCGGGCGGGATCATCACCGACCGCGGCGCCTGGGCGGCTCCGCCAGTGGGCGTGAACGTCGCCGTGTACTGACCCCCGGGGACGTCGTCGATGTGACAATTGCCACTGGAGGTCGTGCACTGGTAGCGGGCTTCGCCACCACGCGCCTGAAGGACCACCACCCCGTCGACCGGCTGCCCCGCCGCGGAGCGGACCTCCACGTTCACCAGCGCGTCCGCCGCGGCGAAGGCTGCCGGAAGCATGACGCAGAGGACGAGAGCGCAGGCGCCCAGGGACCGCCGGAGGCGCTGCGGTCGGCCACCACGCTGCGGCAGGCGTCCCGTGGCAAGCGGCTGCGTAGGGAGTCGAGGGGGAGGGGCGTCGAGGATGGGCATGAGACGGTAGTGAGCTCCGCCGTGTCGGACGTCGCGGTGCGAGGCTCGATTCAACGCTAGCGCACTTGGCCCTCCGCGTGAAGGGTGCGGAACGAGGCCGAGCCACGTCGGGCCTGGCGCGCTCGCTCCGAGCCGTGCGGGTCAGGGTCGTCGCCACGGGAAAAAGGCCACTCCGCGGCCGGCCTGCTACGGTCCTCGACGATGTCTCGCGTGTATCGCCGGTCCGTGTGGTTGTGGCTCGTCGCTTCGGTGGCGGGCTGGGGGCTTGGCTGCGGGTCGGGAGCTGCGGGCGGGCCCGTCGAGTCGACCCCCGACCGGCCCGAGGCGTTGCGGGCAGGGTCGGACGACAGGTCGGCGACCGACGTACGCACGCCGGACGAGGCACATGAAGATCAACTGCCGGACGACGCACACGAAGCGCAGGTGCCGGACGACCGGGTGGCGCGCGTGGTGCTGAGCCTGGCCGAGTGTGACGAACGCGCGGAGCGTTGGCTGGGCGGCGCACGCGTGGTCGATCTCGGCGCCCCTGAGGGTGCGCAGTACACGGGGGGCGGGTGGCACACTGGCCTGCGCGCCGCCTCGCTGGGTGAGGGCGGACCCGGGGTGGCGCTCGCCGCAGGGAATCGGGCGACGTTGAACGTCCCAGTGGATCACGCCGGCCCCCTGGGCATCACGCTGCGGGCACGCGCCTTCCGTGGTGACCAAGTGTTCGCCGCGTGGGACGGTGAGTCCGTGCCCGTGCGCGTGCTCGCGGACACCTCCGGCGAGACGCTGGGGCGCCTGCCGACCGACGGCTCGTTCGCACGCCTTGCGGTGCAGGTGCCGCAAGCGAGCGCGGGACACCACAGCCTCACGCTCCGAGTCCGAGGTGGGGCGGGGACCTTCGCGGGTCAGACCGCCACGCTCGCGCTCGACTGGATGCGGGTGGGTGATCCTGGCGACCTGGTCGCGGGGCGAGCGGCGCCAGCGCCGCTGAGCGTGCTCGTCGGCGAGCAGCCCGGCTTGCGTCTGTCGGTCGGTGAGCGCGTGGGCTACGTGCTGCGCGTCCCGCCCGGCGCCCGCTTGCGCGGCGTGCTGCGATCCGGGGCGCTAGGGCTGCGCGTCGCGCGTGACGGGCGAGCCGAGGAGACCCTCTCCCCGGTCGCCGAGGGGGCCTTCGACGTCGACCTCGCCGCGTTCGCGGGCGAGCTCGTGCGTCTCGAGCTGTCCGCCGACGACCGTGGCGCGGAGCTCGTGCGACCGAGCGTCGTGGTGCTCGAGCCGCGTCCGACGCGCGCTACGGCGGTGCGTCCGCCTCGCAACGTGCTGCTCTACCTCGTCGACACGCTGCGGGCGGACCACCTCAGCCCGTACAACGACCAGACGCGCGTGCGGACGCCTGGGCTTGCGGCCTTCGTGCGCGAGGCCCAGACCATGCGACGCGCGCACGCGCAGGAGAACTGGACCAAGCCAAGTGTGGCGACCTTGCTGTCGTCGCTCATGCCGTGGGAGCACACGGCGGTGCAGGACGCCTCCGTGGTTCCCGAGTCGGTGGCGCTCCTCCCCGAGTTGCTGCGCGAGCACGGCTTCTTCACGGGGTCGTTCATCGCGAATGGCTACGTGTCGGACCGGTTCGGGTTCGCGCAGGGCTGGCACACCTACCGCAACTACGTGCGCGAAGGCCGCCGGACGCAGGCCGAGTTCGTCGCCGCCGACGTGCTCCAGTGGCTCGACGACAGGGAGGATACGCGCCCGTTCCTACTCTACGTGCACACCATCGACCCGCACGTCCCCTACCGACGCAGGGAGGACACGCTCGCGCTGTACGGGGACCTGCGCTACGACGGGCCCGCCTCCGTCGCGAACAACGCCGATCTGCTGGGGCGCGTGAAGCTGGGACGCGTGTCCTTGGGCGACGCCGACCGCGCGCACCTCGAGGCGCTCTACGACGGAGAGATCACGTACCACGACGTGCACTTTCAAGCGATCATGGACGGGCTCGAGCGGAGGCACCTTGCCGACGACACGCTCGTCATCGTGACCTCGGACCACGGCGAGGAGTTTTGGGACCACGGGTCCGTCGGGCACGGTCACAGCCTCTATGAGGAGTTGCTGCACGTGCCCATGTTCGTGCGTCACCCTGGGCTTCCGCAGGGCCGCATCGCGCGAGAGGTCGGGGCCGACGTGGGCTTGGTGGACGTGCTGCCGACGATCTTCGACGCGCTCGGGCTGCCCATCCCCAGCGGAGTGGCGGGCCGCTCGTTCTTGCCTGCGCTGCTCGGGGAGTCGAGCGGCGTTCCACAGGTCACCGTCAGCGGCTTCATGGAGAACTGGCGCGCGGTGACCAGCGCGGACCTCAAGCTCATTCTCCGCGCGAACGGGCAGCACCGCTTGTTCGACTTGTCGCGTGACCCGCGGGAAGAACACGACATCGCCGCGGAGCAGCCACTGGCTGTGGTGCACCTGCGCGCCATGCTCGGACTACGACTGGCCGAGGCCGAGCCCGTGTTGTCTGGTGCGGCGCGACGGTCCCGCCCACCACGGCACAGGCCGCAGTCGACGACGATCGACGCCGAGACGCGCGAACAGCTGCGCGCCCTGGGCTATCTGATCGACTGAGCGGACCCGAGGCTGGAGCGACGCGCCGACTGGCCCTCTTCCAAGAGGCGTTCGGCGCTGGGGTCCGGGGCCGGCGCTACTCCAGGTCCACGTCCAGGTCGTCGTCGGCGCTCACGTCGGCCGCGTCGGCGCCGGCGTCGGCGTAGTCGTCTTCCACGTCGTCCGCGTTGTCCGCGTAGGCGCCCTCGTCCTCGGCAGCGTACGTCGCGGCGTGCTCGTCCACCGTCGCGTGGGCGCTCACCGCGGGTGCGGCCGCGACCACGGCCTGCCCCTCGGCGATGGGGTGCGGCGCGGGCGCGACCCGTTGGCTCGGATCGAGCTCGGGGCGCGGGGGCTGTGCCGGGATGGGCAGCGCGCCGCTGTACTCGAACGCGCCAGTGGACGGCTCAGGCTCGGGGCGGGGCGAGGGCTCGGGCCACCACGTGGCTGCGTGGACCGGGCGCGATAGACCGACGTCCGCGAGTCGGGCGACGGTGAAGCCGGGCGGTGCGGCAGGGAACGAGGGCGGCGCCATGGCGCCATCGACGATGACCGACCCGGCTCCCTCCGCCGGGGTCGCGTAGTCGTCCGTGTACGGGTCGCTCGCGCCGAAGCGGTCTTCGTCGTCGTTGGCGACCTCTGCGTCGCGCTCCACGAACTCGCCAGTGGTGACGCTGAAGGCCTCCGGCTCGACCTCGGTGGAGGCCGGGACATCCTCGTCTTCGACGGGCACGTCCTCCGACGACTCGTCGGGTCCAGGCTCCTTCGCAGCGGGCATCATCGCAGCCGCGTGTGCGCTGAGGTCGGCGACCGCCGTGGACTCGTCCTGGAAACCGCCGAGGTCTTCGGCCGGGTCGGACGACACGTCGACCTGCTCGAAGCCCCCTTCGTCGGGCATGGCGGTCTCACGGCTGGCGTCGTCTCCGCTCATCAGGATGCGGGCGAACATGATCTCCGAGCGCGCGTCCATCTGCAGCTCGGTCAGCACGACGTCGTAGCGGAACGCGGCGTCACGGTCCTCGCCACCGTCGATCGCGGCGGCCACGACCCCGTGCCCTTCGATCAGCGGGCTGCCGTCCGCCAGCAGGATGGCGAAGGGGATGGTCTCGCCCGACTCGTAGTGGTTGGGCCCGTAGAGGATGACACGGCCTTCTTCCACGCGGTCCGCCAGGCCCGCGGCGAGCTCGGCGACGTCTTGGAAGTGGGTGGGTACGGTGAGGGCTTCGCTCATCGGCTTCTCGGGCTCCTAGGGGTGCAATCAGGGGGACGAAATCTCGGGGCCGCCAGGCCGGTCGGCGTCCGGCGGCCCGTTGTCGAGCAACGCCTCGACACGACGCTCCGCGGCTTCCAGTCGCCGGCTCCCTTCACGGGACAGCCGCACGCCGAGCTCGAAGGCGGCGAGCGACTCTTCGAGGGACAGCTCGCCTTCCTCGAGCCGACCGACCACGGTCTGCAGCTCGTCCATGACCGACTCGAAGGACGCCGCGCGGAGATCCGCGCCGTGCTCGTCGGCGGGGCCTCGGCGGGTGTCCGAGAGGGGCTCGGCGCGGGGGCGTTTCGGGGGGGGAGGCATGACAGAGGGAGCGCCAAGGGTGCCGCAGCGAATGGTCAGGGGTCAATCCCGTTCAGCGCGGCGCCAGCGCCGGGGTGGGGGCCACCTCGACGTCCGCGACGCCTGCGGCCAGGTCGGGGAGCAGCAGCAGCGCGTCCGAGTACGTGGTGATGCGCAGGGCGCGGCCGTCGTCGAGGCGTACGTCCACCGTCAGACCCTCGGGGACCGGGTCCACCGGCCGGAGCTGCACCCGCAGGACCTCTTCGCCGTGGCTCTCGAACCGCCGCCCCCCACGGGGACCGCGGCCGGCTTCGCGCAGCCATGCGGCCGCCCGCGCGTCCGTCTCCATCCTGGATGCGTTGCGAGCGTGGGCGGCGTGCTCGGGTTCCGCGAGGACCCACACGGCCCGGGCCAGCGCGCGCCTCACCCACGGGTCGCTCTCCGCCTCCAGGTGGCTGAGCAACGTGCGGGTGGCTTGCGGGTCGCCGAGCCGAGACAGGGACCAGGCGGCGGTCGCCCGTGACGACGTGGACCGGGACCGCAGCTGCCGGCGAGCCTCGTGGGCGACCTCGCGTCCGAGCGACGCGGGGAGCTCCGCGCCACACCCCGAGAGCAGCAGCAGCGCGGCATCGCGCGTGCTCGCGGCGCGCAGGCGGTCACGCACGCCGGCGATCTGCTGGGGACACGAGGACCTCGTATGCACGTAGGCGTACACGAGCTCTTGGAACACGGCGTCGCTCGTCTCACGGCGGGCGGCTTCGAAGAGGGGGGGGCCCAGCCCCTCTCCCGCGTCGCCCAGGGCCATCAGGGCGTGAGCGGCGCGCAGGCGAGTGATGGGCGCGGCATCCCCGAGGGCCTGGCGTAGATCCGGGATGACGGAGGCGTCCCGTGCGAGGGCACGCAGCAGCGCCGCGCGGTCGCCGGGCTCGCGAGCGATCTCGTCGAGGGCGTCGCGCCGCTGGCCACGCGGGAGGGCGGCCGCGTAGCGGCGCAGCGCAAGCGAGAGACCCGTGCGCGCGGCGGACGCGTGCTGCGGGCTCTCGCGCGCCACGTGGAGGAGCACGCCGACCCCTGCGCCGTCGTCGAGCTCGGCGAGCGCGCTGAGCGCTCGCTCCGCGCGGGTCCCCTCGTTCACGAGCCCGAACAGCACGGGCACGACGCGCGGGTGACGCCACGCCAGCGCGAGCTCGGCCGCTTGCTGCACTCGAGTGGGATCGCTCGCCGCGACGGAGGCCGTCAGCGCCTCCGCGCCCCGGGGCGGGTCGATCTGCAGCAGCGTCTCCAGCGCCTGGCTGGCGAGTGCTCCATCCTCGCTGTCCAGCAGGGGCTCGATGGCCTCGGCGCCGGCCCCCACTCCGAGCGTCGAGAGCGCGTGCAGGGCCGCGCGCTGGACTCGCAGGTCGTCCGATCGGGCGAGCGCTCGCAGCGCGCCGCCGCGCGCCCGCGGGTCCGCGACGGAGGCGATGGCTTCCAGCAGCGCCACACCCTCGACGCTCTGCCACTCGCCGTCCAGGGCGCGCAGCAGGCTTGGCGTGGCTTGATGAGACCGCAGCGCGCCGATGGCACGGGCGATCTCCGTGCGGCCGTCGGTCGCGTCTCGCAGCGCCCGGAGCAGCGCCGGCAGCGCGGCGACGCCAGCCCTCTGGAGCGCTTCGCGCGCGTACTCCGTGCGCCCGCGCGTCGCGAGCTGGTCCACCAGCACCGACGACGCCCGCGCGGAGCCTGCCTCTGCCACGGCCGCGATGGCCCAGAGCAGGCGCTGCGCCTCGCGCGAGCGACTGGTCGCGAGCTCGCTCACCAAGGCCTCGAGCGCGTCGGGATGCGCCAGCCTGCCCAGCGCGACGATGATCGCGTCCCGCACGACGGGGTGACGTTCGGCCGGGAGCGCGAGGACCAGGCGGGCGTTCGCGGCGGTCACCCGGGAGCGGACGGTCTCACGCCCGAGGTGTTCTGCAGCGCGGGTCCGCTCGGCGACCGTGGTGGCCTCGAGGGGTTCGCCATAGCGTGGGGCCCACCACGGCGCCTGGGCCTCTGCAGTGCGGACCAGCGTCAGGGCCGCCAGGCCGAGCGCGACGGTCCAGCGCGCCAAGAGCGCGGGGGCATGCTGCAACACCGAGCGGGGGGCGTCGTGGGGCACGCGGCATGGTACCGGCTGGGGCGACACAAGCCAATGTTGCCCGCTCGGGCGAGGTGCTGGCGACACTCCGTGCCACATCCCTCGGCGGACGGGGGGGCCGTCCAAGAACATTGACTTCCTGGTCTACCTCCCGGATCAATCCGGATATGCCTGCGTCACAATTCGGTGACCAGGGCGGTGGAGACTCGTGGCGGACGAGACAGCAACAGCGAGCGAAACGCGGAGCGCTACGCCCGACCCGATGATCGGGCGCGTCATCAACGATCGTTTCCGGATCGTTTCGGTGATCGCGCGCGGGGGGATGGGGAAGGTCTACCGAGCGGAGCAGGCGCCGCTCGGTCGCCAGATCGCGCTCAAGGTGCTGGAGGCCACGTACGAGGGCGACAGCGACCCCGAGTTCCACAAGCGCTTCTTCCTCGAGGCCTCCACGCAGTCGAAGCTGACGCACCCCAATACGGTGACGATCTTCGACTACGGCAAGACCGAGGACGACGTCTACTTCATCGCCATGGAGCTCCTCGAGGGGCGGACGCTGCATCGCTATCTGCGCGACGAGGCGCCGCTCTCGGCGTCGAAGGCGACGCACATCGCTCGGCAGATCTGCCGCAGCCTGCGCGAGGCCCACTCGCTGGGCATCATCCACCGCGACCTGAAGCCGGCGAACGTGTTCCTGGTGCAGCACGGCGAGCAGGCCGACTTCGTGAAGGTGCTGGACTTCGGCCTGGTGAAGGATCTCGGGGACAAAGGGGAGGACCTCACGCAGACGGGACTCTTCATGGGCTCTCCCAAGTACATGTCGCCCGAGCAGATCCGCGGCGACCGCGTCGACGGTCGTGCGGACATCTACGCGCTGGGGGTGCTGCTCTACGAGATGCTCACGGGACGCGCGCCCTTCGAGCGTCCCAACTCCGTCAACATCCTCATGGCGCACGTCCACGAGGACGTCCCGCCGATGGCGACGCACCACGTCGAGGTGCACCCCGCGCTCGAGGGGCTGGTGCGGCGAGCCCTCGCGAAGGCACCGGGGGACCGCTTCTCCAGCATGGACGAGATGCTCTCCGCGCTGACGAACGTCGCCAGTGAGCAGGGGCTCGCGGTGTCACGCAGCGGCGACCTGGGGATCAGCGGGGAGTTCGCTGGGGGCTCGGGCTCCACGACATTGTCCCGCGCGGACCTGATCGTCCCCAGCTCCGATGGGGGCTTGGACAGCCTCGGTGGGTTGACCTCCAGCTCTGACGCCCAAGCGCGTCGTGGCAGCGCCAAGTGGGTGCTGCTGGTCGCGCTCCTGTTGCTCTCCGTGCTCGCTGTCGCGTTCGCGCTCGTGCGCTCCGGCCGTTCGGGAGACGAGGCGCCAGCGCCCGTCGTGGCCACCCCCGCCGCTCCCACCGAGCCAGAGCACGTCGACGACGTGACCCCCTCGTCCCCCGGGGCGCTCACGACGGAGGTGACCATCGTGTCGGAGCCCCCCGGGGCGCAGGTGCGCATCGGCGACTCCGAGGAGGTCCACACGACGCCTGTGAGCTTCACCTGGACGGGAGACGACGCGCGGCGCGGACGCAGCGTGACCTTCCGCTTCCAGCTCGAGGGCTACCGCGACCTCAACGCAGTGCGCACCGTCGTCGGTCGCGAGATGCACGTCAGCGGCCGCCTCCAGCCGATCGACAGCGAGCAGGAACGCGCTCGCCGCCCACCAACCACTTCCCGAAGCACGTCCACCTCCGGCAGTATGGAGGGGAGCGAGTCCTCCGTGGGGCTCATGGGATACAAACTCGAGCCGTACTAAGCCATGAACCAGCCCACATCCGCCAGCACGGGAGGACGCATGCGCCGCGCCAGATGGAACCTTGTCGTAGCGCTCTCCGCGTCGATGTTCGCGCTCGTCGCCTCTCCGGCTCTGGCCGACGTGCGTACGGAGGCGCGGCGCCACTTCCGCGCGGGCATGGCGCTGATCCAAGAGGGGCAGGTCGACGCCGGCGTGGCGGAGCTGCAGGTGGCGTACGACATCCTCCCGCACCCGAACGTGCTCTACAACATCGGGCGCGCGTACGCGGAGGCTGGGCGCTACGAGGAGTCGCTCGAGTACTTCGAGCAGTACATGGAGTCCGACCCCCCCGACCGCGAGGAGGTCTCTCAGTTCATCGCCGCGATCGAGGCGCGTCTCGCGGAGTCGGCGCCCCCGGCTGAGACGACCGTGTCCCCTGGCACCACCACCGAGCCCCAGGTTGCGACGCCCCAGGTGGATGTCTCCGAGGACGACATCCGCGCGATCGAGGACGCCGCCGTGCAGGTCGAGGTGCTCTACGAGACCACGGGCAACCCCGCGCTCCAGGAGCGAGCTCAGCGCCTGCGCGCGCTCGCCGAATCGTTGCGCGAGGGGGGCGAGGGCACCCCCGCCACCGAACCGGGCGAGACGGGGACACCTGGCGAGCCGGGCACCACGGGCCCCGGGACGACCCCCGAGCGCGGGACGCTCCCCGGCCAGCAGCTCGGTCAGCAGCGCACCGTGTTCGAGGAAGAGGTCGTGTCGGCTTCGCGCTTCGCCGAGTCCCCCATCGACGCCCCCAACTCCACCACGACGATCACGGCGCAGGACTTGCGCCTCTCCGGCCAGGTGGCCCTCGGTGAGATCCTCCGGCGCGCGGCCGGTATGGCCGTCATGTCGACGACGCCTGGACACACGGACGTCAACGTGCGGGGCTTCAACCAGCGTCAGTCGAACAAGACGCTCGTCCTCATCAACGGCCGCACCATCCGACTCGACTTCCTGGCCACGCCGTTCTTCCAGCTCGTCCCGTTCCACATCAACGACATCGAGCGCATCGAGATCATCCGTGGCCCCGCGGCGGCCCTCTACGGCGCCGACGCGTTCAGCGGCATCATCAACATCATCTTGAAGAACCCGGCCGACGCCGAGAGCTACGTCGCGGCCATCGCCGGCAGCGCCGGGACCATGGGTCTCGCGGCGTCTGCGTCGGGTCGTGAGGGGCGTCTCAGCTATCGCTTCGGTGCCAGCTACGAGCGGCGCGACAACTTCGAGTTGTTCGTCAACCCGAACCGCCAGGATCTCGCTCCGACCGCGTCCAACCCCAACGTCGGGTTCTCCGCCTTGCGCTTCAACGCGGACGTGCGCGCGGCACTCGGTGAGGACCAGAACTACTTGATGCAGTTCGGAACGGCCGTCACGAGCGGCCCCGAGAACTCCTTTCAGGGCATCGCCCGCCTCCGCGAGCTCTACGGCTCGGACATCCGCTTCGCCCAGTCGCACTTTCAGCTGAACACGCCCCAGGGCATCCAGCTGCGCGCCTACTGGAACAATTTCTCGGCGCGGGTGGACTCGGCCGAGACGGTGCCTGGAGGCCTCCCGACCAGCGGTGGGTTCGAGTCGAACGTCGTCGACGTGGAGGCGAGCTTCTCGCGTCGCTTCCACTTCCTGGTGGATCACAACCTGTCGCTCGGCGTGGGTTACCGCTTCAAGCAGCTGGACTGGGACTGGGGTCGGGACGGCACCGAGAACCACTACAACGCCTACCTGCAGGACGTGCTCACGCTGCACGAGCGCCTGCGCTTGACGCTCAGCGCGCGCATCGACCGGCACCCCCTCCTCTCCCACGTGCGCTTCTCGCCGCGCGCCGCGCTCGTCGCGCGTGTCACGGAGGGGTCCTCGATTCGCGCCTCGGTGGGCACCGCCTTCCGCAGCCCGTCGTTCATCGAGTCGTACATCGACTTCGAGAACCGCACCCCGATCCGTGGAGGCACCGCCCTGGCCCTCGGCAACCAGAACCTGCGCCCGGAGCGCATGCTCTCGATGGAGCTCGGCTATACGAACCAGGACTCGGACTACTTCGCGCTCGAGGCCAACGTCTACCTGAACTTCATCGACGACCTGATCGGCCTCAACCAGATCACGGCCCTGCCGATCTCGCAGACGTTCTACGACGAGGAGGTCGAGGCGTTCGCGCTCGGGTCCACGCGCTTCAACAACCAGCAGGGCCGCTTCCGGCAGATCGGCGGCGAGCTCGGCGCGCGCGTGTTCCCCGTCGACGGTCTCGACGTCTACGCGAACTACGCCATCAGTGACGTGACGCCGTTGGACGACCCCACGCCCGGCCTCGAGGTCTTCTTCCAAGACCAGCGCACCTCGCTGCATCAGGTGAACATGGGTGTGCAGTTCCGTAGCGACATCGGACTCGACCTCTCGTTCGACATCCACTGGACCAGCTCGCAGCGCTGGGCAGAGCAGTTCGACAACCTCGAGACGGGCGTCGAGTACCGCTTGGCCGACGTGCCCGCCTACACGCTGCTCAACGCGCGTGTCGGATGGCGCTTGCTCGACGACAAACTCGAGCTCGCCGTCTCGGGCTGGAACCTCCTCTTCTCCGATGTCCGCATGCACCCCCTCGGGCAGCGCATCGACACCCGCTTCATCGGCCAGGTGACCGTCCGCTTCTGAGGCCAGGAGAGAACCGTGACAAAAACCAACGAAAACACGACCTCTCCCCGACGCGCGGCCCCCCAGGGTGCGCCGCAGCGCGCACGCCGGGCGCTCCTCATGGGAGCCCTCGCGGCGCTGCTGGCCGCCGTGCCCGCCGCTCCTGCTCTGGCCGACGTGCGTACGGAGGCGCGGCGCCACTTCCGTGCGGGCATGGCGCTGATCCAAGAGGGGCAGGTCGACGCCGGCGTGGCGGAGCTGCAGGTGGCGTACGACATCCTCCCGCACCCGAACGTGCTCTACAACATCGGGCGCGCGTACGCGGAGGCTGGGCGCTACGAAGAGTCGCTCGAGTACTTCGAGCAGTACATGGAGTCCGACCCTCCGGACCGCGAGGAGGTGCGTCAGTTCATCGCCGCGATCGAGGCGCGCATCGCGGAGTCGGCGGGCCCTGCTGTGGCGGAGGTCCAGGATCCCACGACGGGTCCGACGGAACCGGGGCCGAGCACGCCAGCTGCCAGCGAGGAGGACATCGTCGCGCTCGAGGACACCGCGACCCAGATCGAGACGCTGGGCATCACGGCCAACGACCCCTCGTTGATCGCGCGCGCAGAGCGGCTCCGTGCCATGGCCCAGGAGCTGCGCAACACCCGCGGTCAGGCCGAACCCGGGACGGAGCCCGGGACCGAGCCGGGACCTGCGACGGAGCCCGGGACGGAGCCGGGCCCGGAGAGCGGGCCAGGTGCGGAGGGCCGCATCGGCATCGCCGAGGGTGGTCAGGACCTCTATGACGAGAGCGTCGTGTCGTCGACCGGTGCCGCACAGAACCCCCTCGACGCGCCCAACGCCATCACGATCATCACGGCGCAGGACATCCGCCTCACGGGCATCACGCACATCGGCGAGCTGTTCCGGCGCGTCGTGGGTGTCGACGTGATGAACATCACGGGCGCGGACGTGCAGGTCGGCATCCGCGGCTTCAACCAACAGTTGAGCCCTCGCGTGCTCGTGCTCATCAACGGCCGTCAGGCGTACGTCGACGCGCTCGGCGCCAACCTCTTCGCCTATCTGCCCGTGGCGGTGGAGGACATCGAGCGCGTGGAGATCCTGCGCGGTCCGGCCTCTGCTCTCTACGGCGCCAACGGCTTCAGCGGTATCATCAACATCATCACCGTCGCGCCGGGTGATCGCGCCGAGACGGGTGTCACCCTCGGTGGCGGCATGGGCGGGACGCTGCGCGCGCAGGCTTGGTCGAGTGGACGCAGCGGCCGCATGTCTTACCGTGTCTCCGCGGGCTACGAGCAGTATGACCGCTGGGAGCGCATCATCGGGCCCAACCGACTGGACTTCGGGGAGCCCATCATCGGGCCCAGCACCGCCATCCGCAGCAAGCGCGCCTTTGGCTCGTTCTCGTTCCGCGCGAGCGAGAACGTCTCACTCAACCTCGAGGCTGGTGTCAACGACGGGCGCTTCGGGTTCCAGGCGTTCGGGTCCTTCGTGGACTGGCAGGCAGAGGGACCCAGCACCCACCTCATGGGCACCCTCGACAGCAATTGGGGATCCGTCCGTGTCTGGTGGAACCGGTTGAGCATCGAGCACGGCGTGATCGGACCGGACCCCCTGCTGGGGACCTTCGTGAGCGACACGCTCGATGTGGACGCGCGCTTCGCTCACGAGCTGCAGCTCGGCAGCACGCGGCACAACGTCACGCTCGGCGTCGGCTACCGTTGGAAGCGCATCGACTGGACGTTCTTCACGCAGACTCCCACGGAGGACCACTTCCGCGTGGTGTTCCAGGACGCCATGCAGCTGGCCGAGCCGCTCCAGCTCGTCGTCGGCTTCCGCCTCGACCGGCACCCCATCCTCGAGAACCTCCAGTTCTCACCGCGTATCGCGATGGTGTTGCAGCCCGCAGAGGGGCATGCCATCCGCGCCTCGTACTCCAACGCGTTCCGCAACCAGACGTTGCTCGAGACGTACATGGAGCTCGACTTCCCGACGCCCGCGCCGGGTGTCACCGCTCGCAACTTCGGCTCGGAGATCGCGCGCCAACAGCTGGGCCAGCCTGCGCTGCGCCCCGAGTTCATCCAGTCGGTCGAGCTCGGTTACCGCAACGCGTCCTCCGACAGCTTCGACATGGAAGTGTCGGTCTTCTACAACCGCGTCGAGCGCATCATCTCCATCGGTGACCTGCTCCCCACCACCCTCTCGCAGTTCGGCAGCGGCTCGCTCGGGTACATCGACAGCACCGCGTCGTTCCCGATCGGCACCACGGTCTTCAGCAACGAGCCTGGTCTGTTCCACGTGTTCGGCACGGAGGTGGGTGGTCGCCTCTATCCCGTGGACGGCCTCGATATCTACGCCAACTACACGTACAACCAGACGTGGTCGGTGGACAACCCGCGTCGTCCGGAGGAGGAGCGCACCAGCGCTCACAAGTTCAACGCGGGCGTCCAGTACCGCCTCGGCATCGGGCTCGACCTGTCGGTGGACTTCCACTACGCGAGCGGCCAGAAGTGGCTCGAGGAGACGTTCGACGCGGAGTCGAACCTGGTCAGCCAGCTGTTCGCCCAGCCGGCCTACTACCTGCTCAACGCCCGCATCGGCTATCGCCTGTTGGACGACGCCCTCGAGCTCGGCGTCACGGGCTTCAACATCACCAACAACCGTCATCGTCAGCATCCCCGTGGGCAGCAGCTCGAAGCTCGCGTCGTCGCCTCCGCGACCTACCGCTTCTAGGAGAATTAGAATGCGTATCCGACACACCAAGACCCGCGCCTGCCTCGCCGCACTCACCGCGTTCTGCGCACTGGGAGCCGCCGCCTGCGACAGCCCGCCCATCGACCTGCCGCGCTGGCTGGGGGGTAACTCTCCGGATCCGACGGGTGTCGTCGAGGGCACCGTGCTCTACTCGGGTCCGCGCCCGACGTGCGACTTCGACGCCGACGGGAACCCCACGCGCATCCAAGGGCGGATCATCCTCACCCTGTTCGACGTGCGCCTCCTGCCCCCGCCGGAGGGCACGGGCACGGGCGCCGCGAGCCTCCTGACGGTTCCGGGCGAGCGCTTCTTCGGGGACCCGTCGAGCGTGTGCATGCCGCAGAACCCGACCCCGGAGGATCTGGCGGAGGTGGTGATGCGCTCCGTCGCGTTCACCTGGCCCGAGATCCCATTGGCCATCCCGGACCAGGTCGGTACGCCGGACGCGGAGGATCCGATCACGTATCGCATCCAGGGCTTCTACGACATGGATGGGGACTTCAACCCGTTCTTCACGGTGCGCACGTCCCCTACGCGCGGCGACATCACGGGCGCCGCGCTCGTCGACGCGACCGCCGCCGTCCCCGAGTTCTTTCCGGTCGTCTTCGGGGACCTCGAGTTCCGCCCCGACGGGCAGCGCCTGACGGGTATCTCCGTGTCGCTCGGGGCGCCCATCAACACCGAGCTGCCGGCGTTCACGATGACCACGGACGGCCTGGACAGCGAGCTCCCGCTCTCCACCGATCCCGCCACCCTGCTCGCCTACACCAACACCACCCTCACCATGCTCGGGCGTACTGCGCTCGACCCCGTGGCGGACCCCGCCCCCGAAGGCGCCACGGACTGCGCTGGCGTGGTCGACGTGCTCGCCACCACGGACGTGGACGAGCACGCCGCGTGCTGCCGCGCCCGCTTCTCGGGCAAGGCGTTCGCGATCGCCGCCTGCGAGGGCGGGGTCTCCATTGACGTGGACGACGCTAGCGCCTACGCCTGGTACGCGCGCACGCTGGACGTCAACCGTGACGGTCTGGCCGACCCCCACCCGACGCTGAGCGCGCAGTCGCCGTTCCCGACCGACCCGGGCTTCGTCCCCTGGATCAGCCCCCTGGTCTTCATGCAGCGTTTCGCGTTCGACTACGTGCGGGACGCCAGCGGAGACATCCTCATCGTGGACGGTGCCCCGGTGCCCGACGCGGGGGCCGTCGCGCGTGAAGCGGCCGCTGGCATTCCCTCCATCGCGATGGTGCCGAGCGTGGACCCCCGCATGTGGGTAGGCTTCGGCGCCAGTGGCCAGCTGGATGGAACCACGCGCTCGTTGGTGTTCTATCCGAACATTCCGATCGCGATCGTCCCACTGGGCGCGATGACGACAAACCCCAACGACGAGCGCTGCCAGATCCCCATCCTGCCGCCCGCCGGCTCGACCGCGTTCTACGAGGCGGCCACGGTCGAGTGTCAGGAGATCCCGACCGGGATGTACGGCATGAACGTGCTCCAGGGCGACGCGCTCGGCGTGTTCCAGGAGAACCCGGGCCTGATTGGCGCCGGCATCTCGCAGACCGGCATCCGCCTGAACCCACCTGGCCAGTTCGTGGGACAGGTGTGGGCGTTGCCCAACGCGCTCGGTACGCCGGGCCAGATCGATGACATCGTGGTCTCTCAGAGCGCCGTCGCCGCGTTCCCCGTGTTCGACTCCAACCCCACCAACGCGCGCTCCCGCCAGGGTGGCCGCGCCGAGTGCGAGATGGCCTTCGACCCGATCGGGATGGACGTGCGCACGGTGAACTACCGCGACTTCGACGAGTACGACGAGATGCGTGCAGAGGTCACCGCGAGCTGCTGCTGTGGCATCGCCCACCTGTGTGGCCTCCCGCTGTGCGCCCCCATCCCCGTGCCGGACGGCAGCGGGAACGTCATGAACGGCTCACCCCGTACGGTGGACGCGAACGGCGTGCCGGACTGCGTGCCCTTCGACATGCCCGAGGCTTGCTGCGCAGCGGTCGCTGGCGACTCGCCGTCGGTCAGCTGCGACTGACGCCACCTCGCTGTCCCAACCGCCTACGCGCGGTTGGGCCCGCAGGTTCGCCGCAAACTTGCGTGGGCCTGGTATGCTCGCGCAGCCCCTATGATTCTCTCGGACGCTTCGCCCACGGTCGTGACCCCCGGCAACCACGACGGGGTGCACCTCGGACACCGTGCGCTCATCTCCACGGCCCGCGACCTCGCTGCGCGCGCGGGGCTCGCGACCATGGGCATGTGCTTCGACCCCCACCCCACCGCGGTGCTCGCCCCCGACCGGGCTCCCGTGCTGCTCACGCCCATGACGCGCCGTGTGGAGCTCATGCGCGGCGCGGGCTGCGACGACGTCGCGGTGCTCGCGTTCGACCACGCGTTCGCACAGACGTCCCCGGAGGTGTTCGTGCAGCGGGTCCTGGTGGAGCGCTGCCGCGCCCGCGCGGTGGTCGTTGGCCCCGACTTCCACTTCGGGCGCAAGCGGGCCGGCAACGTCGACACCCTCCGCGCGCTCGGGCGCGAGCACGGCTTCAGCGTCGACGTGGTTCGTCCGGTGCTCTTCGAGGGGGAGTCCGTGTCGTCCACCCGTCTGCGACGGCTCTTGGCCGAAGAAGGGGACGTGGCCTCGGTCGCACGCATGCTCACGCGCGTGCACGACGTCGACGGCGTGGTGGTGCAGGGCGACCAACGCGGACGCACCATCGGGTTTCCGACGGCGAACCTTTCGCTGCCGGAGGTGCAGCTGCCGGCCGACGGTGTGTACGCGGTGGCTGTCTCCATCCAGGGGCGGCCTGGTGAGCGTCTGCTCGGCGTGGCCAACCTGGGGAAGCGCCCGACCTTCGCCGCGGGCCGCTCCGTGGAGGTCCACCTCTTCGACTTCGACGGCGACCTCTACGGTCGGACGCTGCGCGTCGGCTTCGTCGCGCGGGTGCGCCCCGAGCAGCGGTTCTCGGGAGTGGAGGCGCTCGTGGCGCAGATCCAGCTGGACTGCGAGCGCGCGCGGGCGGCGCTGGTGGCCACAGACGAGGAGCTACTGCGGTGGATTTGACCCGGATGACGCGTGACGACCTGGAGCGCGAGGCGACCCGGCGAGGGGTGCGCGACGTGGCGAACCTCACGCGCGCGCAGCTGATCCGCGCCATCGAGGCCCCGCCGACCCCTGGGGCCATCGACACGGCCAAGGCGATCTTCCGCGGGGTGCTGGGGGTGGCTCGTACGCTCCGTGGCCGTCCGTCGAGCCCACCGCCTCCTCCGGTCGCTCCCGCACCACGGAAAGCGGACCTCGGGGCGCCCCGCTCTCCTGCAGGCGTCGGCGACGGCAGCGTCACCTCGCCAGCCCCTGCGTCGGCAACGCGTTCGCCGGCGGCGGTCACTCCCGACCCTGGCCCCGGGGCGGGGCGCAGCGGAGCGGGTGACACCCAACGCCTGCGCGTCTCGGAGACCCCCGCGGGCCTGCCCGCCGTGCCCCGCGCGGACCCTGGGGAGTCCAGCCCTGGGTTCGTCGCGGCATCGGCGGCGGAGTCCGAGCCCCGCCCGACGCGTGGGCGCACGGAGCCCACGCGGCGCATGAAGCTGTCGTCCTCGGACGAGGCCGTGCAGGTGGTCGCGAGTCCCGCGGGCACCACGCAGGCTGCGGACGAGCCGCCCCCCCATGACCTGCGCGCGACGGCTGTCACGATGGATCTCGGCCCGCTGCGGGACGAGGTCCTTAGGCCGCTCGACACCGCCGACGCGCTGGCCATGGCCGCTCAACGTCGCGCCGTGGCGACGACCGTGCCGCTGCGGGTGTCGGGCGCCGGGGACACCGACGAGCCCATCCCGACGAGGACCATGGCGCGCCTGCTCCACGAGCAGGGACATCACCGACGGGCGCTCGCCATCCTCGAGGGCTTGGTGGAGCGGCACCCCGAGGATCCCGCGCTGCACGCGGATCTCACGTCCGTGCGGAAGGCGCTCGGTCTGACGGAACCCGCGCAAGGCGCCAAGCACGATCCACAGGCCCGCGCCGAGCTCGTCACCATGCGACTCCCGGACGCCCGCGTGCTGCTCGCCTGGGGCCTGAGCGAGGCCTCGCTGGCGAGCGCGAAGAGCATGGGCGCCACCGGGACATTGGTCGCCCGTGTGTTGGTCCACGCCCCGAGCGGCGGTGGGACGCTGGCTCGGACGCTCACGGATCGCGAGGTCACGGCCACCGGCGAGTGGGCCGTGGGTCCCGTCGTCAGCGGCTCCTACGTGGCGGCGGCGGTGGGCTTCCGGGATGGCGAGCGCTTCACCTCGGTGGCCTCGGCGCCCGTGCTCGAGGTCTGAGCTCCGAGCGTCTTGCGCAACGGAGCGGCTGACGCGCGCAAAGAGGCGCGGCGCGCGCAAGTCGTGCCCCGTCGACGCGACAAGGAGCGCATGCCCCTGTTCGACCGTCCGGAGTCCGCGCTCTGTCTCGCCCTTTGTGTGTCGCTCGCCCCGCTCTCGCTCGGGTGCGCCATCGGCCCGTCCGGGAGGGCGCGGTTATTGCCCCGGCTGACGGTGCAGGTGCGTCGCAGCCGTGGACCAGACGCGACGGTGGTGAGCGCCAACGCCTCGTTCCCGCTGTCGGGGCGCGCCCATGGCATCCCGCCAGGGGCGTTCCTCGACGAACTGCCACAGAGCGCGTTCATGGACGATCTCGCTCCCACCGCGTTCTTGGACGAGCTGTCGGGCGCGGCGCCGCGGCAGGTGGCAGGCGCTCGGAGCGCCGCCGTCCCCGCGGATGCGCTCAGGCCACCGTCGCCAACGCCAGCTGGCTCCGCGTGCCGCCGAGTCGACACATGCGCATGGGAGCGCGTCCGCGCCGCCCGCGTGCTCGCCGCTTGGGGCGTCGGCCGATGAGGAGCGTGGGACGTGGCATGTTGGTGGTGGTGCTGGCGGTGCTGTCGCCGCGAGGTCCGGGGCACGTCATGGCCCAGGCGCGTGGGGGGACGACGAGCGGCGCCCCTGGTGCGAGCACCGGTGCAGCCGCGCCCGCCTCTGCCGCGGGGGCGGCAGGTGCGTCCGCCGCAGCAGACCTCGACGCCCTCGCCGCGCGCTTCGACCACGAACCCACCGTCGCCGAGGTGCTACAGGATGCGCTCGCCTATCACGCGCAGGGGCTGGCGGATCCCACACGCGCGGCGCGTCGCAGCCGGAGGAGCGCGTGGCTGCCCGAGCTTCGCTTGCGGGCCCGTCGTGGCCGGCAGCGAGACGCGAACGCGACCCAGTCTGGGACGAACCTCAGCACGGACGACGACGCCATCGTGGAGGGAGCGCTGGTGTTCGACCTCCCGCGCACCGTGTATTCGGGAGAGGAGGCCACATGGTCACGCGAGGCCCGCGCGCAGGCTGCAGCGCGCACGCAGCTCGTGCGCTTGGTGGTTGGCCTCTACTTCGAGCGACGGCGCCTCCAGCTGGAACGCGAGCTCGGCGCTCGCGATCTGCCCACGTTAGTGCGCCTGGTCGAGATCGAGGCGACCTTGGATGGGCTCACCGGGGGGCGCTTCGGCGAGCGCTTGCGCGCGGCCCAAGCCGCGGCCGACGAGCCGTGAACGCCTGGGACTTCACAGGAATGGGTGCAGGTACACGTCGTTGCTCCCCGTGGCCTGATGACGCCGCAGGACCGTGACGAACACCACCAGCACGCTGGTGGCGAGCAGGACGGGGCCGCTCAGGGCCTCCACGTCGACCGGGACACCCAGTGCGATCCACGCGCACGCAGCCACGAGGCCCGAGAAGGCGGCGGGCAGCAAGAACGCTGGCGCGCGGTCGCCGACGGCGCCGCTCTGGATCCGCAGGCGAAGACCCAGCAACATGAGCGCCCAGCACTTGAGCACGAAGAACGCAATCCCCAGCGAGGCCGCGCCCGCTCCCGTCACCGCGCCGCCGAACGAGATGGGGTGCCAGCCTCCCAGGAACACCACCGACCCGAGGCACGCGACCACCAGCAGGTGCGCCCGCGCCGCGGCAGCGACGAACGGGGGCGTGTGGGGGTCCGAGATGGCGGCGCTGGGACCCCCCAGGGCCGCGACCGCGAACACGGGGAACAGCAGGAACGCGATGGGATGGCGGAAGACCATGAAGTCCCACAGGGCACCCCCCTGCACCACCTGCAGGCCGCGCAGCTGGTTCGTACCGCCCAAGACGAGGACCGCGAAGACGCTGAGCGCCATGGGCGCGCCACGTAGCACGAACGCAGACCCCAACAGGGGGCGGCGTGTGGACGAGCGCGGCCCGAAGACCTGGATCGCAAGGCGCAGCATCAGGGCCAGGCCCGTCAGCGCCCCGGTGTCCAGCAGCCGATCGTAGACGCGCCCGGCGACCGCCATGCCGGCGAAGGCACCGCTCACCGCCAGCAGCGCCAAGGCGCGTGAGGTGAAGAGCGCGCGACGAGAGGTGTTGACGCGCGTGCCGGGCGCGTATCCGAGCAGCCAGTCGATCGCGTGCGGGGCCTGCACATTCACTGCGTCGCGGGCGAAGTGGGTCAAGGGTCCCGACGTCGCCGGGATGCTGGCAGCGAAGACGATGAGCAGTCCGAGCAAGATCAGCAGCACCAGCACGCGCCCCTGCTGTCCCTCCGGTGGTCCCCGCAGCGGCATGTGCAGCGTCGACGCGTGGCTCACCCCGGGCCGCTCGACCTCCAGCGTGACGCGCAGCGCGCCGGGTCGCGGCGCCAGGTCGCTGAGCTCGAGCACCCGCACCCCGTCGAACCGGACGATGACATCGCCGGGCATCAGCGTGGCGCGCGCCGCCGGGCTGTCCGGGCGCACCTCGCCAACGCGCAAGCCACCGCTCGTCGGCTGCTCGTCGGCAGGAGCGAGGCCGAGCTCGTCCAGTGCGGCCTCGGCTCTCTCGCCGCGCTCCAGGGCCAGCTGCAGTCCCGTGTCGGTGCTGGAGCGGAAGTCCAGCTCCACGTCGGCGAGCCGACCGCTCACCGCTCGGCGGGAGGCGACCCCCGAGAAGGTCACCGTGATGGTCCCGGAGAACGTGCCCCGTCCACCCAGGTCGCGCAGGTCTCGTTCGCGCAGAGGCACCTCGATCAACGCATCGGACTGGGCGAAGCCGCGCAAGACGTGCTCCACGCCGAGGGCGGTGTCGCCCGGGCGGGCGAGCTCACCGGTCAGCAAGACCTGCGCATCCCGCGCCACGGGGAACCCGCGGCCGGTGATGCGGAGCGTCGAGCCCGGCTCGAGCGTCTCCGGCTCCACCTCGTCCACGTCCAGCAGCATGGCGGGAGCGCGCGTCGGCGAGCAGCCCAACGCAGCGACGCACACGCCCACGCGGAGCACTACGACGAGCGCGTGAGCGCGTGGGCGACGTGGTGCGACGCACCCAAGACGAGGCGGGGAGGGCGCGTGTGGCTGGGCGCGAGGGAGCGGTGTCACGGAGGTGTCGTCCACGGGGAGCTCGGCCTCCGACGCAGCGCGCGCCGAGGCTCTCCAGACCGTGGCCAAACCGGGCAAAGTCGTCAAAATTTCGGTGGGTTGCAGAAATCCCGTTGACAACCCCCGCCGCAGCCTTCAGAAAGCCCCCCGTCCCAGGGGTAGTAGCTCAGCTGGGAGAGCGCCGCACTGGCAGTGCGGAGGTCAGGGGTTCGATCCCCCTCTACTCCACCCACCACCTCCCAAGAGAGAGATTCACAGCGAGCCCCGGCTCGCTGTTTCTCTTGGTGCGCCGGCGCTCGACGCGGCCTCCTGCGATGAGAGCCCGGAGTCTGCGCTCGCAGGAAGAAAGGGAGCTTTCGCGGCCCGTCCAGCGCGCACGCTGCTACCATCTCGCCCGCATGTCGCCGCCCCCCGACGTTCGCTCCGACGCCAGCCAGGCGCCTCGCCCCGAAGGGCCTGCGGCGCAGCTCGCGCTCCCTCTGCCGGAGCTGAACTTGCTGCCGGCCTCGGTGCGTCTGCCCGTCCTCGAGAGGCGCATCTTCTGCAACCGCAACCTGCGTCTGGACCGCATCGAGGTGGTCGGCTTCGACATGGACTTCACGCTGGCGCACTACCGGCGTGAGGCGCTCGGCGCCCTGATCATCGAGCTGGCCATCGAGCGCCTTGTGGACCGCGGCTACCCCGACAGCTTCCGGGCGCTCCCGGTGGACCACACGTTCCCGATCCGCGGCCTGCTCGTGGACCTGCGCCTCGGCAATCTGCTCAAGATGGACCGCTACAAGTACGTCAAGAGGGCGTTCCACGGGCGGGTGGAGCTCAGCCGGGAAGAGCGGCGCGTGGCGTACCACACGCGACGCCTGCGTCCTTCCTCGGGCCGCTACGTGTGGGTGGACACGCTGCATGCCCTCCCGGAGGTGAGCCTCTTCGCCGCCGCCGTGGACGCGGTGGACAAGGGCCACGCCGGGCCGGGTAGCCCACGTCGGGACTACGCCAGCCTCTACCGGGACATCCGCGCGGCCGTGGACGCCGTGACCCGCGATGGGACGCTCCACAAGCGCATCGTCCGAGAACCGGCGGACTTCCTCGACCCCGACCCGCAGCTCGCGTCCGCGCTGGAGCGCTTGCGGGGCGCCGGAAAGCGGCTCTTCCTGCTGACCGACACGGACGCCGCGTACACCGAGGCGGTCATGAACCACCTGTTGGGGAGCTCGGCCGACTTCCCCAGCTACCACCGCTACTTCGACTGGATCGTGACCGATGCGCGCAAGCCCGCGTTCTTCACGGGACAGTCGCCCTTTCGCGAGGTGCTCGCTGGCGGAGTGCTCGGGCCGCCCGTCGACGCGTTGCAGCGCGGGCACGTCTACGCCGGGGGCAACCTGGCAGGGTTCGAGCGCGCCATCGAGGTGGCCGAGGACCGCGTGCTGTACGTCGGGGATCACATCCACGGCGACGTCCTGCGCGCCAAGAAGGAGAGCGCCTGGCGCACCATGATGGTCATCCAGGAGATGGACGCCGAGCTGCTCACGCTGGCCAAGGTGGGGCCCTGGGCGGAGCGCCTGGCCGAGCAGACGGCGCAACGCGAGGGGCTGTTGGACGCCATCCGCGAGCACCAGGCGCGCATCAAGACGCTGGAGCAGCAGCTGGCCGAGCTGCCCGAGGACGTGGCCGCGCCCGAGCTCGCCGCCAACCGTGCTCGCCTGCGCAAGTCCGCCGACAAGCTGCGCGCCCGCCTGCGCGGGCTCGAGCTGGACCAGGACGACCTCGAGGCGCGCATCGCCCAGGAGTTCCACCCGGGCTGGGGCTCACTCTTCAAGGAGGGCACGGAGCTGTCCAGCTTCGGGCACCAGGTGGAGGTCTTCGCCTGTCTCTACACGTCGCGCGTGTCCAACCTGGCCGCCTATTCCCCCACGCACTACTTCCGTAGTCCGCGTGATCTGATGCCTCACGAACTCTCGCCTTGAGCGGGCGTTGCTGGTTATTCTCTCACCGCGCGGCGCCGCAGCCGCACCACCAAGGACTCCCCCATGACGCAGGATTCGTCGTCGGCCCCCGACAACCAGTCGCTCACCATCACCGACAACCGCACCGGCAAGACCTATCAGGTGCCCATCACGCACGACACCATCCGCGCGATGGACCTGCGCGCCATCAAGGTCAAGGACACCGACTTCGGGCTGATGACCTACGACCCGGCCTACATGAACACGGCGTCCACGCGCAGCCGGATCACGTTCATCAACGGCGAGCAGGGCATCCTGCGCTATCGCGGCTACCCCATCGAGCAGCTGGCCGAGCAGTCCTCCTTCCTCGAGTGCGCGAGTCTCTTGCTGGACGGTGAGCTGCCCAAGCGCGCGGCCCTCGATGCGTTCACGCACCAGATCACCATGCACACCATGGTGCACGAGAACATCCGTGAGTTCATCGACGCGTTCCGCTACGACGCGCACCCGATGGGCATCCTCACGAGCACGGTCGCGGCCCTCTCGACGTTCTACCCGGACGCCAAGGACCTCGACGATCCGGCCGTGCGGCGCCTACAGATCCTGCGCATCATCGCGAAGATGCCGACGCTCGCGGCGTACGCGTACCGGCACCGGCGTGGCCTGCCCTACGTCTACCCGGACAACGACCTGAGCTACTCGGGCAACTTCCTCAACATGCTCTTCAAGATGACCGAGGTGAAGTACCGCCCGAACCCGGTGATCGAGAAGGCGCTCGACGTGCTCTTCATCCTGCACGCCGACCACGAGCAGAACTGCTCCACCACCGCCATGCGCGGCGTGGGCTCGTCGCACGTCGATCCGTACTCGGCGCTGGCGGCCAGCTGCGCAGCGCTCTACGGGCCGCTGCACGGTGGCGCGAACGAGGCGGTGGTGCGCATGCTGACCGAGATCGGCAGCGTGAAGAACATCGCGTCCTACGTGGAGCGCGCCAAGGCCGGCGAGGTGCGCCTGATGGGCTTTGGTCACCGCGTCTACAAGAACTACGACCCGCGCGCCAAGGTCATCAAGGAGCTCGCGTACGAGGTGTTCAACGAGGTGGGCAAGAACCCGCTCGTCGACATCGCGGTGGAGCTCGAGAAGATCGCGCTCGAGGACGAGTACTTCGTGTCGCGCAAGCTCTACCCCAACGTGGACTTCTACTCGGGCCTCATCTACCAGAGCATGGGGCTGCCGATGGACCTCTTCCCCGTGCTCTTCGCCATCGGGCGCACGCCCGGCTGGCTGGCGCAGTGGGAAGAGATGCTCACCGACCCGGAGCAGAAGATCGCGCGCCCGCGCCAGGTGTACTTGGGCGAGGACCGCCGCGACTTCGTGCCGATGAACGACCGCTGACGTGGCGCGCGGGGCCCCGGCATGCAGCCGGGGTCATCGCGACGCGCTACGTGATCGCCGCGACGCACGGTGCCTGCAGGCATCGAGCTGATCCAGCACGCGCCGCAGGTGTTCAGCAGAGGTAGCGCTCGCCTCCGTCGCACAGGATGGTGACCACGCGCTGCCCCTTGTCCATGCGGCGCGCGACCTCCAGCGCGGCATGCACGTTGGCACCTGCGGACGGCCCCGTGAGCAGGCCCTCTTCGCGCGCCAGGCGGCCTGCCATGCGCTCCGCGGCGAGGTCCGTGACGGTCACCACGTCGTCGATCAGGTCCGTGTCCAGCACGGCCGGGATGAAGCCAGCGCCGAGCCCCTGGATGCCGTGCAGGCCCGGCTGCCCGCCCGAGAGCACCGCGCTGGCGCGTGGCTCCACGGCGACGATGCGCACGGACGGACGGCGCTCCTTCAGCACGCGCGCGATGCCGGTGAGGGTTCCGCCCGTGCCCACGCCCGCCACGAACGCGTCGATGGCGCCCTCGGTGGCCTCCCAGATCTCTTCGGCGGTGGTGCGCGCGTGCACGTCCGGGTTGGCCGCGTTCTCGAACTGCCGGGGCATGAACGAGTTGGGCGTCTGGGCCGCGATGCGCTCGGCTTCCTCGACGGCGCCCGCCATGCCGTCTTCCGCGGACGTCAGCATGACCGTGGCCCCATACGAGGCCAGGATGTTGCGGCGCGCGAGGCTCATGTCCTCGGGCATCACGATGATGCACTGGTAGCCGCGCACCGCCGCGATCATGGCCAGGCTGATGCCCGTGTTGCCGCTGGTCGCCTCCACCAGGGTCGCTCCAGCGCCGAGCCGCCCCGCGCGCTCCTCGGCCTCCACCATGGCCAGCGCGGGCCTGTCCTTCACCGAGCCGCCAGGATTCTGGGACTCCAGCTTGGCGCACACTTGGGCTCCCACGTGGCCGCTCAGCCGCTTGAGCCGCACGAGGGGGGTCATGCCAACGAGATCGAGCGCGCCGTCGTAGATGCGGTGGGTCATACGCGGACGAGGATATCACGCGGGCCGCCGGGAGGCCGTGCGCTTCCAGTGTGCGCGCGGCAGAGGGCGCTCCATGCGTCGCGTTCCGGGCTCGCAGCAGCGTCTGACGCGCCCTACCTGCGCGTCAGGGGGCGCCGCGTGGGTCGTGCTCCGCGCTCCCGGCAGCTGCGGTCCCAGCGGGCGGATCCGTCGGCTCGGGTGCCGGCTCTGGAGACGCGGGACCCTGTTCATCCGCGGGCTCTGGGGCCACGCGCAGGGGGATCATCACAGGCGTGCGGGGATGAGCCGCGTCGGTGCTGCTCAGGTGGCTCACGGGGCCCGCGCCCGCGCAGCTGACCGCGCCCCCTTGGTGGATGCCGCAGCAATAGTCCTGGCTGCAGTCGAGCGACACGCGCCGTCCTTGATCCATCACCGCGGTGTCGGCGATGGGCGTCGGGCTGCGGACCGACTGCGCGGTGAGCCCCGTGCCCGTCTGGCCGCTGCGGTTCTGTCCCCAGCACAGGTAGCCCCCGCGCCGCGGCTTGGCGCAGCGCACGCCCTCGCCGACGACCATACTGTTCACGAACGTCAGGCCCGTGACGAGCTCGGCCTCGGCGCTGACGGTGCTCCCCATGGGGATGTCCCAGCACGTGACCCGTCCACCGCGGGACGCTGCGCAGCCCGTGCGCTGACCCGCGTCGAGGTGCACCCCACCCGCGACGCCGCGCACGCCGCGCGCCTCCGTGGCGACGCGGCCTGGTTGGGGGCCCCAGCACGCCACTCGGCCCTCGTCGACGATGGCGCAGCCCAGCGCCGTGCCCACCGCGATCGCGCTCGGGTGGGTGAGTCCCGTGATGGTCCGGACGCCCAATCCGTGCCCCGCGGTGCGCGCCGCGAGGCGCTCGGTGGCTTCGAACATCGCCGCCCCGCTGCAGCGTACCTCCCCGCCGCGCACCAAGGCGCAGGTCATCCGTTCTCCTGCGGCGATGGCCTCCGCGCCACGCAAGGCGGGGACCTCCACGGGCAGTGACGACGGGTCCCCGGAGCCGTCGCCGAAGCCCCCTTCTTGTGCGCCCCAGCAGGCGACCCGGCCGTCCGCGAGGAGGGCACAAGTGTGGTTCGCACCCGCGCTCAGCGCTGTGACGCCGGACAGACCGAGCACCTGGACGCCACGCTCGTACGAGTTCCCCGAGCGTCCGTGACCGAGCTGTCCCAGCGCGCCGCCGCCCCAGCACCAGACGCTTCCGTCCGCCGCGAGCGCGCACACGTGCTCTACGCCAGTGGCGATCTGCCGCGCGACGGGCCCTGTGAGGGGGGCGCTGAGCGCGGCTCGTGATGCTGCCGTCGCTCGACCCCCCAGCTCGGACAGCGGAGCGACGCGGTGGGCCGTGCGGAGGGGTTCGTAGCTCTCGAGGCCTAGCTGCCCCTCACGCGCGCGCCCCCAGCACCACAGCGTCTGGTCCCCAGTGACCGCGCAGGTGTGCGCGCCTCCAGATGCGATGCGGATGACGCCGCTCAAGCCGCGTGCCCGCGCGGGGCCGTGACCCTGGACGCCTGGAGCGCCCAGCCGGTCATCGCTTCGGTCGCCCCAGCACGCCACCTCCTGTGCCGCGCCGACGACGGCGCACGCGTGCGCCGTGCCCACCGACATCGCGCGCGCGTCGCTCACGTCGTTCACGGTCACCGGCATGAAGCTCGCAGCGGAGCGCGCGCCATCTCCGAGTTGCCCCTGCGATCCTGCGCCGAAGCAGCGCACGCGCCCCTCGCCTCCTCCGCGCACGCAGGTGAGCGCTCCACCGGCCTCGACGTCCACGACGTCGGTCAGCGCCAGCTCCGTCCACCCCTCGGCGTGCGTCGGCGCGAGCCCGAGCTGCCCCGCGCGGTTGTCTCCTCTGCAGCGCAGCTTGCCCGACGCGAGGAGCGCGCACACGTGCGCCGAGCCCGCGGCGATGTCCACCACGCCACGCAGCGCGAGGTCGCTCGTGACGATCTCACCGTCGTCGGCAGGGGTCTGCGCATCGTCTGCCGTCTGGACGCTCGGCTCGGGCAGCGCGCCGAGGCAGTAGAGCTCACGCGAGCGCGTTCGCACGCACGTGAACGCGTCTCCCGCGACGACCTGCACGGCGTCCTGCACGTCGGGGACCTGGATGGGGCCGAGGGTCGCGTCGTCGACGCCGAGCTGCTCGCGGGCAGCTTCGCCCCAACAGAAGAGCACGCCGGACGCCGTGGTCGCGCACGTGTGCCGGCTACCGCAGGCGAGGCCGGTCGCGTCCGTCACGTGCGGGACCTGCGCGAAGCCGCGGCGGGTGCGGTGCGCGGCGGCGCCCAGCTGCCCGTCGAGCCCCAGCCCAGTGCATGCCACGTGTCGGTCGGGGGTGATGACGCACGTGTGCGACGCACCGGCGCAGAGGGCCACGTCTGCGGCGGCGCCCGAGGCGAGGGTTGGCGCGATCGGGGGCTCGAGCTCGTCGGGTTCGCCCCCGCAGCTCGTCAGCAGGGTGAGTGCGAGGGCGCGCGCAAGGGCCGCGCGGCGGGCGAGGCTCACGATCGAGGCGCTCCCGGGTCGCCACCGGCGCCTCGCAGCTCCGCGCGGCCTCCTCGCCCTTCTGCAGACGCCACGTGCTCCGCCTCATCGTGCGCGTGGACCGCGCGCTGCTCACGGTCCTCGCGCTGGCGCTCCTGGCGCGCGGCCTCGCGACGCGCGTCGCGCTCGTCGTATGCGCGCACGATGCGTTGCACCAGCGGGTGGCGCACGACGTCAGCGTCGTTGAAGCGCACGAAGCCGATGCCCTCGACGTTCTTCAGAAGGTGCTCAGCGTCACGCAGGCCGCTGCGCGTGGAGTGTGGGAGGTCCACCTGCGTGATGTCTCCCGTGATGACCGCCTTCGAGTCGAAGCCGAGGCGCGTGAGGAACATCTTCATCTGCTCGGACGTGGTGTTCTGCGCCTCGTCCAGCACGACGAAGCTGGCGTTGAGCGTGCGCCCGCGCATGAACGCGAGCGGCGCCACCTCGATGGTGCCGCGCTCGATCAGCGTCAGCACCTTGTCGGGGTCCATCATGTCGTGCAGCGCGTCGTACAGCGGCCGCAGGTACGGGTTGATCTTCTCCGCCAGGTCGCCCGGCAGGAAGCCCAGCTTCTCGCCCGCCTCGACCGCGGGGCGCGTGAGGATGATGCGCTTGACGCGCTTCTCCTGCAGTGCCTGTACGGCCATGGCCATGGCGAGGTACGTCTTGCCCGTGCCGGCAGGACCGAGACCGAAGACCACGTCGTGATCGCGGATGGCCTGCAGGTAGAGCTGCTGCGTCAGACCCTTGGGCGCGATCGCGCGGCGGCCCTGCGCGGACACGACGACGTCGTCGAACAGGCGACGCAGGTTGACCTGCGGGTGGGTGCGCAGCGTGCGCGCGGCGCGCGCCAGCTCGAGGCTGGAGAGGTTGCGGTCTCCCAGCACGTCCAACAGCTGCACCAGCGTGCGCTCCATGGACGCCACGTCGTCCGCGGCGCCGTGGATGCGAAGGGTGGTGCCGCGCTGCCCGAGGGTGACGCGGTACTCCTCGCCCAGGCTGCGCAGGTGCGCGCCGTTGGGGCCCGTCAGCTTCAGCAGGAGCTCGGGCTCGCCGACCTCGACGTCCACGGTGGTGGGCGGCACGAGGGGGGCTGCGGTGGATGTCATAGTCACGATGTTACCTCATGCGCTCTGCTGGCGCGCGCGGAACCTGGGGCCGCGGCGCGGAATCGCAAGGTGCGCGCAGGGGTCACGTCATCCCTCGCAGGCCTCGAGGGTGGCGCTCCCGTCGGTCACCATCACCAGCTGACACGCCAGCCGCTCGTGCGGGAGGTTGCCGAAGAGGTCGAGCACGGCCAGCTCCTCCTCGCCCGGCGGCGCGAAGTGTTCGGCGCCGGTCAGCACACGCACGCGGCAGGTGCCGCAGTTGGCCGAGCGACACGAGTAGGGCAGCTGTGTCTCCGCGTGATCGTCGCACACGTCGAGCACGCGCAGCCCGTGCTGCGCGTCGACGGGCAGCTCGAGGGTCACGGAAGCGGGCTCGAAGCGGAGCGTGGCCATACCCCGGGATAGCGTGCGGCTGGACGCGGGGCCAACCGCGCTCACGTCACTTGGTTGCCCCGCGGGGCGCGGGCGGGATACCTTGGCCATCCATGGACGAACGCAGCAAGCAGATCCTGGCCCTCGGCCGCGAGCACTACGAGAAGCGTGAGTTCGACAAGGCCGAGCACTTCCTGCGTCAGTGTCTCGAGCGCGACGTGCGCTTCGCCGACGTGCTCAACATGATGGGCGTCATCGCGCATGACCGCGGGCAGCTCGAGGAGGCGCAGCAGCACTTCGAAGAGGCGCTGCGCGTGAACCCGAACTACACCGAGGCCGCGCTCAATCTGAGCGTCACGTACAACGACGTCGGGCGCTACGACGACGCGAAGCGCATCTATCAGGCCGCGATGGAGCACGGCGAGGAGTCGCCAGGCAAGCTCGACCCGTTCGTGATGGGCAAGATCGCGAACCTGCACGTCGAGACCGCGCAGGGCTACACCGACGTCGGGCTCATCTCGGAGGCCATGCACGAGCTGCGCAAGGCCCTCTTGTTGTGCCCGCACTTCGCGGACGTGCGCGTGAAGCTCGCGAACCTCTACCAGCAGCAGGGCGACCCAGCCGCGGCCGTGCACGAGCTGAAGGAGGCCATCAAGCACCGCGAGTCCTACGTGCCCGCGCACGTGGCGCTGGGCGTGGTGCAGCTCGGGCTCGGAGAGACCGCGGCCGCACGGCGCGCGTGGGCGCGCGCGGTGGAGCTCGACCCCGGTCACAAGGCCGCGCAGATGTACCTGCGCATGCTGGACGCGCAGCAGAGCGGCTGAGCAACAACGACGCCGTCGCTATCGGCAGGCTGCAAAGCGCGACATCACCGATTTGAAGCGTCAGCGGAGGGTGTGTGGCGCCACGTCGCGGCTCGCGCGCCACCACCGTCGAATGTACTCGCCCGACCGCCCCGCCGAAGACAATCGAGCGGCTAGAGCTGTGTCGCCACTCGTCTCCATCGCTGGCGATACGAAGCGTACGAACCATGAGGTCAGGCCGTCCCACGTCGCGAGGTCTCCAGATGGGACCACATGCCAACCGAGTTCGTCGAGGGTCCAATGTGCCTTCGCGGAATTGCGCAGCATGGAACAGGTCATCCAGTTCGATTCGTCGTCGGTGCCTCCTCGGGCGATGGGGACGACGTGGTCGACGGTGGGGAAGAGCTCCCAGAACCCCTGGTGAGACTCCGACATCTTCCAGTTCGGATGGGCGGGGAACGCGTCGGGCAACAGCACGGAGAGCAGCCGGAGCACGCCTGGGTTCACCAACCGCGCGCCGCCGTATCGGTCGATGAAGCCGTCGCGCAGGAAGAGCTTCAACGACTCGCGCTCCGAGTAGCTGCGCTTGCCGCGCTCGGCAGGCATACGCGGGTACCCCTCGGTCAGCGTGTGCTCAGCGTTGGCCTCGTCGCCCGCGCTGAGCGCGTCGCACACAGCTGCGAGGATGTCCGTGGGGGTGCGGTGCGGTGTCGATTGGCTCGCCCAGGCGCTCACAGATCGCGCAGCTCGTCCCGCGCGGCGGCCGCCTGCTCCGACTCCGGATAGCTCGCGACCAGCTCCTCGAAGGCCTGCCGCGCGCGCTCCGGCTCGCGGGTGTCCAGGAAGGTGCGCCCCAGCAGCAACAGCGCGCGTGGTTCGACCCCGCTGCCGTGGTAGGTGGCGAGCAGCGTCTGGACGCGCGCGATGGTGGCGCGGTAGGCGCGCCGCGAGCGGTAGAACTCGGCCGCGTAGAGCTCGTGCTCGGCCAGCAGCGCGAGGCAGCGCTGCTCCATGCGCCGGGCTTCTGGGACGCGGGTGTCCTCGGGGAAGTCCAGGATGAAGCGCCGCAGCTGGCTCAGCGCCTCGCGCGTGGACCCTTGGTCGCGCTCCCAGGAGGGCGGCACCAGGAACCAGTCCGCCGGGATCTGCGCGTAGTAGCTCTCGGCGATGCGGTAGCGCGCGTAGACCACCTCCACGTGGGAGGGGCGGAAACGGATGAACTCTCGGAACCCCGCGATGGCCTCGGCGTACTGCTTCTGCTCGAACTTGCAGTCTGCGATGCGCAGCTCTGCGAGCGGGGCGAAGCGCGTGAACCGAAACTCGGTGCGGATGGCGGCGAACTTCGGCTCCGCCGACAGGCAGTTGCCGTCGCGGAACTCGGCCAACGCGACGTTGTATCGGCTACGCGCGTCGCGCCCTTCGCCGTCGGCGCCCTCCGCGGCTTCTTCGCCGGCGAGCGTGACGTGGGTGGACGCCGTCGTCGTGGTGCTACACGCCGTGAGCAGCGCGAGCGCGCCGAGCGCGAGGAAAGGGCTTGGGCGACGAGCCGAACGCATGCGGCTTCGTAGCGCCCCCTGCCCGGCCACACAAGCCCCCCGAACGCCGTGGTGCCACAGGCAGGCCGCGCCGTGGTGCCACAGGCACGCCGCACGCATCGACCTGCCTCAGTTGCTCGGTGCGCCGATGCTCGCCCGCCATGACGCTGCGCATCCTCCGCGTCGCTCCAACGCACCTGGTGGGGTCACCCGGAATGGGGTTCCTCTCCGCCGCCGGTGGAGGCATCGACGCTGCCGCTTGGGGGTCATGGGTGGAGGGGGTATCGGGGGGGGACGGCCTGAACTACGCTGAACGCGCCCGCCCGAGGAGATCCCATGGACCGCTCGTTCACCGCCATCGCCCAGACCGAGAAGCTCCGCGCGCGCCTCAGGGCGGAACTCGAGACCGTCGGGGGGCGCCACGACGACCCGCGCCTCTACGGAGGCGAGCCCGGCGACCCCGGGCTGTGCGGTGGCCCAGGCAGCGTCTCCTGGATGATCCACGCCGACCTCGCGAGCGTCGCCGTGGCGGGACCGGCGGCGGTGTTGATGGAGGTGCTGCACCCCTCGGTGATGCACGGGGTGTACACGCAGTCGTCCTACCGCACGCAGCCAGCGCGCCGAGCGCGAGCCACGCTCGGCTTCGTGCTGGGGACCACCTTCGGCAGCACCCCGGGGGCGACCCAGCTGGTCGAGCGGGTCAAGAGCATGCACGGGCGCGTGTCCGGCACCCGGGCAGATGGTGTGGGCTACCGCGCGCTCGACCCGGAGCTGATCGGCTGGGTGCACACATGCATCCCCTGGGCGATCATGACCGCGTACGAGCGCACGCGCCGCCCGCTCTCGCGTGCCGAGAAAGACCGCTACCTCACGGAGCAGGCGCGTGTGGGGCGCATGGGCGGGGCGGCGTGGGTGCCGGAGACCGTGAGTGAGCTCGAGGACTACGTCGCGCGCATGCGGCCCCACCTGGCGATGAACGAGCAGACCGTCGACTTCCTGGGGTTCCTCGTGGGGCGCACCTACGACGGCGAGGGCGACCTCCCCGCACCGACGCGCGCCGAGCGCGTCGACGCCGAGCTGGGTCTGGTGGCCGCGATGGCGCTCATGCCGGAGTGGGCGCGGCGCATGACGGGCACGTACCAGTCGCCATGGGTGGACCGCGCCGTGCTCGCGCCTGTCCTGCGGGCGCGCGCGGCAGCGGTCCGCTGGGCCATCCCGGAGCTGCCGTGCGTCGTCATGGCGCGGGAGAGGGCGGACGGCGGGCTGCAGGCTCGCACATGGGTCCATGTGCGCTAACGTAGGCGGCATGTGGGTCGATCCTCTCCTTCGTCGGCGGGCCGCGAGCGTCGTCCTCGCCGTCCGCAACGTGCTGCTCTGCCTTTCGGTGGTGCCCCTGCTCGGCATGACGGGCTGCCCGCCGCTCGTCTTCGACGACCCGACCGACGACGAGCCTCCTCGTCCGGTGTCGCTCCATGACTTCCACTACGGCACGGCCAATGGTGGGATGCCGCTCGTGGGTGACCGCCCCACGTTGGCGCTGGCGGTCGACTTCGACGACGAGCCGATGAGCTACACGAACGCCGCGCTCAGCCAGCTGACCTTCGGGGGCGGCCCGAGCCTGAGCGTCGGGCAGTTCTTCCTCGAGATGTCGGACGGGCGCTTCGCCATTCACCCCGGGGAGGTGCTCGGCCCACTCCGCAACGCGCAGGGGCTGTTTCACCCGACGTACCTCGACCAGCAACGCACCGAGGCGGGCCGACCGTGGCCCGCGACCGAGCCGCCACCACCGTTCGTGTCGCTGCGCGCGCGCATCGGCGGAGGGTTTCGCTACCTGAAGGTGGACCCCGCGACGGACGAGGTCTCCATGAACAGCGTGGGAGCGGACAGCTTCGAGAGCTTCTTCGTCGGCGACGTGAACGGCGCGCCGCTGCGGGGGCTGGATCGCGTGGGGTTCCGCACGGTGGGTGGGCGCTGGCTCACGGTCGAGGGCGACCGCGTGGTCGCGACGACCGAGGGGGGCTGGCCGCCACTCGTCGGGCAGTTCGAGGTCCTCCACCATCCGTACACCACCCGGACCACCGACGTCGCCCTCGGCGACGCCGTGCAGCTGCGCACCGTGGACGGCCGCTATCTCTACTGGGACGACAGCGGCGCGCTCCGGGTCTCGGCCTCCGAGCGCGCGGTGTTCTACTGGGACAGGGCACCCGCGGTGCCTCAGTTCGTGGCGGCGGCCGCCCTCCGCGCGGCGGTGGCCGCGGGCCACGACTTCAGCCAGTACGATGCGAACGACGACGGCGTCATCGCGCACGACGAGCTCGTCGTGCTGGTGGTGACCGCGGCGCGCACCAACGGGCCGAGCATCCACCAGGACTACGGTGGGGCGGCTCGCCTGCTCCAGCCCCTGACCATCGGTGGCTACCGGTTCGGCGAGCGCACGTTCGCCATCTATCCCGAGCACACGAGCCTCGCGACGATGACGCACGAGATCTCGCATGTGGTCGCCCGCACGCTCGACGTCTACTGCGCCATCCCGACCTACGCGACGTTGATGGGTCCCACCATCATCCCCGGCGTCCCCGACCTGCGGCGCGTGTATCACCTCGACGCGTGGCACAAGCTGCGCGCGGGCTGGCTCGAACCCGACATTCACGAGGTGCGCTCCGAGTTGGCGGGCTCCGCACGGCTCACGGCCGCGACGCGGGACGGCGACCGCCCGCTGCTGCTCTTCGACCGCACGCGCTACGACGTGCTGAGCGGCCGTGGGGAGTACTTCTTGATCGAGCACAGGCGCGCCGAGAGCTACGACGCGGACGTGCACGACAGCGGCATCGTCGTCTGGCACGTGTGGAACGACGAGCAGGGCAACCTCGTGCCGCACGTGAACCACGGCGAGTACTGCACTGACGGCCTCGGCCTGACCTACGTCGGCGTCGACGCCAACGACCGCAACCCCACGCTCGAGCGGCTCCGGCCCCTGCGTGGTCGAGGTGGCTTCGTGCGCGAGAGTCACGGGCGTGTGCCGCTGCAGTGGTACGACGGCAGCCCATCGGGTATCTCCATCCAAGTGAACGCGACGTCGCCGGAGTACACCCGCAACGTGCGTTGGACGTTCGTCGCGCCCTAGGCTGCTGGCCCCTCCTCGCGCCTACGGGCTAGGCGTGCGAATACGGATGCCACTGAACGACCCGGATGCACGCGGTAGGTGGCGAGAGTCCGCTACAGCCCCGCCAGCTTGGCCCGGATGCGCACCAGGTCCTCGTCGGTCGCGCGCTGCAGCGCCTCGGTGTAGTAAGCGCGGGCGCGAGTGCGGTCGTTGCGGGCGAGCATCACGTCGCCGTACAGCTCGAGCGTCGCCAGGTGACCCGGGTGCTGCTCGAGCGCGCGATCCAAGTACGCGGTGGCGAAGAGTGTGCGGTTCAAGCGCGCGGCCAAGCGGGCCCCCGCCAGCAGCGGGCTGGGGTCACTGGGGCTCATGTCGGCGGCCGAGCGGTAGCCCTCGAGGGCCTCTTCGTAGCGCTCGGTCGCGGCGAACAGGTCGGCCAGCGCCACCGCGGTCTCCGCGTCGTTGGGCACCAGCTCGAGCGCGCGGCGGAAGCTCGCCTCTGCGGCGGGGTTGTCGCCTTCCGCGAACTGCACGCGGCCCAGCGTGGCGTGCGCGGGAGCGAGGTCGGCGTCGAGCGCGAGGGCGCGCGTCAGCGCGGCGCGCGCCTCGGCCAGGTGTCCAGCGCGTTGCTCGGCGCGGCCGAGCTCGGCCTGCGCGAGGGCCCAGGTGGGGTATCCCTCGGCCGCAGCGCGCAGCAGCGCGAGCCCCTCTTCACCGCCCACGATGTGACCCAGCGCGCGCTGCACCTCGGGCCACGTTCCCTCGAGGCGCTGGGCCTCGCGCAGCGCGGCGATCGCCTCGGCCCGGCGCCCCGTGGCTTCGTACAAGAGCCCCATGCCCAGGTGTGGAGCGGCCGAGCTCGGGTCCAGCGCAGCCGCACGGCGGTAGGCCGAGAGCGCGTTCTCCGTGTCCGCGCGGAAGCGGTGCGCGTCCCCGAGGGCCAGGTGTGCCTGAGGCAGATCGGGCATCTCGCGCAGCACGATCTCGAGCTCTTCGAACGCGCGCGCGCTGCGCTGCCCCACCAGGTAGGCCTTGGCCCGGCACACCCGTGACCACGCCGAGTTCTGCTCGGTGGCCCGCTCGAGCGCGGTGCACGCGCGTCGCGAGGCGTTCCAGTCGCCCGTGGCGAAGACGGCGTCGGCCACCTCGAGCAGCGCCGCCGGGTCGTTGCGCGACAAGCGCGCGGCCACCTTGAACTCACGCTCCGCGGCACGGAACTGTCCCGCGCGCAGCAGCGCCCGCGCGTAGTCGCGGTGCGGCGCCGGGTCCGTGCGCGCGCGCCGCGCGGTGCGCTGCAGCTCGGGCAGGAGCGGCGCCTGAGCGTCCGCGCGCTCGACGGGCCCCAGCGACAGCAGAGCGAGGAGTCCGGCGACTACCCGTAGGGCGATGTGGGATTTTTGAGTGAACACGCTGGAATTATGCAACTCAGCGCCCAGCCCGCAACTCTGGGACCGTGGAACCCGGGTCGGGGGCGCGCCACGGAGGTTCGGGCGACCCGCCGCCGTCGCCCCAGGCGCCTTGGATGACGGTTGCGGTCCCAGGCGCGCCAGACGGTCAGCGCGCCGCCAACCGCTGCGCCCGGCGCGCGTGGGCTTCCTGCTCGCGCCGGCGCTCGTCCTCCGTGCTCAGCAGCAGTCGGGGCACCGCGCGGGGCCGGCCTTCGATGACGTTCACGAACGTCAGGAAGGACTCCACACACTTGGTCCGCTCACGCGTGCGCCGGTCCTCCCGCTCCACCAGGACCCCCACCTCCATCGACGACCCGAACGCGGCGTTGACCTGCGCGCGCAGGCACACCACGTCGCCCAAGCGGATGGGCGCGTGGAACTCCATCGCGTCCACCCGCGCGGTGACGGCCACCTCCCCGCAGTGACGCTGGGCCGCGATGGCCGCGCAGATGTCCACCCAGCTCATGATCACGCCGCCGAACGCCGTGCCCACGACGTTGGTGTGCTGGGGGAGCACCATCTCCGTCATCTCGGTGTACGAGTCGCTCGGAGGGCGCCCCGTGGGCGAGGGCGACGCGGCGTGGGCGTCGGTGGGCGTGCTCGGGCTGCGCGGGGGTGTGTCTTCGCTCATGCGCTAGCCAAGCACACCCGCGTAGGTCAGCCCAGCCAACAGCGCCAGCACCACCGCGAGCGCGACGAACGCGCGGGAGGCCCCCTGCATGGTGGTGAGCGCGTGCTGCTGCGCGCGCTGGTAGTGCGCGAGGGATCCGCTCGTCAGCTCGAGCTGGAAGCGCGCGGAAGACCCCAGCGTGAGGCCTTCTGCCGCGCTCGAGCTGCGCAGCGCCTCGCCGATGACCAGCGCGTCGTCGACGGGGGGCAGCGTGCGCAGGCGCAGCGTCAGCGTGCCCGCGTCGAGCTCGCCGCGTGCGCCGTCTCCCAGGGCGTCCACGAACGCGCGCTCGTCGCCCGACCACCCGCCGTCTTCCCAGGTGTCTGCGAGCCACTCGCCATCGCGGAACGTGGCCTCGCGGGTGATCTCGCGCACGTGCCCCGTGAACCGTGCGCCGCGCAGCGCCACACCCACCGCCGCGTCACCGTCTCGGACCACGGCGTCGGCGTAGCGCTCCGTGTGCTGCACCGTCTCGGGCGCGCGCGCCTGCCCGCGCACGCTCCCCGCGCGTGTGAGCGACAGCTCGTAGAAGACGCACGCCGCGCCGTCGACCGGGCACGTGAGGGGCTCGGCGCGCGCCCGGAGCGCCCCGCGCGTGGCGTTGACCTCGCCGGGCACGAGCTCGCCGAGCCCCCGCTGTGTCAGCTTCAGCACCCGCTCCGTGCGCAGCCGCGCGTCCGTGCGCTGCATGTGCCCGAGGATCCACGCGAAGAACAGCGCCAGCAGCGCGCCGCCCAGCCAGAGGCCCACGCCCGCGCTCATGGGCAGCCCTCGCCGCGTCCCTCGGGCAACGCCTGGTGGCGGGCCCGCGCGCGCGTCACCAGCGCCTGCACCTCTTGCTGAGCCCGCTCCGCGAGCGCTGCGCTCTTGCCTTCCGCTGGGAACGGCTGGCCCACCTCGACGACGACACGCGTGCGAGGGCGTGCGGCCACCTGCTCGAGGTGCGTCATGAACGAGGTGTGGAAGTACTCGACCCCGTGGTCGTAGGCGAGCCCGACCGGGAGCACGTCGACCGGCAGGCCACGCGCCGCGGCGAAGGCGCCCGGCGAGAACGGCCGCACGTCGTCCCCGATGTACGTCGTGCCCTCGGGGTAGACGCTGACGGTCTCGAGCGCCGCGAGCGCGCGTCGGATGGCGCGGATGGCGCGCGCGCCGCTGTGGCCGCTCTCGCGATCCACGAAGATGGTGTGCCCTTCGCGCGCCAAGGGACCGATCACGGGCCAGCTCGCGAGGTCGCCGCGCGACAGCATCACGCCACCGAACAGGCGCATCATCACGCCGATGTCGAACGCCGTGCGGTGGTTGGCGACGATCAGCAGGCCGCGGTCGGCGGCGGGCCGGGCCGCGCACGACGTGGCGGCCGTGCGCGGGCAGTGCACCTCCACCCCGAAGATGTCCAACAAGCGCTGGCTGGTGCGCGCCTTGGTGGCGCTGCGCACGGCGTCCTTCGCGGTGTCGCCGTTGGCCAGCGCCAGCTCCACGCGCAGCCGCCCGAGGGTCGCGCTCAGCTGCGCCGCGAACAGCACCAGCCGGCGCCGGACGCGCAGCTCCTCCGCCAGGCTACGGGGCCCGCCGCGAGGGGCGTCGTGCGCGTGCTGGGGGTCGACCATGCGCGCACGATACGCGACTCCACGCGCATGCCAAGTCACCGCGTGGTGTGCGCGGTGCCCACGACCGCTGCGGCCGCTCGCACGTCACCGCGAGGCGCGCATCGCACCAACGACCTGCGGGCCCGCCTTCACCTCACCGCGCCCGCGAGCGACCACGGTCGTCGTCGTTCGCAGCGGCGACCGTCAGGCGGCCGCGGCGCGCTTGGGCTCGAAGCCGGGCTCCTTCCCGGCTAGCATGCCCTCGACGTTCGCGCGCAATAGGAACCGTCCCAGGCGCGTCGTCACCCGCTCGAGCCCCGGCGTGGTGCGCCGCAGCACCTCGAGGGGCGTGACCATCGCGCGGGTGACGTGGATCACGTGCCGCCACTCGGGGTTCGGGATCTGCAGCGCCGAGGCCACCTCCGGCCCGTTGAACGCGTAGGTCAGCCCGTCGTGGTAGCGGATGACCAGCTCCGCCAGACGGGCCTCCCAGGAGTTGCGCGCGCGTGAGGCGGGCACGCGCCGGAGCGCGGCGGCCAACGCCACCGAGTCCGCGTCCGGGCCAGGCTGCACGTCGTAGATCATGTTCGCGAAGTTCTCGGTGCGTTCCAGCGTGTCCAGCTCGGCCAGCAGCTCGGGGTGTACGCCGCTCAGAAAGCCCGAGTAGCGCCACAGGTGCATCACCGCGCGCCGCTCCCGGTCGGTCAGCAGGAAGCCCATGGACTCGGCCCCGCGCAGCACCAGCGCCGAGAACTCGAGGGTGGTGCCGGCCATGTCCGCCTGGTTGATGGGGAGCCCCCACGCCGGGGTGTTCCACTCGCCGCCGCCGAGGATCATGCGGCGCACCGTGGCGTGCATCACCCGCACGTGGGCGTTGATGCGGAAGCCCTCGCGGTAGCGCCGCAGACCGTCCACCTCGACCGTCTCGATCACGAAGCGCCCCGTCTCCGCCAGTCGGCGCGGCGCCATCTTGTCCAGCTGCCGCGTCCACACCAGCGGCTTGATGGCCGGCGCGGAGTGGTAGCCGTTCATGAGCGACCAGGCGCTCAGAATGAACATCGCGGCGGGCCCGAGCCGTTGATACACCCGGGCGCCCTCGTTCATGAGCGCGTAGTCCACCCACGACGGGGTGTCCTCGAGAGCGGCGATGAACGCGCGCAGCTCGGCGGCCGGCTCGGACACGCTCGCGAGCCCGTTGCGCAGGGCCCCGTCGATCTGGGCGCGGCTCACCCGGCGCTCGGCGATCGCCACGGCCAGCGCGTCGGCGACCGGATCCGCCTCCAGATAGTACCGGGCGTAGCGGTCCGGCAGGGAGCCGTAGAGGCGGCGGGCCTGCGCGCGGTTAACGTAGCGCTCGACGAAGCCGTCGGGTCCGAGCGCCTGTTGCGTGCCTTGTTCTTGACCACTCATGGGACGTCGCAGCCTCCGCTCGGGGGGAGATGGCCGAGTCCGCGGTGCGCCACGGACCCAGCTCGAATTCACCTACCGGTGAATTGTTCGCTTGGCAAGTCCCGTGCGCGTTCGCATCTGCACCCCGGGCCTTGCTATGGTTCCCGTGTGAACACCGGCATCGCCCCCGGGCTCCTGGTTGCGGCACCCTCGCTGCGTTGTCCGTTCTTTCACCACAGCGTCGTCCTCGTGGTCGACCACGACGAGCAGGGCAGCTTCGGCTTCGTCATCAACAAGCTGGCCGGCGTGGCGCTGGACCAGCTGATCGATCAGCTGGACATCCAGCGCACGGTCAGCACCTCACTGCCCGTCCTCATGGGCGGGCCCGTCTCCCCCGAGTCGGGGTGGATCGTGTACGACCGGGAGGAGGCCCTCGCCGCGCAGGGGGACGAAGACCGCGCGCTGGTCATCGGTGAGCGCTTGGCCTTCACCGCCTCGCTGGGCGTGCTCGAGCAGATGGCGCACGGCGACGGACCCGAGCGCGGCGTCATGCTGCTGGGCTACTCGGGCTGGTCGGCGGGGCAGCTGGAGCGCGAGATGCTGCAGGGCTCTTGGATCCCGGCGGACCTCGACCTGGACCTGATCTTTGCCACGCCCGTCAAAGAGCGCTGGGCGGCGGCTCTCGACGCGCTCGGGATCGACCCTGGCCGCATGTCTGCGCGCGTGTCGAGCGCCTGAGCCGGCGCCATCGACCCAAGCCGCACGTCGGCCGCGGCTGGCCGAGAGTCCGAGCCCACCAACGAAAAGAGCGAGCCGGGTGGGGCTCGCTCTGTTCATGATGGGGTGGCGCCATGTGTGGCGACCCCCTGGGCGCGGATCAGGAAGCGGTCTTGACCTCGAGCTTCACCTGGGCGCGCACGCCGTAGGCGAACTTGACCTCGACGACGTAGCTGCCCACGTCCTTGATGGTCTCCTCGGGCATGACGAGCTTGCGCTTGTCCACCTTGACGTCCTTGCGCTCGAGCGCCTCGGCGACGTCCTGGGCCGTGACGGAGCCGAAGAGCTTGCCCTCGGGGCTCGCTTCCTTCGCCACCATGACCACGATGCCCTTCAGGCTCTCGGCCAGGCGCTCCTGCTCCTCGCGGAGCTTCTGCGCCTTCTTCTCGGCCAGGGCCTTCTCGTGCTCGGCCTGCTTCATCGTGGCGCGGGTGGCCATGACGGCCAGGCCACGCGGGATGAGGTAGTTGCGGGCGTAGCCGCGACGCACCTTGACGATCTGACCGAAGCTGCCGAGGTGCTCGACCTCGCTCTTCAAAACAACTTGTACGTTCGATGCCATGATGGCCTCACTTCGACGTGGTGTAGGGAAGGAGCGCGATGTTGCGGGCGCGCTTCACCGCCAGGGTGAGCGCACGCTGCTGCTTCGCGGAGAGACCGCTGACACGGCGCGGGGTGATCTTGCCGCGGTCGCTGATGAAGTACTTCAGCTGCTGCGGGTCCTTGTAGTCGAAGCTCTGGGCTTCCTCGCCGGAGAAGTTGGGGGAGCGCTTGCGGCCACCGCCGGCGCCCATGCCACCACCACCACGGCGACGGCGACCGTCCGAGTCCCGACCGTCGCGCGAGTCCATGTTGTCGTCGTTGTCGTGCATCTCAGGCCTCCTCGTCTTCGCTGTCGTCGTTGTTGTCGCCGTCGCTGTCCCCGTCGTCGTCGCCATCGTCGTCCGACCCGTCCATGTCGCGGTCGTCACGGCGCGCGCGCTCCTCGAGGCCCAGGCGCTGCGCGAACGTCAGCTCGGGCTCGTCGTCGCTCTGCTCGACGGCCTCGAACTCGACCTCGTTCGGGTCCACGGCCACGGTGCTCGGGTCGACCATGTCCTCGAGGACGATGGTCTGGAAGCGGATGACGGCGTCGAGGAGGCGCAGGTTGCGCTCCAGCTCGGCCACGATGTCCCCGAAGCCCACGTAGCGCAGGTACACGTAGATGCCGCGCGTGTGCTTCTGGATGGGGTACGCCAGGCGGCGCTTGCCCCAGGTGTCCACCTTGGTGAGCTTCGCCTCGAGCCGCTCCATGACCTCACGGACACGGGTGGCGACGCGCTCGGCCTCGGCGGCGTCCACGTTGGGACGCAAGATGTAAATGGTCTCGTATTCGCGGGCCCACCGGGCGGGCGCCGCTGCTGCGCTGGTCATGCTTCCTCCTGGGCAATCGGCCCCGGCCCTGTGCCGGAGCGAGGAAAGGACGCGCTCTATAGCGGAAAAGGGGCTGGGGCGCCAGTCAGTCCGTGACTCGGCCCGTGCCGAGCAGGGCGGCCAAGGTCTGCTCCACGGTCGTGGGGGTGGCGTCGGCCAAGTGCACCGACACCGAACCTAAGGGGCTTCCTCCCTTGCTGCCAATGCCGACCAGGCGCGTGCGCTGGGTGCGTGGGTGTGCCCGCAAGGCCGCGATGACGTCCTGCGCCGATGGGTGGACGTCCGCTGGTCGCGCGAAGATCAGCGCGGCTTCGGGCGGCCGGCCCCCGAGCTCGAGCAGGAACAGCAGTGGGTCGGAGAACGCTTCGTAGAGAAACGACGACTGGAGCACGAGCCCTAGCGGAGCTGTCTGAGACGAGGTCCCGAGGGCTACCACGCGCAGTGGCCCGTCCAGCATCCAGCCCGGGATGGGGTAGCCATATGTCCGTAGGAAGTGCAGCACGTCGGCGCGTCGGAAGCGCAGGTGTCGACCGGGCGTGCGGAAGTGCGGGAGGTCGCCACGAGCTGCCCAGTTGTGGATGGTCTTGATGTCCACCTGACAGTAACGAGCCAGCTCCGTCGCGCTTACCAGTTCCCGCGATGACTTGGGCATTGGGACATAGTATACCCTGCATGGGGCTATGCGCTCGTCCGTTCTGACCGACTGGTCACCCTGGAGTGGGGGCATGGGTTTGGCAGCCGTGGTGCGCGGCCCCGTCATGGTACGTAGACGCACCGGGGCGGGGAGCGATCGTCGTCCGCGTCGAGGGCGACATGGACGGGTCCCGGCCGGGCCGCTAGCTTGTGTCCATGAGTGCAGCGCTGACCCGTCGTGGATTCGCCAAGGTCGCGGGCGCGGGCTTGGCTGCTCTGTGTTTGCCATCACCGCTCCTCTCGGGGCGAGCCCACGCGAGCGCCGCGGGCGTCCTCGCGTCGCGCTGGGAGCTCTCGCCGCAGGGTCTCGAGATCACGCTCTTCGTGCGCTCGGCGCTGAGCGGCCCGGTCGAGGTGGTGCTGCACGCCGTGGAGGTGCGCGGCGAGCTGCGCATCGGCGACGCACGCCATCCGCTGTCGTTCACATCGGAAGGTCGTGAGACCCAGCGCCGGTCGCGCGCCGGCTTCCGCCTGAACCGCCGTGCGGTCGCGGGCGTCGAACGCGATACCCCCTACGACCGCTTCAGCGCGACGTGGCCCGCGGGCGTGCCCCGGAGCGGCATCCTCGCGCTCGAGACGGCGCTGCGACCAGAGGTCGAGCGCTTGGACGAAGACGCGCGCTCTCGTCTGGTGGACCTCGACGGGCTCCACTTCGAGCTGCCCGTCGTTTCCTCGACGTGAAGGACGGTCCGCGGGGGCGCCCCCTCGACGAGGCGGTCGCGTGGCTGCTCGGTTCGGGCGTCGATACGTGCGTGGACGAGGAGGGGCGACCGCTCGCCGAGCAAGCGTCTCCCCTCTACGACGCGACTGCACGGCAGGAGGAGAAGCTGACGTTCGGCGATGCGCGCGACGCGACCAGCCTGCCGTGCAACCTCGCGGCCCTGGCCCAGGTGCACCGCGCGTGGCCCGACCTGCTCGGCGCCCTCTCGGGTCTCGACGCCACGGAGGAGGACTCGACCGGACGCGCTCTGCAGCGCGTGAGCGCCGGCGTCCGGCTGGCGCCGCTGGTGGCCCTGCGTGAGGGGCGCCCAGCGACCGTCTACGAGGCCGCGCTGTACAAGCTCTCGCTGGGCTTCGGCGACGTGTGCGCTGCCCTCTTGTTGGAGGAACGCGTGGACGCCGACGATCCGACGCCGCCAGTCGAGACGCTGGACGCGCTGCTGGACACCGGCGGCTGGTTGATCGGTCGGACGCAGGTCTGTGCCGGGAGCCGCGCACAGATCCGGCGTGCATGGCGGGCGCTGGCGCTCAGCGCGCCACAGGCTGCGGGCGTCCCCCCATCGCCGTTGGTCGCGGCGCTCCACGCCACGTGGTTCCAGGAGGCGCTCGGAGCGCTCCTCGAGCTCGAGGCCCTCGCCGCTGCCGCCGCAGGCGCGGCCCGCGAAGCCCTGCTCGATGGCCGAGGCGAGCCGCTGCATGCGGGGACGGCGAGCGCGTCGGCGGGGCTCGGGGGAGCGCTGTTCCGTGCAGCGCGCGCGCCGCTGTGGGTGGAGGCGCTGCGGGCCGTGCCCGCGGCCGGTGCAGCGCACGCCAGCCTGTTGTACCCGAGCGCGAAGGTGCCCGAGTCCTTGAGGGAGTTCATCACGTCGGCCGCTGGAGCACCGTCCGCGACGCGCGACGCGGCCTTGGTGCACGCCGCCCGTGAGCCCGCGGCGCGCCTCGGTCGCGCGTTGGCGCTAGCGGACCAGCGCCCCCTCACGGAGGCCGCGTTCCTGAGGAGCTGCACGCCCGACGCGTCGAGCGGTGCGCCACCGCGGACCGCCTGACCGGCCGCGTGACGAACTTGCTCCCGCGTGCCCTGGCGTGACGCCGGAACGCGACCGACTACGCCGAGCGGCCTGAAGCGTCAGCCCGTCTCGGTCAGCAACGCCGCTTGCAGCGAGCTGCGCTCTTGCGCGCGTACACCCAGGCGCGCCGCGAGGTATCCGTCGACGCTCTCGTGCGACTGCGTCATCTCGTCCCACGCCGCCTCGAGATACGCCGCGTCCACCGACAGCAGCCGCAGCACGGGCTCCACGTTCGGCGTGGCCCACGGGCGACGCGTCAGCCACGGGGCCGCGCGTCGGAGCTGCGACCGATAGACCAGGTTCTGCGCGTGGGGGGTCTCGTTCGAGCGCAGGTAGTCCGCAAGCACCGTGGGCCAGCTCGCACCCAGCGCGCTGAGCAGCAGCGCCGCGACCAGCCCCGTGCGGTCCTTCCCCGCCGTGCAGTGGAACAGCAGCGGCCGGCGTTCGGGTTTGGCCAGCAGCCGCAGGAGGACGCTCAGCTGCGGGTAGGCGCCACGCACGAACGCGCGGTTGATGTCGGACAGCACGTCGAGCGGCAGCTCGTCGAAGCGGCCCCCTCGGATGGCCGCAGCCAGGGCCTTGCTGAGGTCGCCCGAGTCGATCGGGAGCAACACCAGGTGCGCCCCCGGGGGGGTGTAGCTCGTGCCGTGCCGCTCGCGCTCGTAGGGGGTGCGCAGATCCACGACGGTGCGTAGCGCCAGCGCGTCGAGCGCCGCCCGCGCGCTGGCGCTGACCTTCGACAGCGCCCCTGCGCGGTACACGATGCCTGCGCGTACGACGCGACCGTCACCGACGGGGAGCCCGCCGAGGTCACGCAGGTTGAGGTCCGAGAGCGCTTGGGAGGCGGACACCGCTTGGGACTACCCGACGTGCGTGGGCGTGTCGAGCGACGCGAGGCGCCTTCCGCATCGACCGCCGCATCGCGTCATCCCGCACCTGTGTCTCGACAGGCTCGGCTGGGTGTGGGCGGCCGGACGCGCGCCCGCTTTCCATAGGCCGCACGACCTGGTCGCGATACCGTGAGCCCGTGAACGTCCCCGAGCGGCGCCGCAGGACCCCGTACGAGACGCACGAGCTGCACGAGCTCGCGACGAAGGCGCTCACGCAGAGCTACCTGGTGGCTGGGGTGGGGCTGGTGTTGCAGTTCTTCACCGAGTTGGCGCTGCGGCAGTGGCCCGAGTTCGCGGACGACACGGTGCGCGACGCCGCCATGCGCTACCTCGGAGGCGGCGCCTGCGCCTTCCTCGCGCTGTCGTTGTCGCGGCTGGTCCCAGCGCGCCGCCGCCACCCGTTCGTCGAGGGGTACGTGCTGATGGTGGCAGTCACCGCGCTCCTGGCGTGGTCCGGACACCACACCGGGGGCGCCGAGGGGCCGTACGCCGTGAGCTTCTGCACGCTGCTGTTCTGCTGGAGCCTGATCATGCCGGGCGGCGCGCGCTACGCGGCGTTCCCCATCCTGGGCGCCCTCGTGACGTTCTACAGCGTGCTCTACCTCGAGGGGGGACGCGGCTTCTTCGACGTGCGCACGACGGCGTTCGCGCTCTTCACCGTGAGCTCCGCCGGGTTCGCGCTCGTCTACGCCGAGGTCCTCGAGCGCTGGCGCGTGCGTGTGAGTCTGGCGGTCAGCACCGACCCGCTCACGCAGCTGCTCAGCCGGGCGCACGTCCTCGAGCGCCTCGAGCGCGCGCTCCGAGGGGACTCGCCCCGAGCGCCCGTGAGCGTGCTCATGGTCGACATCGATCATTTCAAGCGCGTCAACGACACGTACGGGCATGCGACGGGGGACGAGGTGCTGGCCCGCGTGGCCGACACGCTGACCCGCAGCACCCGCACCGAAGACGCCTGCGGGCGTCTCGGCGGCGAGGAGTTCGTCGTGGTGCTCATGGACGGCGGACTCGAGCTCGCGCTGCACGTCAGCGAGCGCGTCCGGGCCAACGTGGCGGCGCTGCGCTTCTCCGCGCCGGGCGCCGCCGAGCCCTTCGGTGTGACGGTCTCGATCGGCGTCGCGGTGTTGCCGGCCGAGGGGCAGGCCACGGTCGAGTCGGCGTTGCGCGCCGCCGACCGCGCGCTGTACGAGAGCAAGAGCGGCGGGCGCGATCGGGTCACCCTCGCCGAGTGACACCCCTCCGCGCTGGGTCACGTCAGCCGGGCTCCCAGCGACCGTCGTGTACGCGCAGGCGGGTGGGGCCAGGCAGCGCACGTGCGCTGACGCTGTGCGCCGAGTCGCCCGGGAAGCAGAGCGTGAACCCGTCCGCACCCGTGACCAGCTCGGGCTGTAGTCGGGGTGTGGGCGTGCTGCGCGTTCTGGCCATCGCGGAGGCGGCGCTGTCGAACGCCGTGAGCGCGTGCAGGGTCATCCACGTGGGGGGCAGCAGGGCCAGCTCGCCCGCAGCGTGGCGCGCGAGCGCGTCGGCCGGACGCAGCCAGATGGCGCGGTCGGTCTCGGAGCCGTCCGCCAAGCCCTCTTGGTGCGCGGGCGCCTCGGCCAGGAAGAAGCGCGCGTCGAAGCGGCGCACCTCTACGGCGGGGGTGATCCAGCGGCTGAAGGGTTCCATGGCGTCCAGGTCCAACCGCACGCCCAGCCCGGCGAGCGTGGCCAGGAAGCCGCGCTCCGCCAGCTGCTCGCGGGCGGCCAGGCGCCTGGGTTCGAGCGAGGGGGGCGCGCCCGGGATCAGCCCCGACTCCTCGAAGGTCTCGCGGAAAGCGGTCATGAACAGGCCGATGGCCGTGTCCACGCTGACGTCCTCGCGCAGTCGGCTGGGGGCGGCCGCCACGTCTTCCACCTGGATGTAGGCGTGCAGGGCCGGGTCGAGGTCGGCCTCGTCCACCTTGCCGCCCGGGAACAGGTGCATGCCGCCCAGGAAGCCCACCTGGGCGCGCCGTCGCATGAGGAAGGCCTCCACGCCTGCCGCGGAGGGAGCGTTGGGCGTGGGCCGCGCGTCCCGCACCAGGACGACGGTGGCGGCGTCGCGGGGGGGCTCGGCCGAGGTGGTGGTGCTCACTCTTCCACCAGCACGTGGCTGGTGGACACCCCGATGGCCTGCGCGAGCCGCGCCAGGGTCTCCAGCGAGGGGGTGTGGCGGCCGGCCTCGACGCGCGCGATGTTCGGGCGGTGGATGCCCGTGCGGCGGGCGAGCTCGGCTTGAGTCAGTCCAGCCTCGAGACGCAGCGAGCGCAGGCGCGCGCCCAACCGCGCGCCGTCCATCGGCGTGTCGTCCGTCAGCGTGCCACGCGGGCCCACACGCCGCGCCTCGAGCGCGAGGGTGATGCCGGACGAGAGGCCCAGCATGGCGCGCGTCGCATTGTCCTCGAGGTCGATGGACTCCACGTCGCTTCCGTCGTCCTCGGGCGAGAGGGGACGCTTCAACAGGACCGACCCACCGTCGCCGAGGATGGCCAGGACCTCGCTCTCGCGCGGGCTGATGGTCACGAACTCGAACTTGTTCTGGCGCATCTCGTCCAAGCGGCGCGCCAGGCTCTGGGCCAGGCGCGTGACGTCCGTCGCGGAACGCGCGACGAGCCCGCGGCACATCTCGTCCACGACGTCGTCCACCGCGCCTTCGCTGGCGGACGCGTCCACGCAGGGCACCGAGCGACACGCGAGCGCGAACCCTACCGCCTCGAGCAACCCGTCTTCATCGAGGCCTTGCGCGCTGGCGTCGATGACCACGGCAGGCTGTGAGGCCGTCAGCGAGCCGAGCGCGTCGGGGGCCAGCGTGTTCACGCTCAACCCTGCGGCTTCGAGCGCTGCACGCCATGTCTCGTGGAACGCGTTTCGGTCGGTGAGGAGCGTGACGGTGACGGTCATGGGTATCTACCCCGGGAAGCGGGACGGCGAGATCTACCGCAGGTGGCCCTCCGGCTCAACCCACGTCGTCCGCCGGGGGGTGGCGGCTCGAATGAGGGGCGACCGTTACACAGGAACGAGGGGGCGTCACGTCCCAACGCGCGGGCCCCGCGGTTGACACGGAAGGCCGCTGTTGCTACGCCCGCCCCCCGTCTCCCCGAGCGTCCCGCAGTGCCCCCTGCGCGCCGCGCAGCCCAGGAATCGACCGCCGTGAACACCTTCAAGGAAAGCCCGATGCTCAAGTCCACGTGCGTCTTCACGGGCAGCGCTCATCCGGAGCTCGCGAAGGAGATCGCCAAGTATCTGGACCTCCCGCTGGGGCGCTGCCGCACGCCGCGCTTCTCCGACGGCGAGGTCTTCGCGGAGATCCAGGAGAACGTCCGTGGCGTGGACGTGTACGTCGTCCAGCCCACCTGCGCCCCGGTGAACGAGCACCTGATGGAGCTGCTGGTCATGGCGGACGCCCTCAAGCGCGCCTCGGCCGGCTCCATCACCGCCGTGCTTCCTTATTACGGATACGCGCGCCAGGACCGCAAGGCCGCACCGCGCACCCCCATCACCGCCAAGCTCGTGGCGGACCTGCTGAGCGCGTCGGGCATCAACCGCGTCGTCGCCATCGACCTGCACGCAGCCCAGATCCAGGGCTTCTTCGACGTGCCATTCGATCACCTGTTCGCCATGCCGGTGTTCCTCGAGCACCTCCGGCCGCGCTTCGACGAGCCGCCCGTCTACGTCTCGCCGGACGCGGGTGGGGTGGAGCGCACCCGTGCCTACGCCAAGCGTCTGGGTGCGGACCTGGCCATCATCGACAAGCGCCGTGAGCGCGCCGGGGTGAGCGAGGTCATGCACATCATCGGGGACGTGCGCGACCGCGACTGCGTCATCCTGGACGACATGATCGACACGGCCGGGACGCTCACCAACGCGGCCAAGGCCCTGTCCGACAAGGGGGCCAAGCGCGTGCTCGCGGCGGCCACCCACGCGGTGCTGTCGGGCCCCGCGGTCGAGCGCATCGCCGCCTCGTGCTTGGACGAGGTGATCGTGACCGACACCATCCCGCTGTCGGCCGCCGCCGTGGCCACCGGCAAGTTCCGGGTGCTCAGCATGGCGCGTCTGCTTGGCGAGGCCATCAAGCGGATCCACCATAGCGACTCGGTGAGCTCGCTCTTCGTCTGAGCGCACCCCAACCTTCGCCGCGTCCGGTTGTTCGGCGCGGTCGAGCTTCACGCAAATCAGGAGAGAATCGAATCATGGAAACGATGGCGCTGCAGGCTGAGGTCCGCACAGAGAGCGGAAAGGGGCCAGCTCGTCGGCTACGTGCAAGTGGCAAGATCCCCGCGGTCGTCTACGGACCGGGAATCGAGCCGACGTCGCTCACGCTGAACCCCACGGAAGTCCTCAAGGGGCTGCGCAGCAAGCGCGGCCGTAACGTCGCGTACGACCTCACCTTCGGGGGCAAGCAGGCCCTGGTGATGGTGCGCGACCTCGAGGTCGACCCCGTGTCGCGTGAGCTGCTGCACGTGGACTTCCTGAGCGTGAAGGCCGAGGTGCCCGTCAAGGTCTCCGTGCCGCTCGCCACCACCGGCCGCGCCAAGGGCGTGGTCAAGGGCGGTCTGCTCAACGTGACCCTGCGCACGGTGCCGCTCTTGGCGCCGCCCACGATCATCCCCGAGGAGATCCTGCTCGACGTCACCAACCTCGACGTGGGCGGCTCCATCACGGTGAAGGACCTGCAGCTCGCGGACGGCGTGACCTGCACCCTGCCCGAGGACCGCACGCTGGTCTCCATCCAGGAGAACCGTCGCGCGATCGCGGCGGCCGAGGCGGCTGCGGCGGCTGCGGCTGCGGCGGCTGCGGGCGGCAAGAAGAAGAAGTGATCCCACGGCGGGCTGCGTGGCAGCCCGTCGCGACAGGCCAGAGGGCGGCGGCTGGGAACGGCGCCGCCCTCTTCGTTTTCAGACCGTTTCGCTAGGACGGCGGGCATGCACTTGGTGGTCGGGCTCGGGAACCCCGGGCCGAAGTACAGCGGCAATCGTCACAACGTCGGGTTCATGGTCGTGGACCGGCTCGCCACGCGCTGGTCGGCGCCCGCCTTCCGCGAGAAGTTCAAGGCCGAGACCACCAAGGGGCTGCTGCAGCAACAGGACGTGGTGCTGCTCAAGCCGCAGACCTTCATGAACCTGAGCGGCGAGTCGGTGCAGCCTGCCATGACGTTCTACAAGGTGCCGCTCGAGCGCGTGCTGTGCGTGCACGACGAGCTCGATCTGGCGTTCGGGGTCGTGCGCATCAAGGTCGGCGGCGGCACGGCGGGCCACAACGGGCTCAAGTCGATGGTGCAGCGCTGCGGCGGCAACGGCTTCGTGCGCGTGCGCGTGGGCATCGGTCGACCATCCGCGCGCACCGAGTCGCATGTGTTGAGCGACTTCGACGCCAGCGAGCGCGCAGAGCTGGGGGACGTCGTCGAGCGCGCCTGCGACATGGTGGAGGCTGCGCTGCTCGAGGGTGCGACCGCAGCCATGAACCGCTATCACGGGGCCTGAGCCATGCAGCGTCGTACGTTCGAGACGAGAGCCCAACCGCGCGCCGACAGACCGGGGCGACGCAGTGCGTTGTGGCTCTGCCTGATCAGCGCCCTGCTGGTGGTGGCCGCATGTGGCGGTGACGCCCGCTCCACGGACCCCGGGGAGAACGGCCACGGTCCGGGAGCGTCAAGTGATGAGGCTTCGGGCGAGGGAACCCTCGGGGGCGGCGAGCAGGTGGGTGCGAGCGGCGCGCCCGGGGCCGAGGGCGCTGGCGAGGGCGCTGGCACGAGCGACACCGAGCGCGACGAGCGGAGCGCGGAGGGGGCGACCCCACACGCCGCGGGGGGAGAGCCTGCGGGCACCCCTGCCGCGACGGACACGGCGGAGCCTGGCGAGCCCCTCGCGTGGGACTCGGAGATCGTGTGCCGCATCCCGCCCATGGCCATCGCGCGGCCCGCGGCCTGCGCCGCCGGCGCCTCGTACCCCGAGTGCAAGTGGGCCATGCCCGGCACGACGGACGCGCAGGGGCTCTACACGCGCTGGCGCAACACGATCGACGAGCACACCTGGGGGCGCCCCGCCTTGGTGGGCGTCCTCTTGGCGACCGCCTATGCGTTCCGGCAGCGCTTCCCGAACCAGGAGCTGCTCATCGGTGACCTCGACGCACCCGGGCCGCGTCACATGACGCACAAGACGGGCGTCGACGTCGACCTGTACCTGCCGAACACGCTCTTGGTGGAGAACCTCGGTGCCCGTCGCTATCGGCCCAACTACCGCACGATGTCGAACGTGAACATCGAGCATGCGCGGCACCGCGTGGAGGCCCTGGCGCGTATCCTGGCCGTGTGCACCGAGGGGCGCGTGCGCATCTACTACAACGACACCGTGGTGCGTGACCGCTTCCACACATGGTTCGACGCGCGTGGCCTCGTGACCCCGTTCGGGCGGCCCATGCAGCGCCACAATCCGCTACACGACTTTCACTTCCACGTGACCATCGCCGAGGACACGCCACTCCCCCAGTGGCTGCGCCCCTTCACGGGGGAGCACCCCGTGCGCGAGATCGACGCACCTCCCGACATCGAGGGCGTGACGGTGTTCGCTCCGCGCACCCCCTGACGGCCCTCAGCTCTTCACGCGGCTCGCCTTCTCCACGTGGCCGGACACGCCGAAGCGGGCGCCCAGCACCTCTTGCACGCGGCGTAGCGGCACCTTGCGGAGCAGCAGGCCCACCATGAGGTGATAGAGCACGTCGGCCGCCTCGCTCGCCACGGCGTCGTCGGACTCCTCGGCGATCGCGACGCTGACTTCGTCCGCCTCCTCGCGGATCTTCTCGCCGATCTTGGCGGCGCCCTTCACCAACAGCGACTTGGTGTAGCTCTTGTCGGCGGTGGACGACGCGCGCTGGGCCAGCGCCCCCTCCAACGCGAGCAACGTGGGCTGTCCGTGTCGGTGGGGCTCGTCCTGGATTCCCTCTGCCGTGACGCGCCGGAAGAAGCACGTGTCACGTCCCGTGTGGCAGCTGGGGCCCGCTGGAGCTGCCAGGTAGAGCACCGCGTCCGCGTCGCAGTCGGCCCACACCTCGCTCACGGCGATGGTGTGGCCGCTCGTCTCGCCCTTCAGCCACAGGGATGCGCGCGAGCGGCTGTAGAAGTGCGCCTGTCCGGTCGCGAGGGTGGCGTCCAGCGCCTCGCGGTTCGCGTGCGCCACCATGCGGATCTCCCCCGTGGCCTGGTCTTGGACCACGACGGTGACGAGGCCCGCCGCGTCCCACTTGAGCTCGCTGAGTTGCATGGCCCTGGGGTTACGCGACCGCGCGGGTCGCGGCAAGGCGTGCCACTCCGTGAGCGTGCCCCCCGAGGAACGCCGCGCTCCTGCCGATCGTCTGGGCACGGCCCGCACGTGGGCAGACGACTGCTCATGCTGGGTCTTGACGGGGGCTCGCGGGACACGGCATAGCGGAGCCTCGGTCGCGGCCCGCACTCACTCCAACACGCCGCTCCTCTTCGCAAGGACGTGTGCATGAGCAAGGAAGACTCCGGGACCATCGACTTCCAGGCGCTCGCACGCGAGCTCGACGCGCGCGCTGGTCAGGCCGTCTGGGCGGGCGGCGAGTGGGCCCTGCTGCGTGGCGCACACTTCTCGTGGCTCACCACGCGCGCCATGCCGGACCATCCAAGGCCGTTCGTGTCGGCCTCGGACGAGCCCGCGCTGCGCCTCTCGGTCGCCAGCCTGGGTCTCGAAGCGCTGCCCATCGCGGCCCTCCCCGAGCCCTGGCTCTCCGACACCCTCGACGCCGAAGCTCGGATTGCAGACGCCCTCGCGCGGATCTCCGACGGGCGCGCCGCGCTTCGCCTGTTTCGCTCGGACGAGCGCGAGGTGCTCGTGGGGGAGGAGCTCTGTGGCTTGTCGCCGCTGCCGCCACGGGCGGGTCAGGAGCCGCGCGTCAGCGCACGTCAAGGGAGCGCTGCTTTTGCGTCGCTCGAGCGACACGTGCACGCGGGGACGCTCGACGAGTACCTCGAGCCGCTGCCGCCAGGGTACTTCGAGCGCGCCTGCGCCGCCGGGGTCTACTACGGGCCGCAGATCCGTACGCTCAGCTCTGGCGCACGAGTCGTCGGCCGCGTTCCCCACCGGCGGAGCCAGGGACAGCGGGTCTGAGCATCGAGCGTCGCTCCACGCACATCCGGCTCTCACCCCGAACGCCTCGTGGTGGCTCTCAACCGCGCAGGATCGCAGCCTCCGCCTCACGCCGCGCTGCAAGGACGGCGTCGAGGTGCTGCCGAGCGCGGTCGAGCATCTGGCGCGCGTCCTGGGCTCCGTTCTCGGCGTCGTCGGCGACGTCCCCGAACGTCTGCGCGATGTGCTCCGAGGTGTCCCGACGAAGCTCGGCGCGCGTGGCAGCGTGCTCGAGAAGTGATCCGCTGGCCTCGGCGGCCGCCGCACCCGCTTCGGCCCAAGCGGTTCCCGTGCGCGACGGCCCACTCGCTCCACCCACGGCCGCTCCTCCGTTCCCGGTACTCGTCGCGCCGGCATCGTTCGTGTCGCCGCGGCTCGACGCGCTCTGCGCGAGGCGGGCCGCGGCGGTGCCAGCTTGCTTCACGAGGCTCGCCGCGAGCGACAAGCGCGCGCCCTTGCGTGCCTGACGGATGCCCTTGGCCTGCACCGCACGTCGTGCGTCTCGCGCGTCGTTGCGAAGGTCGCGCGCGCGCCGCGCCTGCTCGTCGAGTTGCATCAGGATCCCCTCGATGCCGCCATCGTTGGCGATCGGGAGAGGCGCGACGGGGGTGTCGGTGCGAGGTGGGTGAGCCGGAGGAGGGGTCGAAGCGATGTGGGTCATGAGCTGCCTTTGAGCAAGGACGGTGTGAGGATGATGGTGAGGTTCAATCGGTTGGGCGGGGCCGCCCCCGCGGCGGCCGGCGTTGGCGGGCGTCAGGCGCTGAGCTGAGCGACGAGCGCTTGCCGCGTCTCTTGTTGGCTGCTCAGCCACGACTGCATCCGCTGGAGGACACGCTGGTAGGTCTGATGCGCGTCGCGCATCGCCTCCACGGCGTCCTGCTGGTCGTCGTTCGCCAGCTCGATGTCGAGCCCGGCAGCGTCGGCGTCCGCGCTCGCCTCGCTCGCCTGGAACGTGAACACGGCGGCAGCCGTCCCGGTGCCGAGGTCTGCCAGCGCGTTCGCCGTGCTGATGATGCGTGTGGCGAGCGTGATGCCGTCACGTACGGCCATCGCGGACGTGGCCGCCGACGTCGCGCCACCTGCGAAGCCCGCGCCGAACGACAAGGCGGCGCCGACGAGCTTCACCGCGAATCCCACCCAGGCTGCCTTCTCAGGGTCCATGCCGGCCTTCACCAGCAGCTTGGACACCGCGTCGCCCGCCAGGATGAGGACCGCGCCTGCGACGGCCAGCCCCGCGGCGACACCGCCCGTGAAGGCCCCCGCCACTGCGCCGGCCGCCGTGATGATCCCGGCGACCAGCTTCTTGACCCAACGCGGGGCCCTTCGCAGCAGACCGCGGGCGCGGCGCTGTGCACGCTGCATGGCTTCCATGGCCTCACGCTGACGCTCGAGCGCGCTCTCGGCGGTGCGTTCTCCTGCGGCGGCCGCGTCCGTGCCCCGCGCGACCCCCTCCTGGCGCAGCTGCTGTTGCGTCAGCAGCAACGAACCGAAGCCGTCCATGACCGCGTTGAGCGCGGTGACCGCGGCCTCCAGGTCGCCTGGCCGGATCTGTCCCGAGGGGATCGAACGACTCAGCGGGGGCGATGCCGCGAGGGCCTGCGGCGACGTGTTCACGGGCGTCGCCCGAGCGCGTTCCGTCGCGCTGACGTCTCCCGTGGTGACGGCTGCCGGGGAGTCGACGCTCGGCGTCGATGGGGTGGCTGGGGTGGCTGGGGTGGCTGGGGTGCTGATGACGGTCATCGTGCGAGCTCCTGTGCGAACTGGGTGTAGAGGTCGGCTTCGGCCACGCGTCCGCCGGCGCGCAGCGCGTCTCCCAAGCGGCGGAAGCGCGTCGGGTTCAGTGGGTCGAGCTGCGCTGCGATCTGCAGCGTCTCGATGGCCTGCTCGGTTTGCCCGTTGGCGAGCTCTCGTTCGCCCAGGGCGAAGACGGCGTCACGCTGGGCGCGGGGGAGCCGCAGCAGATCGGCGAGGTGCGCTACGGCCGTGAGCCCGGACGTCATCGCATGTTCCCGACGATGGCGCGCTCCGTGTCGCCCATCATGGCGAGCACCTTGGACACCAGCTGGATGTGCTGGCCGCGCTGCTGCATCGCTTGCTGCATGTTGATCATGTTCAGCTCGTTCGAGGACGTGACCGACTGTTGCTTCTGACGGAGGCCGTCGATGGCGCTCTGGATGGCGTCCGCGCGCAGCGCCACACCGCGGTACCACAACGGGTCGCCGTCCACGTGACGCGTGAGGTTGAGCTCATCCACGAGGTCGAACTCGATGACCGCCTGGCCGAGGCACATCTGGCGGCCGTTGACGGTGATGTCTCCGTCCTGCAGGTCCACGCTCTGATCGCTGTCCTGCGACACACGCTGGTGGAGGATCTGCAGCGCCTGCATGCGTTCGCTGAGCTCGCGCGAGCTCTGGAGGGCGTTCTGGATGGTGTTGGTGGCCGTCATCACCTTCTCGTCTTCCGCCCGCACCTGCGCCTGGAGCAGCGCCAAGAAGCTCTCGGGACTGACGTCCAACATCTCGAACGCTTGCTCCATGTAGACACGCTGCGCCGGCGGAGACGCTCCGTGCATGACGTCCACGAACGCACGGACGGCCTCCTCCGGGGTGGCGCCGGCCTCGAGCGCGTCGAGCTCGGCGCTGCGGGCTTGCTCCCGCGTGGCGAAGCGGTTGGCGATGATGTCGATGGCGGCTTGTGCTTGGGGACTGCGAGTGGACGTGGGAGGGGCTGTGTTGGACATGAGGGTCTCCAGGTCAGGCGCGCAGGCCTGCGATGCGGTGGATGGGGTTGTCGTGCGAGCGGGTGGCTTGGCGTGGTGAGGACGAGGGCTCGGAGGGGCCCAGCGTCTGCGTCGTCATTCCAGGGGACGGATTCGCAAGCAGCTCACGCGCGACGGCGGCAAGGAGTCGCTCAGCGCGCTCGCGGGATTCCTGGTGGGGGTCCCTCATGGGCACGTGTGCGGACGTGGGGGGCGGCGTGGGCGGGGTAGGCGGCATCGGTCCTCGGGTGCGGGGCCGACCTGGGTCGGCGCGTGTGCCCCCTCATCGGCCTGCCCCGACGCACGTTGCGTCCCTCTCCAAGAAAAGCGTACGGGCGCGGTCAGGCGCCGTCCGGAGGGCCGCCCGACCACGTCATGGTCAGCGGACGCCACCGCCCGCCAGCGTTGGAGCGTCGCGACCGCACCCCCCGAGACAGGGCGGCGCCGAACGGGGCGGCCTCGTCCGCCCGGTGCGGCTACGCGTCTTCGCCGTCGCCGCGCTCAGGGGCGACTGCCGGGCCCTCCCCGCGAAGGCGCGCCAGGCGCGCTGCGATGCGGGTCTCGAAGCCCTCGGGGCGTGGTTCGTAGTAGCGCCGCCCCACCAGCTCGTCGGGCAGGTAGCTCTCACCCGCCGCATGACCGCCCTCGGCGTGAGGGTAGCGGTAGCCCTCGCCATAGCCCCATGACTTCATCGCGGCCGTCGCGGCGTTGCGCAGCTTCAACGGCACCGGCAGCGCGCCCCGCTCGCGCACGTCCTGCTGCGCGGTGGTCCACGCCTCGTAGCTGGCGTTCGACTTGGGCGCCGACGCCAGATAGGTGCAGCACTGCGCGATGGCGAACATGCCCTCGGGCATACCCAGACGAGCGAAGGCCTGATCGGCCGCCACCGCCAGCTCGAGCGCGCGCGGGTCTGCGTTGCCGATGTCTTCGCTCGCGAAAATCAGCATGCGCCGCAGCACGAAGCGCGGGTCCTCGCCGGCCTCGAGCATGCGCATGAGCCAATAGATGCTCGCGTCCGGGTCGTTGCCGCGCATCGACTTGATGAACGCGCTGACGACGTTGTAGTGCTCCTCGCCGCTCTTGTCGTACAGCAGCGTCTTGCTCGAGAGCGCCTGTTGGACGTCCGCCACGCGCAGCTTGCCACCGGCGGCGTGCGCCAGGTCGGCGCACACCTCGAGCACCGACAGCGCCCGCCGCGCGTCCCCGTGCGCCTGCTCGGCGATGGCCAGGAGCGCGCCCTCCTCGGCCTCGAGGTTCAGCTCGCCGAGCCCTCGGGTCGCGTCCTGCAGCGCACGGCTCAGCAACCGCTCCAGCTCGGCAGGGCCCAGCGGCTCCAGCCGGAACACGCGCGCGCGGCTCAGGAGCGCGGCGTTCACCGCGAAGCTGGGGTTCTCCGTGGTCGCCCCGATGAGCGTCACCGTGCCGTCTTCCACGTGGGGCAGCAGTGCGTCCTGCTGCCCCTTGTTGAAGCGGTGGATCTCGTCGACGAACAGGATGGTGCGCTTGCCGTACACGCGCGCGCGCTCGCGGGCCGCGCCGAGGATCTTGCGTAGATCGGCCACGCCTCCGAGCACCGCGCTGAACGGCTCGAACGTGGCCGCCGTCTCGCGCGCGATGACCTCCGCCGTGGTCGTCTTCCCGGTACCCGGGGGTCCCCACAGGATCAGCGACGGAACGCGGTCGGCGCGGATCAGCCGCGACAGGAGCTTGTCGGGCCCGAAGAGGTGCGCCTGACCCTCCACCTCGGCCAGTCGCGTCGGCCGCATGCGGTCGGCCAGCGGGCCCTTCTTGGCGTGGCTGTGATCGAAGAGATCCACGCTGCGGGTGTAGCAGCGCGCGTGACGCCTACCAACGCGCGTTACGCAACAGCCCGCCGATCGCGACATCCGTGTCATGGAGCCCGCGCCGCGCTGGGCGGCCTCCGTATCGCAGAACGCCAAGGATTCCAGGCTTCGTGTGGTCGCAGGAGGGAGCTGGCACGCGCGTTGCTGTGTCCCACTTCAGCACATCCCCCGAACGTAGGAGCCCCCATGCACTCGCTCTTCGACCTCATCTACGACCACCAACGACTCAGCGCCCAGCAGCGCGCGGGTGAGCCGCTGCAGGTTGGGGAGCAGGCGCTGCTGGTGGGGCTCGCCCAGCTGCTCGGCGGGGTGCGCGCGGAGTCCCGTCACGCGCTCTCGGCGCCACACGTCGAGGTGCCCGGAAACGTGCGCGTCGCGGTCGGCGGCAAGTTCCACGTCGCCCACGTGAAGAACGTGTCCGGCGCCGGTCTGGACGCCCGCATGCGCGTCGCGCCGACGGTTGGGACGGCGGTCCTCGTGGAGATCGAAGACCCCATGGACGACGTCCGCTACGCGTTCCCCGCGGTCGTTACGGGGAGCTCGCGCGGCATCAGCCAGCTGTCCTTCGACGGTGCGCCCACACGCGGGCGGCTGGCCGAGGGCACACGGCGCTTCGGCGCGGCCACGCTGCAGGTGCAAGCGACGACGGGGCCTACCGGCGTCTCGCGCGCGTCGGCTACCGCGTCCGCGGCCTGACGCGCTTTGAACGCGCACCTGGATCCCCCACACTGGATCCATGGATCTATGGACCTATGACACTCCCGACGGCCCCGCCACGCTGCGCCTCGCGCGCGTGGAGGACGTGCCCGCCCTCATCCAGCTGAACAAGAAGTGCTTCCCCACCATGGCAGAGCACAACGTGGTCTGGAACAAGGGGCAGCTGCTGAATCACATCCGCCTCTTTCCCGAGGGCCAGATCGTCGTCGAGCGCGGCGGTGTCGTCCTCGGCGCCTGTGCCAGCCTGATCGTGCGCCTGGGGACCGACGACTACAGGCCGCACACGTACTCCGGCATCACCGACGGGGGCTACTTCCACAGCCACGATCCCGAGGGCGACACGCTCTATGGCGCGGACGTGTACGTGGACCCCGACGCGCGCGGACTGGGCGCGGGGCATCATCTCTACGAGGCTCGGCGGCGGTTGTGCAAGGCGCGCAACCTGCGGCGCATCGTCGCGGGCGGGCGCATCCACGGCTACGCCGAGCGCGCGGCCGAGATGACCCCGGCTCAGTACGTCCGCGCCGTGGAGATGGGCGACATCAAGGACCTCGTGCTGAGCTTCCAGCTGCGCGAGGGTTTCATCGTCCGGGGCCTGCTGCGCAACTACATCACCGACCCCAACAGCAAGAACCACGCGACGTTCATCGAGTGGACCAACCCAGACTACGAGCCGCAAGACGGGAGCGCCCAGCGCAAGGTGCGCGTGGCCGCCGTGCAGTACCAGGTGCGCAAGGTCGCGTCGTTCGAGGAGTTCGCCGCACAGATCGCGTACTTCGTGGAGACGGCGGCCGAGTACCGCGCGGACTTCGTGGTGTTCCCGGAGTTCACCAGCATGCAGCTGCTCTCCATGGACGCGCTCAAGAACCTCCCCGCCCTCGAGGGCATCGCCCGCCTGTGCGACATGGAGGAGCAGGTGGTGGGGCTGTTCAAGGACCTCGCCAAGCGCTTCGGGCTGCACATCATCGCGGGCACGCACCCTGTGCGGCGCGAGGGCACCATCTACAACGTGGCGCCCATCGTGTTCCCGGACGGCTACGTGGTGTTCCAGCCGAAGCTGCACATCACGCCCTCCGAGAAGCGCTTCTGGGGCATCGACGGCGGCAGCGAGCTGCGCGTCATCAGCACGCCCAAGGCCAAGATCGGCGTGCTCATCTGCTACGACTCCGAGTTCCCGGAAGCCGCCCGCTACCTGGCCGACGCGGGCGTGGAGATCCTCTTCGTGCCGTACTGCACGGATGACCGGCAGGGGCACGCGCGCGTGCGCTACTGCTCACACGCGCGCGCCATCGAGAACCAGATCTACGTGGTGACGGCTGGCATCGTCGGCAACCTCCCGAGCGTGCCGGCCATGGACATTCATTACGGGCAGGCCGCCATCTTCACGCCCAGCGACTTCGAGTTCTCGCGCGACGGCATCCACGCGGAGGCGGACAGCAACGTGGAGACCATGCTGGTGTCGGACGTGGACATCCACGACCTCTACCGCTCACGCTCGTCGGGGAGCGTGCGCCCGCGCCTGGACCGGCGGCTCGACCTGTTCGAGTTCCACGCGCACCTGCGCAACGACCTGCAGATCCTGAACCCGGAGGAGGCCGAGCCCATCGGGCCGACGCCCGAGGACGACAGCGAGTAGCGCGCGTCCGTGGCGTTCGGCCGCGGCGCGCCCCGTTCACGGCGTTCCGCTCGGCTGTCTGCAAGGCGCGCGTCACGCATGCTCGACGACGCTCGCGCTCGTCGGGCGCCTGATGCACGCTTCCGGGGATGGAACCGATCTACATCCTCGGGGGCGCGCAGACGGACTTCGCGATGAACTGGTCGCGCAAGGGGCTCGGCCTGTTCGACATGCTCGCTGCGGTCGTGCCCGCGGCGCTCGAGGACGCCGGGGTGAACCCGGAAGACGTCGACGCGTTCCACGTGGGCAACTTCGTGGGCGAGCTCTTCGCCGGGCAGGGACAGCTGGCCGGGATGGTCGCCGCGCTGCACCCCGGGCTCGACGGAAAGCCGGGAAGCCGACACGAGGCCGCGTGCGCGTCGGGCAGCATGGCCGCGCTGGGGGCCATGCACGCCATCCGCGCGGGCGACGCGCGCTGCGCGCTGGTGGTCGGCGTCGAGCAGATGCGCAACGTACACGGCGACGTCGCCGCGTCGCATCTTGGCGCAGCCGCGTGGGTCGGTCGCGAAGCCGAGGGCGTGAAGTACGTCTGGCCCGCCATGTTCTCGTCGCTCGCGGACGAGTACGACGCGCGCTACGGCCTCGACCGCGCGCACCTCGTCGCGCTGGCCTCCAGCTTCTTCGCCAACGCGAAGCGCAACCCCAACGCCCAGACGCGCGGGTGGTCGCTGGACGAGCTCAGCTACGCCGAGTCCGACGAGAAGAACCCGGTGGTGCACGGGCGCATCCGCAAGCACGACTGCTCGCAGGTCACCGACGGCGCCGCGGCCATCGTCCTCGCGAACGGAGCGTTCGTTTCGTTGCTGGGACGCACGCGCCGGCCGGCACGCATCGCGGGGCACGGACACCGCACCAGCACGCTGCGCTACGAGGACAAGGTCGCGGCCTCACGCAGCGAGCCTTACGTGTTCCCGCACGTGCGCGGCGCCATCCTCGACGCGTTCGGTCGTGCGGGCATCGCCGGCGCGAGCGCGCTGCACGCCATCGAGACGCACGACTGCTTCACGCCCACGGCGTACATGGCCATCGATCACTTCGGGCTGACCCCACCCGGACGCAGCTTCGAAGCCATCGAGCGCGGCGACGTCGCCTTTGGAGGGCGCGTCCCGCTGAACCCGAGTGGCGGCCTGATGGGTGTCGGTCATCCCGTCGGCGCCACCGGCGTGCGCATGCTGCTCGACGCCGCCAAGCAAGTCGGGGGCCGTGCAGGCGACTACCAGGTCGAGGGCGCCCGCCGGGTCGCGACGCTGAACATCGGCGGCAGCGCGACGACCACGGCGTGCTTCGTGGTGGAGGCCGCGTAGCGCTTGCTTCTCAGACGGACCCATGAAGGAACCCAGTGCACACCTCCTCGAGTCCATCCGGTTTGCCGTCTGGTCGGGCTTCTACGCACCCGAAGAGCTTCGGGACATCGCAGACGAGGTTTGGGAAGACGACCTCGACGAAGATGCATTGCGATCTGCCGTCGCGCTGGAGTTCGAACGTAAGGCTCAGGCTGAACGCGCGTGGCCCGCAGTGACCGACTGCGACAGGCTCGACGCCGCCTTCGAATCCGCCGAGCGCGATGGATTCATCACGCTCCAGAACGCTGGCTACACGCAGTCGGACGGTCTCGCGGAGGTCCTCGCGCTTCGAAACGAGCGTGGTGGCTCGGCACTCCGCTACTGCTTCTATCACGGGCAGGATCTCGAACGTGCCCTCGAAGGGGATGGCTTGCTGATCGCGTTCGGCGCCTTCTTCGACGACGCGATGGTGATCGACGCGGGGGAACGTCTCGTATCCATCCTCGAGCGCGCCGGGCTCGACGTAGCGTGGGACGGGGACCCGGAACAACGCATCTTGCTTCCGAACGTTGCATGGATGCGCAGGACGCCGCGCTAGCGCATGCGTCGTGGGGGTGCTCTTTGCGGTGCCCGCCGCAGGGTCTACGCTTCGCAAGCATGGACCCCGATGACGCGGGACGAGACGACGCGGCGGCCGCGTTCGACGAGTTGCTCGGCGCGCTCGAGGAGTTCTTGGCGCAGTGTCCGGCTTTCGAGGACGTGGAGTTCGCGGCGGCGATCAACGATGCGATGCAGGAGCTGGACCCGGAGGAGTTCGACCTGTGGGGTCTGATGACCGAGGTGCTGCGCGCGTTGTCTGCCGACCTCTTTGCGCAGGTGCTCGATGCAGCGGAGCGCGACGTGGCGCTCCATGCCGCGTTGCTCGCGGTGGATGAGGAGGGGGCCAGCGAGCGATTCTCGGGTCCATCGGCTTCGGGCGGCCTCCTCCGCGCAGTCTACGCCGTGAGGGGCTACACGCCGCGACGCGCACGGACGAGCTGCGCGGCTCGCTCGAAGTCCCACCCCACCACGGGGCGATGCGGCGGCCCCACGTTCCACGAGTCGTAGCGCACGAGCTGCCCGAACCCTTCGACGAGCTCGACCAGCGGCGCGGTCCCACCGAACGGGCCCGCGAAGGGGTCGTAGGTGAGCACGGCGTGCTCCTCGCTCACGCGCGTGAGCCTCTCGAGCATGTACTCGGCGCGGTAGATCCCGGCGATGACAGCGTCGAACGGCCACGGGCCCGGGACTTGGAAGATGGGGTCACCACGGCGCGCGGGCTCGGTCAGCTCCCACAAGCGCTGGTGTGTGCGGCCCTCTTCGCCGTCCCGGTCGAAGGCCGACGCGAAGTGCGCCAGGGCCTCGGTGTCGAGGAGCGATCGCCAACGCGGGTCGTTGGGCTCGACGACCTCTTCGTCCTCTTCGTCCTCTTCGTCCTCGTCGTCGGTGTGGAACTGCGCGCGCTTCAGTTGCGCGAGCGCGGCGAACATGTGCTGGAGCGCGGCGAAGCGTGCCGGGGCGCGGACCTCGATGTCGAGGCGGAAAGGGTGGCCGTGGTCCGTCATCGATGCGAGGCCGAGCGTACCGGTGTTCCGTGGAACGCGCCGCCCGTCGCCGCGCATCCGGAACGGCGTTCGGGAGAAGGGAGCCCTCGAGGCTCGGTCCCAACACCGGCGCGTGCGGATCGAGGGGCGGGCAGACCCACTCGCGTCCCGGGCACAGGCTGGCCCCAGTGGTTGACACCTCGGCGGCTGGCGAGCGATATCGGCCGTGTGAGCGCCCCCCGCCCCGGCATCGAGGCTCAACGAGAGCAGATCCTGTCGACGACGCTCGAGCTCCTCGGCGAGCACGGGCCCGAGGACTTGACGCCGCAGATCATCGCGGAGGCTGCAGGGGTGTCGCGTGCCACGTTCTACCGCGCGTTCACCGGAGTCGAAGCCATCGTCGACACGCTCCATCGGCGCTACGCGGAGCGCGTGGCCAGCCGTCTCGAGGAAGCCCTCCAGTCCAGCGACGAGCCCTGGCTCGAGGCCATCGTCGGGCGGGTGATGGACGATGCCGCGGCGGAGCGAGGCCTCATCATCGCGATGTTCCGGGAGGAGGTCCGCCCGGGGAGCGCGGCGCTGGCTGTCCGGGACGCACGCGTCGAGCGGCAGGTGGCGCAGATCGCCCGGTGGTGGCGCGAGCGGACTGGGCTCCGCGAGGACAAGGCCATCATTCGCTCGTTCATCATTCTCTTGCAGGGGGTCGGCCTCCACGTGGCGCTCCATCCAGCGCTGAGCGCGGCCGAGAGGCGCCGGCTGCGGAGCGCCATGATGCTGATGATCTCCTCCACGATGGAGGAGTACACGCGTCGCCAGTAGGCGATCCGTCGCCTGTCCCGCTGGGCAGCGTGGCGCCCGTGTAGACGGCTTGGGGGAGAGTGTTCGCGCAGAGCGCCGCCGATGCGCGTTCCGTCGGGGATGAAATTCACCAAGGCGAGGAATTGTGAGACGTGTTGACTCGTTGTTAATGAGACACAGTGCCTTATTGAGTCGAGCTGCGCTCGACAAGGAGTCTCATGCAACGTGCTCTCATGATCTCGCTGACCCTCGTGGGCGGCTGCGCCCTCTTCGGTTGTGATGACCCGCCACCCGCCTGCGAACGCGGCGACTGCATGGCGGATGGCGGCCCGCCGGACGGTGGCGCGCCAGACGCGTCGGTGTCGCCCGACCTCGGGACGGACCAAGGCGCGGACGGTGGCGGCGACGCGGGCTCGCCCGACCTGGGCTCGGACCAGGGGCTGGACGAAGGCCTCGACGCGGGCCCTCCCGATGAGGACGCCGACACCGTGCCCGACGCCTTCGACAACTGCCCGCGCGTGGCGAACACCGACCAGGTCGACACGGACGATGACGGCGATGGCGACGCGTGCGACGACGACGACGACGACGACGGCGTGGATGACACGTCCGACAACTGCCCCGTCACCGCCAACCTGGACCAAGCGGACGGCGACGCTGACGGCGTGGGGAACGCGTGTGACAACTGCGCCGCCCTCGCCAACGCGGCGCAGTCCGACGACGACGGTGACGGACGGGGCGACCTCTGCGACGACGAGGTCGTGGACTCGAGTGCGGTGCTGTTCGTCCCGCTGGGCGCCGAGCACGAGACGCACGGCACGCGCTGCTACACCGCGTCGGTCCGCATCCTGGGTGCGCTGCGCATCACGCCTCACGATGCGGCGGTCGATGGTACGGGCCGGCTGTTCGTCCATGCGCCCGATGTCCATGTGGGACCCAGCGCAGTCATCGATGGTGCTGGGCGTGGATTCGCGGGAGGGGCCGCGTACCCGGCACGCGGCGTAGGCGGTCACGTGGGCGCTGGTCCCGGGGCGGGGTGCGGCGGAGCGGCCGGCTCACTGGTTCCGAACGGGGGTGGGGGCGGCGCCTATGGCGGAGCTGGCGGCAACTCGATGGACGGCTATGCCCAGGCGGGGAATGCATGCGCGCAGTGCGACGTGCCGGGAGCGGCTGTCTGCCACGCGCCGGGGGGGAGCGTGTATGGCACGGCGACCGGCGTGGACCTCGCGCCCGGCTCCGGGGGCGGTGCCGCGGGCAACGGGAGCGCGTGCATCGATGGCGCGTCGGGCGCACGTGGAGGGGCAGCGCTGATCCTGGTGGCGGACACCGCCGTCACACTCGAGGGCGCGATCGAGATGTCGGGCGGCGACGCCCCGCCCGCGACGATCCCGAGCGGCTGCACCTCGGGCTATGCGACGGGAGGGGGCGGAGGAGCCGGCGGCGGTGTGCTCCTCGCTGCGCCGGTGATCTCGGGCGGAGGCTCGATCACCGCGCGCGGTGGAGACGGCGCCGACTCTCCGGGTGACGGCACTTGGGGCTTTGGCGCGGGCGGGGGCGGCGGTGGACGTGTGAAGCGCTTCGGAGACACGGCCGGTCACACCGGCGTGGTCGACGTGTCGGGAGGCTCCTACGGTGTCGGCACCGTGTCTCCCACGTGGGACGGGAATGCGGGGGAGGCAGGGACGACGCACGCCGACGTCACGCCCCCTGCGCTGGACTCGCTGGGCTTCGGGGCGTGCTCCTGATCCGCTCGGTTCGGAGACCGCCCCGGGACGAGCAGCCAACCGTCGTCGTGTGCGGTACCGCCGCTGCTCGGGTGCGCGGTCACTCCGTCGCGGGTATCGCTACGCCGGAGCCAGAGGACGGCGCCGGCGCGGCGCTCGCGGCCGAGAGCGTGAGGCGCAGCGTGATCCGGATGGGTCGTTGCAGCTCGGGAGGCTGTCCATCGAGCGCGACCTCCACGTCACTGTCGTCGATCGGCGTCCCACTGGGACGGCGGCGCACATCGAGCCGCGTGCGCGCCAGCTCGCGTTGCACGCATCTCGCTACTGCTGCGGGAAGGGAGCCCCCGGGTGCGCGCCGGACTCGTACGCCGGTGAGTCGGCCCGTACGCACCAGCGACATGCGCACCTCGAGGACGCCTGCCGTGGCGTCCTCGGGCGTGAAGGCGGGCGCGTAGCAGCGCTCGCGCACGACGGGGCCCAGCTGACTCGTGCGCGACCGCAGCCACGCGTTGTCGAGCGGCTCGCGCCCGACCGTGAATGTGATGTCGCTCACGCTCACCAGCGGGGTCGTGTGCTGCGCGAGCGCGCCGCCGGCGACCACGAGCAGCGATGTCGCGGCCACCAGCGAAAGGGCGAACGAGGGGCGGAGCGGCCGATGCATCAGATCGTGGGTACCACGCAGCCGTCGCTTCCTCCAAGGTCCGTCGGGGTGAGGCGAGGTGGTCGCCGCCTCCGTCCCCAGAACAGTGTATCGTCGGCCCATGGTTCGGCTCGCTACGACCCAACCCCGTGACCCGCCAAGCGGCCCCGAGCCTGTACGAGCGGCAGGGCGGGTCACGCCGACGAGCGCATGATCTCCAAGGAAGTCGCCAACCTCGCCGTGGACACGTCGGTGACCCCCGCCATCCGCGGGACGCTCATCGGGTCTTCGCTGCAGGCCATGCGCGAGCGTGACCTGAACGACGCGTACTTCGCCACGCTCGACCCCAGCTTCCACGAAGCCATCCGCACGTTCACGCCGCAGTCGTGGGTCGAGATGCCGCTGGCGCAGGCTCACTACCAGACCATGGACAAGCTCGTCCCACACGACGACGAGGTCGTGGCCATCGGGCGAGCCGTCGGGGACCGAGTGCAGAAGAGCTACATCGCCACCTTGATTCGTGGCCTCCGCGCGACCGGCGCCGTGGACCCGGTGCGCATCATGTCGCGCGCGCCGAGCATCTCGCAGCGCATCTTTCGCGGAGGCGGGCTGAAGGTCACGCAGACGGGGCCGAAGGACGTCGTCGTCGAGTTCCTGGCGGTCCCGCTGTGCAGCGTGCGCTACTTCCGCTGGGGGTTCGCGGGCGTCATCCAAGGGGGCCTGCAGCTCGTCACGCGCCAGGTGTACGTGAACCCGCGGCAGACCTCCGACAACAGCATGGTCTTGAAGGTCTCCTGGGTGTAGGCGCGCCGGGAACCGCGCGTCGGCCGCTCGCCCGTCTCGGCGATGTTGGCGACCGCGTCGCGCGCGACGCCGGACACCGCGACTCAGTCCGGCTGGAACAGCACGGTCTGCGTGCGGTCGTTGTCGTAGAACTGGTGCGCGCGGTCGAACGTGATGGCGCCGAAGGTGTTGATGGCGACGGCTACCACCCCGAGGGCGATGAAGCGCTTCCCGAAGCGCCTGCCGCCCAGCGCCAGCATCACCAGCAGCAGCGGCATGTAGTCGAGCGCGAAGCGGTAGCCGAACTGCACCCAGCCGCTGTTCTGGTACATGAGGTTCAGCACCACGACGGGGATGACGGCCAGCGTCAGCGCGCGCAGGGCCGGGCTGGTGCGTGCTGGCGACAACAGCATGAGCAGCGCGGGCGTGGTGACCCACAGCGCGAGCCCGTGCCGGCTGATGGTCAGGTGCGGCGGCTCGGCCGAGAGCCACGGGAGTGACGAGGTGAAGATGGCCAGGTTGCGCGCGACGTAGTGGTAGTTGAACAGGCCCCACTTATCGATGCGTCCGCGCCAGCCGATCTGGAGGTACGCGTGCCCGAACTCGAAGGGGTCGTCGAAGCGCGCCTCGTTCATCCACATGGCGAGCCCGCCACACACGAGGATGGGCGCGCTGAAGAGGGCGCCCAGGCGCAGCGCGCGCGGCCAGTCGACGTTGCGCAGCTGGGCCCAGAGCCTGTCCGCTTCCGGCGCGCCGGCTCCGGCCTCGCGCTGAGCCACGCGCACGATCTCGAGGGCCATGAAGATGGCCAGCAGCGCCGTCGTCGGGCGCGTGAGGAAGCACAGGCCCAGCATGAGCCCGGCCAGCACCGGCCGCCGCGCGCCGAACCCGAAATGGACGTACAGGCACAGCAGCGAGACGGCCACCACGTGCGCCGCGAACCACACCGTGCCCTGCACGGCCACAAAGAAGAACACGCTGCCGAACGCGAACAGCGCGGTCAGCAGCAGGTCGTCGCGCAGGGTGCGTTCGGTGACACCGTCTTCGCGCAGCCGCCGCAGCGTGATGAACAGCAGCATGGGCCCCAGCGCGGCGATCAGCGCCCAGAACAGTCGGTCTGGCGCGTCCACGCCCGCGACCGCGACGACCGGCAGCATGACCACGGCCGGGAAGGGCGGGAACGAGACGTACCACTTGTAGCGGCCCGGTGCGGCGCCCGGGAAGAAGAAGCCCGGCGGACACGGCCCGCGCAGCTCGGTGTCGTAGCAGGCCCAGTCGTTGGTCCCGGGGGGGCGCCCTTCGAGCGCGAGCCGGCCCTCGAGGAAGCCCTGCGCCAGGTGCGCGTAGTGGTTGTCGGGTGACGTCTCGAGGACGCGCGGCCCCAGCACGGCGCAGTACACGCCGGCGCACAGCACGTAGATGGCGAGGGGGAGGCGAGCGCGTTCGAAGCGGGTCACGAGGCCGCGCAGCATACACAACTCGTGGTCGGCGCGCCGCGCCCGCTCCAGCGTTCGCTCATGTAGCGCGGCGTCCTCATGTCGGCGTGGGAGCGCTCACCTGGCGAAATACTGAGACGGACGGACCCACTTCTTGCCCCGTGGCGACCGGAACCCCATCGACACCTGCTCCTCCTCACGGTCGCCGATCACGATGGTGCCGCGCTCGAGCCCGTCGGCGAAGCGCCCGAGGAAGGTCGCGAAGTCCGTCGCGATGAACACCAGGTCGATGTCGTCGCGTTGGATGAGCTGGCCGCTGTGACCCTCCGGGCCTGGAACCAGGTCCAGGGCGAGACGGTCGTAGGCCCAATCCGGACCCCCCGCGATGGGGACCTGACGCGGGTGGAAGTGCACCTGACGGACGCGGCGGCTCCGGTCCAGCCAGTCGTGCCGCCCCTCCGGGTCCTCCGCGTCCCAGTGCGCCCGGTCGTGCTCCCAGCACGCGGTGATGGACGCGAGGGACGCGAGGCGCGTGGCCCCTGGCAGCCAACACACGGGAGACGCGTCGTCCTGCCCGTCGTGCACGCGCAGTGACTCGCGGAACGCGTCGGGGAAGCGGAGCCCGAGCCGCGCTTCGGCTGCGAGGATCGCTTCTTCGCTCGCCCCCGGACGCAGCGCGAGGGGCGCGTCCGGGAGGTGCTCCGCGAACCACGCCTCGATGCGGCCCCAGATCTCGTCCATGGCGGGAGCCTAGCGCCAACGACACGGGCTTCACCAGCGAGCGCGAGCGTGAGCCCGTGCGTGGCGCCCTCCGTGCGCGACCTGTGCGCGCGACTACGGGGCGGCAAACGAGTACACATCCCAGCCGTGTCGGTGCGTGGCTGTAAGGGTTGAGGGGCGACGTGTACGTTGTATATTGCCGCCCACTGAGCCCGGCGGACAGGCAGCCCGGGCCGAGGAGACAGCACCGAAATGCGTGAATTCGACTACATCGTCGTGGGATCTGGGTCTGCTGGGGCCGTCATCGCCGCTCGCCTCGCGGAGGACCCCAGCGTGCGGGTGCTGCTGCTCGAGGCCGGCGGTTCGGACCGGCAGAAGATCATTCAGGTGCCCGGCATGATCTCGCTCCTACACCAGGTGAAGGAGCTGAAGGAGAAGGTCGACTGGGGCTACAAGGCCGAGCCCTCGCCGTTCATGAACGGCCGCCAGGTGCCCCAGACGCGGGGCAAGGTCGTGGGCGGCTGCAGCTCGGTCAACGGCATGCTCTACCTGCGCGGCAACAAGGCCAACTACGACAAGTGGGCCGAGATGGGCGCCGACGGCTGGGACTACGAGGGCGTGCTGCCCTACTACAAGGCCTTCGAGGACCACCCCGACGGGCCCAACCCGTGGCACGGCACGGGCGGCCCCGTGAAGATCGGCAAGCACGACGAGAGCTCGATCAGCCCCGTGTCGCGCGCCTTCATCGACGCCGTGACCGACGTGACGGGTGTGCCGCGCACCGACGACTTCAACGGCAAGGAGCAGCACGGCCCCTCGCTGTACCAGATGAACTGCCGTGACGGCCTCCGCTACGGCACCGGCGAGGCCTTCGTCGAGCCCGCCAAGAAGCGCCCCAACTTCACCATCGAGACCGGCGCCATCGCGCGCAAGCTGGTGTTCGAGGGCAAGCGCTGCGTCGGCGTGCGCTACCGCCAGGAGCGCGCGCTGCTGACGGCGCGGGCCACGCGCGAGGTGATCCTCTCGGCCGGCGCCGTGGGCTCGCCGCACCTGCTGCTGCTGAGCGGCATCGGGCCCGCCGCGCACCTCAAGGAGCACGGCATCGACGTGCTGCACAACCTGCCGGGCGTCGGTCAGAACCTGCACGACCACCTGTTCGTGCCCGTCACCTACCGCGCGCCCACCAGCGGTCACCGCGGCTCGCCGGGGCACTTCTTCGCGGGCATGTTCCGCGAGCTCGCGCTGGGCGCCGTGGGGCGCGGTGGCACCTGGTTCGGCAAGACCGTGTTCGAGTCGGGCGCGTTCCTCAAGAGCAGCCCGGACCAGCCCATCCCCGACATCCAGTTCCACACGCTGCCGTGGGGCTACCCCGACCCCAACCAGGACGGCCCCGACCGTCCGCACGTGGACGACGGCTACTGCTTCACCATCATGCCCACGCTCATCTACCCGAAGAGCCGCGGCGAGGTGAAGCTGCGCAACAGCGACCCCGAGGGCGCGCCCATCTTCGACCCGCGCTACCTCGAGCACCCGGACGACCTCAAGCTGCTGGTGCGGGCCATCCGCCTCGGCCGCGAGATCATGCGCAGCCCGAAGGTGGCGAGCCTGCTCGGCGAGGAGCTGGCGCCCGGCGTGCACGCGCAGACCGACGAGGCGTTGGCCGACGAGGTGCGCCTGCGCGCGACCACCGTGTACCACCCGGTCGGCACGTGCCGCATGGGCAAGGACGAGAACGCGGTCGTGGACCCGCTGTGCCGCGTGCACGGCATCGAGGGCCTGCGCGTCGCCGACGCGTCGATCATGCCGCAGATCACGGGCGGCAACACCAACGCTCCGTGCTTCATGATCGGCGAGAAGGCGGCCGCGCTCATCAAGCAGGGCTGAGCGCGAGCGGGGAGAGCAGGCGCGCCCCATCGGCGCGCTCGCTCACTGCCCACAGGCCGTGGTGCGATTGGGCTACAGGTCCTCGAACGCGAGCCGGGGTGGTGCGCCGTTGGCCGGCGTCCACGTCGGCGCCACGAGCTCGGGGGTGTTGGTGCCGACCGTGAGCTGCGCCGAGGTGAGCCCCACGCACTCGGTGCGGCCCCCGCCTGGCGCACTCTCGCCCGAGGTGTCCGTGTCCCAGTAGCAGCCGCTGCCTACCCACGTGCCACCGCAGCCGGTGTAGCCGCCCCAGCAGGCGAACAGGCCATCCGTCACGGTCTCCTCCGCCGCGGGCGGCTCGTCCGCCGTAATGGTGCCACCGAAGTAGACGCGCTCGAAGCGCACCTGCGTCCCGTAGCGGGGCTCGGTCACCGCGCCCGCGGCGCGATAGCTCTGGTCCGCCAAGAGGCCCCCTGGATCAATGGGGAACGTGAAGTCCAGCGTGAGCGCCATGTCGGCGTAGGCGTCGGCCAGGAGCCCCCCGGCGAGCGCGCCGAGCAACCCCGAGACGTGCAGGCCGCCCGTGGCGCTCCCGTGCACCGCGACCTCGCGCAGCGTGCCGAGCGTCAGGCGCACGGCGCCCGCGGCGTCCTTCGCGGCGTCGAGCGTCGCGTCCACACGTACTCGGCGTACGGTTCCGGCTTGCTGTACCCAGTCGGCGAAGCCGCTCGCGTTGAACCCGCTGACCGCGCCCTCGAACGAGACGTCTTCGACCGTCCCCCGCACGAACGTCCCCACCAGACCGCTGGCGGGCGTGTCGCTGCCGGTGGAGGTCACCGTGCCGCTGACGTGCACGTCGCGCACCGTGCTGGGCCGCGTGCCGCTCGGGATCGTCCGTAGGCTCAACTCGAGTGCCAAGCCCGCTGCTGGGCCCGCGTGCGTGACCTCGAGCTGCGTGATGCGCAGGTCCGTGAGGGTGGCGCCGTTGAGCTCGTCGAACGGCGCGCCGGCCGCCGCTGCGGGGGCGATGGTGACGTGGCTCAGCGTGTGGCCGCCTCCGTCGAGCGTGCCACGGAAGTCCGCAATCGGCGTATAGGTTACGCCGCTGAAGTCGAGGTCCGCCGTGAGCCGATAGTGCGCATCTGGATCTTCGTCGAGGGCCATCCACTGGCTCGTCGCGCAGATCGTGAATGGGTCGGCCGCGCTGCCCGCGCCTCCCCCGAAGGGCGCGCCGTTCGGCGCGCAGGGCGGCTCGGCACCACCGTCGACGTCCGCGTCGGCGCCTGGCAGCGCGCCATCGAGAGGCACGCTGCTGTCGTGTTCGCCTGCGTCCACGCTACCCGCGTCGGGGGTGCCCGAACCGCCATCATCTCCGCAGCCGGCAACCGTGCCGAGGACGAGCAGGGCGAGCGCGGCATGGTTCCGCGCGCGCGCTGTGGGGCAGGGGCCGTGAGGAGGAAGCTCGGTATTCCAGAACGACATGTCAGAGGGCCTCGGTCGAGAGCGTCGGAAAGAGGCTGTCGAGCGCCCCGCTGGGAGCTGCGGTGCTCCGGTAGTGCTCGTCGAAGGCGTTGCGCGACTGGCAGCTCCACATGCCGCCGATCTCCTGAAGGTAGTGGACGGTCCCACGGGGGCTCGGCGTCTCGTTGGCCACACGGTACGCGGCACGCATCGCGCGGGGCGCGCGGGTCAACCTCCTCGGACAGCTGCGATAGGCGGTCGCCGCCTCGATTAGCAGGAGGTCCCCGGCCGCGAAGGAACCCTCGAGCGCGAGCGGGGTCTCGCACGACCCATCGGCGAAGATGCGCTCCCACACGGGCTGCACGCTCCTGGGCGGAGCGGCGTACAGCGCGCCGTCGAAGTCCACGACCTGCGCAGCGGCGCCGCCCACGACGACCGACATCTCGGTGGGCTCGAGCGAGCCGCGGGGGATGATGGGTAGCTCGGCGGCCGTCAGGTAGTGCTCGTGCTGGGTCCCGGTGCCGACGCCAGGGCGCAGGGTGAGCAACGGCTGCGCGGACAGGTCCGCGGCGGGCCCGCCCAGCACGTAGACGCGCTGGTTCGGACCGACCGTCCGCAGCACGCCACCTGCGTCGCAGTACTGTGTCTGCACGGCGGTGATGCGGCGGAAGTGCGAGCTGTTCTGCGGGATCTGGGGCGGGAGGATCACCACCTGCACGAAGGCGGGCGCGGGGTCGACCAGCTCGGCGACGAAAGCGTTCGCGAACTGCTGGCCCTGAACGGCGCAGTCGTAGCGCTCGTAGGACGTGATGCTCGCGCTGAAGGGGTTCTGCGGCACGAGGCGCAGCTCGTAGGTGGTCTGGCCGTTGCCGTCGGTGCCGGTCGGGATGGACGCCACCAGCGCCGGGCGGTTGGCGACGCGGTCGTAGAGCTCGACGCCGATGGAGCTTCCGTCCGTTCCGTGCAACACGCGCACGCCCACGGCCGTGTCGATGGCGTGCACGGTCGCATCGGCCTCCGGGAACTGCACGAACGTGCTCAGCGGGACGGCGGTGAGCCGCTGCAGCGCATAGCCCCCGGGGACCGTCGCCGCGTCGCAGGTTCCGCCGAAGCTCGCGTACCACACGTCGGGCTGGGCCGCGGCGGTCATCTCGTACGGATCGTTGCTGCGGAACTGCGCGTAGCTCGCCCCGCTACAGCCGGTCTCCAGCAGCACGGCGGGCATGGTGCAGGCGTCGTCGAGGTACGCGAACCCGCCCGCGGCTTCGATGTCGACCACCTCGGGGATGCAGTAGTGCTCCCCGTCGGTCGCACGACGCACGCCACAACGCACGCCCAGCAGCGTGTCCTGGAACCACGCGATGGCGCTGTTGTCGTTGGGGTCGGTCACGGCGAGCGCCTCGAGCCGCGTGCCGGACTGGTTGTACGTGGTGTACGTCGCGGGCATCCACGGCGGGCCCGCGTCGGGTGCGACGCCGTGGTCGCTCGCGCCCTGGTCGTTCCCCGCATCGAGCCCGGTGGCGAGGTCCATCGCGGAGCCCGTGTCCACCTGGGCGTCTGTGGGCACACCGCCGTCGGAGCCCGGCGGGTTGTCCGCGGGAGAGCCACAGCCGGGCGCTGTGGCGGAGAGGATGAGCGACGCGCGCAACGCGGCGCGCAACGTCTTCTGGATACGAGACGAGGTCATGCAGGAGTCCTTCGAGAGCGGCCATGGGCGCACGCGGTCACGCGCGGATTGGCACTCACCAATCCCTGCAACCTACGCGCTGCGCGGAAGGGCTCCCCTAGGAAAAATTACGAGACCGCCGGGGCGTCGTGCGCATCGTCCGGCAGCGGCGCGATGACCGCCTCCAGCTCTTCGAGGGCGTCGCGCGCGTACAGGGCCAGGCGCTGCATGTGCGGCAGCGCGTCGCGGTCCGCGGTGAAGCCGAAGTTGAGCGTGTCCACGTAGGTCACCACGGTGATGTTCAGCGCGTAGCCGTGGAAGGGGATCGACAGGGGGTAGTACGCGTCCAGCCGGTGCCCGCGGAAGTAGAGGTGCTTGCGCGGGCCGGGCACGTTCGACACCACCACGTTGAACGCGGGGCGTACGCGCTCGGCGGCCCCGGGGATCTGCGAGAACAGCACCGGCGCAATGATGGCCGCGCTGTACTGCAGCACCGCGTTCTGCGAGAGGCCGGCCAGCTGCTCCTTGGCGGCGCGCGTGGACGCGACGATGGCGCGGAAGCGGTCGAGGGCGTCGTCGAAGTCCGTCGCGAGCGTGGCCAGCACCGCCCCCACCGCGTTGCCGCCGCCCGGGTCGTCCTTGGGTCGCGTGTTGACGGGGATCATGGCCGTCATCGGATCGGTCGGCAGCATGTCGAGGTCCACCAGCAGACGGCGCAGCGCGCCGGCGCAAAGGGCGAGCACGACGTCGTTCATGGTGCCGTCCAGCCGCCGCGCGACCTGGCGCAGGCGCTCGGTCTCGAACTGCTGGGTGGCGAAGCGTCGGTTGCGACCGATGGCGCGGTTCACCACCGAGCGCGGCGCCTCGCGCGGCGCGATCAGGTCGCGCTCGTGGCGGCGCCCCGCGCGGATCACGCGGCCGAGGGCGTTCGCGGCCGCGCGCGTGCCGCTCCACTCTTCACGCGCGCGCTCCATCAGAGCGGCCAGCGTGGGCGCCACCTCCTCGCGGTTCGACTTGCGCTCGGGGGTGCCGCGCTCGAAGAACATCGGCGTGTCGCGCTCGCTCGCGTCGCTCGACAGGCAGCGCGACAGGAGCTTCATGCCGGTGTAGCCGTCGACCAACGAGTGGTGGACCTTGAAATACATGGCGAAGCGTCTGTCGCCGAGGCCCTCGATGAAGTGCACCTCCCAGGGCGGCCGGTGGAAGTCGATGGAGTGGCTGTGCAGTCGCGACACGAGGATGCCCAGCTCACGCTCGCCCCCTGGCCGCGGCAGCGCGCTGCGTCGCACGTGGTACTCCGCGTCGAAGCGCTCGTCCTCCACCCAGGCTTGCAGCGGGTTCGCGAGCATCTCGGGGTAACGCAGCTTGAGGTTCCACGGGTGCGCGATGTTCGCGTCGCGCTTGATCTCGTCCATCAGGTGCACGAGGAAGTCTTCGTGTCCGCCCCCCTCGGGTACCGTGAATTGCATCAGCGCGCCCACGTGCATCATCGACTCGCGCGTCTCGGCGGCGAGGAACGAGAGGTCGAGCGGACCGAGGCGCTTCTGGTATGGCATGGGCACATCCTACACTGCACCATGGGCGCGATGCTGCAGACCTTCGCCAACGTCATCACGCCCGAGGAGCAGGCCGAGCTGTGCGGCATCGCGCGCGAGACCGCGTTCGTGTCCGGGGTGGGTAGCGCCAGCCCGCGCCTCGCGGGGGTCAAGCACAACGAGCAGATGGCGCAGGGCGACCCGTCCATCGCGCGCGTGGCCCGCATCGTCGGCGTCGCGCTGGGCCGGCACTCCGCGTTCCGTGCGGCGACGCTGCCGCGGCAGATGCACTCGCTGCGCCTCTCGCGCTACTCCGCCGGCATGCACTACGGCAAGCACGTGGACGCAGCCGTGATGGTCGACGGGGCCGTGCACGCGCGCGCCGATCTCTCCTTCACGCTCTTCCTCAGTGACCCCGCGAGCTACGCGGGGGGCGAGCTGAGCCTCGAGACCGGCAGCGGCGACGCCCGCTTCAAGCTCCCAGCCCGGCACCTGCTGTGCTACCCCACGGGGCAGCTGCACGAGGTGCGCGAGGTCACCGAGGGGGAGCGCCTGGTGGTCATCGGCTGGGTGCAGAGCCTGGTGCGCGACCCGCAGCAGCGCGAGACCCTGTGGGACCTGAGCGTGGCCATGGAGCTGGTGCACGCGTCCGAAGGGAAGAGCCGCGCCTACGACCTGCTGGTCAAGAGCCACGCCAACCTGCTGCGGCAGTGGGGCGAGGTCTGAGGCCGCCCGGCGGCGCGCACGCGAACCGAATTCGAACCCGGCCTGCACCGGCGCCGAGGTCTGAGGTCGCGCCTCAGCTCGCAGAGGCCACGATGAGCTTGTACGCGATGGTGACGCGCAGCTCCGCACAGTCACGACTTGGCGCGCGGGCCGAGTGCGCCATGCGGGCGTCGAAGAACACGCCTCGGTTGGGCGCGAGGGCGATGCCCGCGGCCACGTTCCCACGCGCGTCGAAGAACAGCGTCTCACCCTCCCAGGCGGGCTCCCACGCGGGCATGGGATAGTACAGCAACGTGTACGTCCCCGGGCGGATGTCGTCGTGGTGCGGGCGCCCACCCAGGCCATAGGTGTGCCCGTTGGCGTACTGCCGCAACACGCGCAACGGCGCGCCCGCGAGTCGCTCGCACGTCGGACGCGCGTGCTCGAACAGCTGGTCCGCTGCCGCGACCCCGTCGAGATCCATCATCCAGAACGGACGGCTGCTCTGCGACGTGGTGGAGCGGTTGCCGAACGACCAGCGCGGCGCTAGGCACGCGCCCCACACCGCCGCCCGGAGCGCCTCGGGAGCGAGGTCGTCCAGGATCTGGAGCGGCGTGGACGGGCCAGAGCTCGGTGCGCGCTCGCTCACTCGGGCGGGGTGAAGCAGACCGCGGAGGCGACCAGGTCGACGTCCAACTCCGCGCCCTCGGTGCCGAAGTCGAACTGCCACGAGCCGGGATCGCTCTCGGGTTGGCCTTGCGAGTTGATGTAGATGGAGCCCGTCGCGGCCGTCTCGTAGCCCGCGCTTGCGATGGCGATGGCGCCCACGCCCGAGCAGGTGACCGTGCACGAGAAGCTCCCGGCCGTCACACAGGTCTCCGTCTCGATCGTCAAGGTGTTGTTCCCCGGGAGGCCCATGGGCCCCTGCGCGCCTGCAGCTCCTGCCTGCCCCGCCGCGCCAGCGGGACCCTGCGGCCCGGTCGGACCCGCCGGTCCCTGCGGACCAGCAGGCCCCGTCGCGTCGTCGCCACACCCGAGCCCCAGCATCGCCATCAACACCGCCACGAACTTGTATCGCTTCATGTCTCTCCGTCTCCGTGGCCGACATCGTGCCGAACCCACCGAGTGTTCCTATCACACCGCGTGCACGCGCCGCACGCGTCGGGTTCAGCCCGCGTCGCCTTGCGACTCCCGCACCTGTCTCCCGGCCGCCTCGAGCGCCGCCCGCAGGGGGTGCTGCGGGTTCCGGAGCGCGAGGGTGGTGCGACGGTAGGCGTCCTCCAGGATCTCGCGCCGGGCTGCGAAGTTCATCGGTGAGTGCGTGAACATCGTCGTGTCGTCGCGTTCGGGCTCGATCAGGTGCAGCGCCACCTCGGGGTGCGCCTTGGCGAAGCGCTCGAGCCCCTGCAGCAGGCGCGACTCGGTCACGATGCGCCAGCTCTGCGAGTACACCCACAAGAGGCCGCGCTGGCGCAGGCGCTGCACGCGCGAGCTGTCCGGGCCCACGCGGATGGGCACCTGCGGGTTCAGCACCAGCACGTGGGCACATCCCAGCTGCGCCGCGACGTCCACGTGCCCCATCTCGCCCGCGTTGCTGCCGATGTAGTCGCGCCCATCGAGCTCCACGGGGGCGAAGAGCACGGGGGCCGCGCACGACGCCACCATGGCCCGCGCCACGCTGGTGTGTTCGTGCGGCGCCTCGCCCAAGACCACGCGCGTGCCGGCGTCCAGGTCGTTCGCCATCAGCCGCACTGGGCGCTCGAACGCGTCCAGCGTGGCCGGGATGCCCCGCCGGTCCACGACGCTGGCCAGGAACTGCTCGAAGCCATCCATGGTGAGCACGCCCGCGGGGAGTGCATCGAAGAAGCGGTCCACCTCGTGCCACAGGTCGACGTCCAGGGGGTGCTTGCGCACGCTGCCGAACAGCTTCTTGGTCGCAGCCACCGTGGCCCCGAAGGCACGCCGCAGTTCCCGGCGCTCGAGGCGCAGCAGGTGGTGCCGCTTCATGGGGAACAGGTCGTCGGCCGGGTTCAGCAGCGCGCGGTACAGTCGCTGCGCCGTGAGCCCCCCGGCGAGCCCCACGGCGAGCACGGCGCCGGTGCCCGCGCCCACGTAGGCGTCCAGCTCGCTCGCGCGGAAGTCCTCGAGCTGCTCCTCGAGCGCCGCGAGCACGCCCACGCTGTACATGGCGCCGGTCACGCCTCCGCCGAGGATGGACAGGCCGAGCTTGGGGAGGTCAGGTGCGGACATGCGTCAGGGAGGGCTCGTGAGGCTGTGGAGCAGGGCGCGCGCGGCGAGCAGGGCGCTCAGTGTCGCGGTCAGGACGATCAACGGGTGCAGATGGTAGCCCGCTTGCGCCAACGTGTTGAGCCCTTCGATGCGTACGACCCGCTCGGGCAGCAGCAGCGGCACCGCGTTGTGCGCCGCGTGCGCGACCAGCGCCGGGACCACGGAGCGTGCGCGTACGGTCAGCCACGCCAGCCCCGCGCCCATCAGCGTCGCGTAGAAGATGGCGACGGGCTCCACGTGCGTGACCCCGAAGAGCAGCGACGACAGCGCGATCGCGAACCACGCGTGTCCATAGTGGCGCGTCATCCCCGGGAACAGCACTCCGCGGAAGAGCACCTCCTCCGCCAACGGAGCGAGCGCGACGAAGGCCAGCACGGCACCCAGGCCGTCCTGCCACGTGCGCGGCGTCAGCAAGTGCTGCTGCGCTACGTCCGCGGCTGGGGTGAGCGGCCAGACCTCACGCAGCACGTTCACCAGCTCCGCGCCCGCCACGTGCACGCTCGCGCCCAGCAATGCGGCCCAGGGCAGGGCGGCCCGCCCGACGGCAACGAGCCCGACTCGCTCCCGCACACCGAGGGCCCCAGCGCCCCCACGCAGCGTGGCCAACAGCGTCGCGGTCCCGAGCCCGAACGCGAGCGCGAGCCCATGCACCAGCGCGTCGGCGCGCGCCATCACGACCCCATGCGCCAAGCCCTCGGGCAGCGCGTCCCCCTCGCGCAGCGCGTACAGCGCCCCCGCTACGTAGAACAACCCGTGCGTCAGCACGAACGCCAGCGCCGTCAGCCCGACGGACGCCGGCACACTCAGCGTCGGGGCATGGTCGTCCGTGTCGGGGCGTTCTTGGCTCGGGGGCGCCGCGCTCACGCCCACCCCTTATCAGGCCCCCACCACCTCGTCGACCACCGCGCCGCCACCAGCGCGCGCGCAACCATCCGGTCGAGGCCACACGCGGCGCCGCCGCGCGCGGGACATGGTCGTGCACCCGATCACCCCACACCGTGCGCGTCGCGCTCAGTCTGGCTTCCCTGGCCCCCAACCGTCCGCGTCGCGTTCAGCTGAGCTTTCCTCGCCCAAAGAGCGAACCTCGAGGCCCCACGAGACTTGGTCGCGCCAACCCCGGCCAAGGACGTCACCAAGGGAGAGGGGAGCGCCAGGCGACGGGTGTCGGGGGGTCCCGTTTTCAAGCGTCGCGCAGCGACGCGCCGAAAACGGGGAGGCACCGCAGGGAGCGCCTGCGCGACCGGGCCCGTGCCTGGCGCTCCCCTCTCCCGTTCGCGACAACCTCCCCCCTCCGAGCTGACGCCCCGTCCGAAGCGGCGCGAGCTGCGCTCACGCTTGGGCGACGTTTGGCGGGCTGCTCTTGCGTTCCCGGGGCGCGCCAGCGCGCCCCTCGAACACCAGCCGACCGTCCTTCGCGTCGACGTGCACCACCTGTCCGGGCTTGAACGTGCCCGCCAGGATGGCCTCGGCGAGACCGTTCTCCAGGTGCTTCTGGATGGCCCGCTTCAGCGGCCGTGCGCCGTAGGCCGGGTCGAACCCGACGTTGCGCAGGAAGGCGCGCGCGTCGTCGCTCAGCTCGAGCCCGAGGTCGCGCTCGGCCAGGCGCGCCGCGAAGCGCTTCAGCTGGATGTCGATGATGTGGCCGACCTCCTCCTTGTCGAGCCGGTGGAAGATCACCGTCTCGTCCAGGCGGTTCAGGAACTCGGGCCGGAACGCCGCGCGCAGCTCGCGCGTGACGGCTTCCCGCATGGCGGTCTCGTCGGCCCCGTCGCCGGAGCTCTCGAGGATGTGGTGGCTGCCGATGTTGCTCGTCAGGATGATGACCACGTTCTTGAAGTCCACCGTGCGGCCCTGGCCGTCGGTCAGGCGCCCGTCGTCGAGCACCTGCAGCAGCACGTTCCACACGTCGGGGTGCGCCTTCTCGACCTCGTCGAACAGCACCACGCTGTACGGCCGACGGCGCACGGGCTCGGTCAGCTGACCGCCCTCCTCGTAGCCCACGTAGCCGGGGGGCGCGCCGATCAAGCGCGACACCGCGTGCTTCTCCATGTACTCGCTCATGTCGAGCCGGACCATGGCCCGCTCGTCGTCGAACATGAACTCCGCCAGCGCGCGCGCCAGCTCGGTCTTGCCTACGCCAGTCGGTCCCAGGAACAAGAAGCTCCCGATGGGCCGGTTGGGCTCACCGAGCCCCGCGCGCGAGCGGCGCACCGCGTTCGACACGGCCACCACGGCCTCGCGCTGACCGACCACGCGCTGCCCCAGCCGCTCCTCCATGTGCAGCAGCTTGGCCTTCTCGCTCTCGAGCATCTTGCTCACGGGCACGCCCGTCCAGCGCGACACCACCGCGGCGATGTGCTCCTCGGTCACCTCCTCCTCGAGGAAGCTCTGGTCCTTCTGCACCAGCTTGAGCTCGTCCTGCGCGGCCTTCACCGCCTTCTCGGCGGCCGGGATCTCACCGTACTGGAGCCGCGCGGCCAGGTCGAAGTCCGCCACGCGCTGGGCGCGCTCCAGGTCGAGCCGCAGCTGCTCCACCTCGGCCTTCTTGTCGCGGATGTCGCTGATGGCCTCCTTCTCGCGCATCCACTGCGCGCGCATGCCGCTGCGCTGCTCTTGCAGGTCGGCCAGCTCGGACTCCAGCAGCTCGAGCCGCTTCTTGCTGGCGTCGTCCTTCTCCTTCTTCAGGGCCTGCCGCTCGATCTCGAGCTGCATGACCTTGCGCTCCACCTGGTCGATGGGCCCGGGCAGCGAGTCGATCTCCATCTTCAGCCGTGACGCTGCCTCGTCCACCAGGTCGATGGCCTTGTCGGGCATGAAGCGGTCCGTGATGTAGCGGTTGCTGAGCGTCGCGGCGGCCACGATGGCGCTGTCCTGGATGCGGATGCCGTGGTGCACCTCGTAGCGCTCCTTCAGGCCGCGCAGGATGCCGATGGTGTCCGACACGCTCGGCTCGTTCGCGAACACGGGCTGGAAGCGGCGCGCCAGCGCGGCGTCCTTCTCGATGTGCTTGCGGTACTCGTTGAGCGTGGTGGCGCCGATGCAGCGCAGCTCGCCGCGCGCGAGGGCCGGCTTGAGCATGTTGCTCGCGTCCATCGAGCCCTCGGACGCGCCCGCGCCCACCAGCGTGTGCAGCTCGTCGATGAACAGGATGATGGAGCCCTCGGCCCCCTCCAGCTCCTTCAGCACCTGCTTCAGGCGCTCCTCGAACTCGCCGCGGAACTTGGCGCCCGCGATCAGCGCGCCCAGGTCGAGCGCGCGCACGGACTTGTTCTTCAGCCCCTCGGGCACGTCGCCCTGCGCGATGCGGTGCGCGATGCCCTCGACGATGGCCGTCTTGCCCACGCCCGGCTCACCAATGATGACGGGGTTGTTCTTGGTGCGGCGGCTGAGCACCTGCAGCACGCGGCGGATCTCTTCGTCGCGCCCGATGACCGGGTCGATCTTGCCCGCGCGCGCCGCGGCGGTGAGGTCGCGCGTGTACTTCTCGAGGACCTGGTACTTGCCCTCGGGGTCCGCGTCCGTGACCTTCGCGCTGCCGCGCACCTGGTCGATGGCGGCGCGCAGCGTCTTCGCGTCCACGGGGAGCAGCTTGCCTTCCAGCTTGGCGATGGCGAGCAGCACGTGCTCGGCCGAGGTGTACTCGTCGCCGAACGCCTCCGTCTGCGCCCACGCCTCGGTCAGCACGTCGCGCAGGCGGCGGGACATGCTGGGCTCGTCTCCACCTTGCACGGTGGGGCGGTTGTTCAGCGCGCGCGTGGCCTCCGCGGCGACGGCGCGTGGATCGCTGCCCGCCTTGGTGAGGATGGCCGCGGCGACGCCGTCGGCAGGCGCGAGCAGGGCGGCGAGGAAGTGCTCGGGGTAGAGCTCCGGGTGCCGCAGCTGCGCCGCGCTCTGCTGCGCGGCGATGAGGGCTTCGCGGGTCTTGGTGGTCAGGCGGTCGATACGCATTCGTGTCTCCATCTCACGGCGGAGCCTCTGCTCGCCGTGCCCAGTGTGTCGGGGTTGTCCCATGCGTTGCGGCGTCGAGCGGTTCTCTCGGCTCCGCGTCACACAGGCCTTGCCAAGCTAAGCATCCCCTCCGAGTGCGCAACGGGGTTCGCGCACGCGCCGTGACGCGCTACAACCTCGCAGTGAGCAACGGCTCCTGCCAAGCGTGTGGCGCGCCCCTGAGCATTTACGACCGCGTGTGCGACTGCGGCGCGCTCGTGCATGCCAGCACCCTCGCCGAGCTGCGCACCCGGGCGCGCATCGGCCAGATGTCGCGCGACTTCGAGATGGCCACCCGCGCATACCAACGCGCGCTCCAGCTCGTACCGGACGACCACCCGGAGCACGAGGCGCTCACCCGCGAGCTCGAGGCTGTGATGGACCTCGCCCGCCCCAAGGCGGGCGGAGGCGCGGGCGGCAGCTCGGATCGGTCTGGCCTCGAGCTGCGCCTGCTCTTGGCTGTGGCGGCTTGCTTGCTGCTGCTCTTGCTCTGGCCACTCCTCAGCGGATCACTCGGTGCGAACGGCGCTGGCAGCCCGAGCGGCAGCGGCGTCGACACGAGCGCTGGGGGCCCCAGCCGGCATCCCGCGTCGGGCCTGCTACAACCCGACCCATGAAGCGCGCGCGATTCGGTCCCCTTGACGTGGTCCTCGCTGGCGGCACCGACCGCGAAGGTGGGGGTGACGGTCCGTTGGTGGTGCTCATGCACGGCTTCGGGGCCTCGGGGGACGACCTCGTCGGCCTCTACCGTGTCCTCGGCGTGGACCGCGCCGTGCGCTTCGCGTTCCCTGCGGCGCCTCACGCGCTGCCCGGCATGTTCGGGGCGCGCGCCTGGTGGGAGATCGACATGGCCGCCGTGGAGCGCGCCTTGAGCAGCGGTCAGCCGCGTGACCTCACCCACGAGCTGCCCCCGGGCCTGACAGGCGCGCACGACGCGGTCGTCGCCATGCTCGATGCGCTGCAGGCGGAGCTCGGCGTGACGGACGCCCAGACGGTCCTCGGTGGGTTCTCGCAGGGGTCCATGCTGGCCTGCGACGTGACCTTCGCCGGGGGCCGCGACTTTGCGGGGCTCGCGGTGCTGTCCGGGACGCTGCTTGCCAGCGAGCGCTGGGTGCCGGGGATGGCCGCGCGCCGCGCCGTACCCGTCTTCCAGAGCCACGGGACGTCGGACGCCATGCTGGGCTTCGGCTTCGCCGAGCGGCTGCGTGACGAGCTCACGAACGCGGGCTGTAGCGTCCAGTTCGTGCCCTTCCGTGGCGGTCACGAGATCCCCATGGACGTGCTCAAGAGCTTCGAGGCGTTCCTGCAGCGCGTGCTCTGAGCCCGCGACGGCGGTCCTTTCACCGCGATTTCACTGCGTGCCGCTGGGGACCCCTGATAGGCTCGGGCTCTTGCTTTGGGTGAAACATTACGGCCGGTGGACGTGTTTGCGTCCAGACGTCGTAGCGCTGTCCCCCGGGTGCGAGTAGAACCCGCTCGGCTGCGCTTTACACGTTTTTGTGAAATTGACACCGCGGCAGCAGGAGGCCGAACGTGCCCACGGACACCGACACGCTGATCGAGCAATACCGGACGATGATGTTGATTCGCCGCTTCGAGGAAGAGGCGGCCCGCGCCTACGCGCAGGGCAAGATCGGGGGCTTTCTGCACCTCTACATCGGGCAGGAGGCCATCGCCGTCGGAGCCAGCGCGGCGCTGCAGCCCGAGGACTACGTGTTCCAGACCTACCGCGACCACGGCATCACGCTGGCTCGCGGGATGGCGCCCGAGGCGGGCATGGCCGAGCTGTTCGGCAAGGACACGGGCTGCGCGCGTGGGCTCGGCGGGTCCATGCACTTCTTCGACGCCGAGACCAACTTCATGGGCGGCTGGGGCATCGTCGGCGGCCACCTGGCGCTCGCGGCCGGCGCCGCGTTCAAGAGCAAGTACACGGGCGACGGGCGGGTCACCATCTGCTTCTTCGGAGAGGGGGCCACCAACATCGGCGGCTTCCACGAGGCCATGAGCCTCTCGGGGCTGTGGAAGCTCCCCATCGTGTTCGTGTGCGAGAACAACCAGTACGCGATGGGCACGCCCATGTCGCGCACCAGCGCCATCTCCGACCTCACGCTCAAGGCGCAGGGCTACGGCATGGCCGGCGACCACTTCGACGGGCACGACGTGCGCGTCACGGCGGAGCGCATCGGCGTCGCGGTGGACCGCGCGCGCAAGGGCGAGGGGCCGACGTTCATCGAGATCAGCACCTACCGCTTCCGCGGGCACTCCATGAGCGACCCGGCCAAGTACCGCTCCCAGGCCGAGCTGGAGGAGCGCAAGCTGCGCGACCCGGTGGTGGTGGCGCGCCGCTTCCTCATGGAGCTGGGCGTCAGCGAGGACCAGCTCGACGACATCGACGCCGAGGTGGACACGCGCATCGACGCGGTGGTGAAGTTCGCAGACGAGTCCGAGCCGGCCAAGGCCGAGGTCATGTTCAGCACGGCGGTCGCCCCCGAGGCACCAGGAGTCATCCATGGCGATGCGTGAGATCCGCTACCGAGAGGCGCTGCGCGAGGCGCTGCGCGAAGAGATGGAGCGCGACGAGCGCGTGTTCCTGATGGGCGAAGAGGTGGGCCACTATCAGGGCGCCTACAAGGTGTCCGAGGGGCTGCTCGAGCAGTTCGGCGAGAAGCGCGTGATCGACACGCCCATCGCCGAGGCGGGCTTCGCGGGCATCGGCATCGGCGCGGCCATGACGGGCCTGCGGCCGGTGATCGAGTTCATGACGTGGAACTTCAGCTTCGTCGCGTTCGACCAGATCATCAGCAACGCGGCGAAGATCTACCCGATGAGCGCGGGCATGTACCGCTCGCCGGTGGTGTTCCGCGGGCCCGACGGAGCGGCCAAGCAGGTGGGCGCGCAGCACAGCCACGAGGTGAGCCCGTTCTACGCGTCCATCCCGGGTCTGCACGTGGTCATCCCGTCCACGCCGCGCGACGCGAAGGGCCTGCTCAAGACGGCTATCCGCTGCGAGAACCCCGTGGTGTTCCTCGAGGGCGAGACGCTCTACAACGTGAAGGGCGAAGTGCCCGAGGTGGACGCGGACGAGACCATCCCGTTCGGCCTGGCGCGCGTGGCCCGCGAGGGCAGCGACTGCACGCTCGTCGCGTGGGGGCGCCCGTACTACACGGCGCTCGAGGCGGCGGACGAGCTCGCCAAGAAGGGCATCTCCTGCGAGGTGATCGACCCGCGCACGCTGCGCCCCTTCGACCACGAGACGGTGGTCGAGAGCGTCAAGAAGACGAACCGCTGCGTCATCGTGCACGAGCACTGGCCGTACGGCGGCCCGGGCGCCGAGCTGGTGGACCGCATCCAGCGCGAGGCCTTCGACTACCTGGACGCGCCCATCCTGCGCGTCGCCAGCCTCGAGGTGCCCATGCCCTACGCGCTGAACCTCGAGGACTACGTGCTGCCGAGCGTGGCGCGCGTGGTCGAGGCGGTCGAGCGCGTGAGCTACGCGAAGTAATCCCGAGCAGAGAGAGACAACGTCAACATGGCCAAGATCATCGGACTGCCCAAGCTCTCGCCCACCATGGAGGAGGGCACGCTCGTCGCGTGGACCAAGCAGGAGGGCGACAGCGTCGACGTGGACGAGCTCCTCGCGGAGGTCGAGACCGACAAAGCCACCATGGAGTTCCGCTCGTTCGACAAGGGCGTGCTGCTCAAGATCCTGGTGCCCGTCGGCGAGACGCTGGCCCCCGACACCCCCGTCGCCATCCTGGGCAAGGCCGGGGAGGACATCTCGGCCCTGCTCGAGCAGGTCGCCGCCGGGAAGGGCGGGGCGAAGCCCGCGGCGGGTGCATCGCAAGGGTCGGCGGCGGCAGGGGCGAGCGGCGCTCAGGAGACCACGACGACGGCGTCCCAGCCGGGCACCGCGGCTCTGGCGAGCCCCGTCTCCGACGCAGACGAGCACACGGGGGCTGCAACGGGGCGCGTCCTCTCCAGCCCCCTCGTTCGGAAGATGGCCCGCGAGCAAGGCATCGACCTGCACACCGTCCGTGGCAGCGGGCCCAGGGGGCGAGTCATCAAGCGTGATCTCGAAGGGCTCTCCAGCGCGGGACACGCCAGCACGGACGCCGCAGGGCCGTCGCGCACGGCCGGGTCAGGGTGGGAGCGCAGGCCCCCACGCGTCGAGAAGGCGAGCGGCACGCGCAAGACCATCGCGCGACGTCTGACGGAGTCCAAGCGTGAGGTGCCTCACTATTACCTGACGGTGGATTTCGACATGGACGCCATGGTGGCGGCCCGCACGCAATTGAACGAAGCGCTCGCGGGGGCCGGAAAGGTGTCCTTCAACGATCTCGTGATCAAGGCGTGCGCCCTCGCGTTGCGCGACGTGCCGGAGTGCAACGCGAGCTGGGGAGGCGACGTCATCCGCTTCCACCAGGTGGTCGACATCTCGGTGGCGGTGGCCGTGCCCGATGGCCTCATTACACCCGTGGTGCGGGACGCCGACAAGAAGGGGGTGAGCGTCATCGCAGAGGAGGTCCGTTCGCTCGCTCAGCGCGCGAAGGACAAGAAGCTGCGCCTCGAGGAGATCTCGGAGGGCACCTTCTCCATCAGCAACCTGGGGATGTACGGGATCGAGGAGTTCGCGGCAGTCATCAACCCGCCCGAGGGAGCCATCCTCGCGGTCGGCGCGCTGCGCGAGGAGCCCGTCGTGCGTGACGGTCAGGTGGTCGTCGGACGTCGCATGAAGGCCACCTTGAGTGCTGACCATCGAGTCATCGATGGGGCCATCGGCGCGCGCTTCCTCCAGGCGTTGCGCGGCTACATCGAGCGACCGATCGCCATGCTTCTGTAGCAGCCGGCGTTCGCTCCCCTCTCACGGGCAGGCTCTTGCTCGACGGCTCGCTAGACGGCTGTCGATTCGCGCTCGCGTTGTCCGTATCCCGCACAAACGGGACGGTCCGGGAATAAAAATGCATCCAGCGCTAGCCAATCTCTTAGGCGATCGGTTAGTGTGGACCTGGTTTATCGTTGCTGGGTAGACCGCTTTTGGATGTTTATGCCCCCAAACAAGGGTATGGTGATGAGCGCTATGATGTTCAATCGAGCGAGCCTGAGTGCTTTGTTGGTCCTGTCTGTCGTCGCGAGTGGCTGCGGCGGCGGAGGCGGAGACCCCACCCGCGACATGGGCGTCGGTGGTGACACGGGGATGAACATGTCGGACACCGGCGTGATCCGAACGGACAACGGCATGCCGGTGGACCTCGGGGACGACACCGACAACGGCGTCGTCGATCCGTTCGACCGTGATGGCGACGGCATCACCAACAGCAACGACCGCTGTCCGGACGACTTCGATCCGACCAACGCGGACGAGGACGAGGACTTCGTCGGGGACGCGTGCGACAACTGCGTGGACATCGCCAACAACGACCAGCTCGACGGCAATGGCGACGGCATCGGCGATGCGTGCCAGGAGGGCCTGCCGAGCAACGCCGACACGGATGGAGACGGCGTGCTGGACGGCACGGACAACTGTCGCCGCGTCAGCAACGCGGACCAGCTGGACACGGACATGGACGGCTTCGGCGACGCGTGCGACACGTGCCCGAACTCGGCCAACTCGGATCAGCAGGTGCCGCCGGTGACCTGCCCGACGGACAACGGGAACCCGACGGCCGACAACGACATGGACGGCGTGCCCAACAACGCGGACAACTGCCCGAACGGTCGCCGCAACGACAATGGCGTGGCCCTGCCGGACGCGGATCAGACGGACACGGATGGCGACGGCGTGGGCGACGTGTGTGACGTGTGCCCGATGCAGGCCAACGCGGCGCAGACGCAGACCGATCCGAGCATGTGCGCGATGCTCCCGAGCACCACGACCGACGGCGACAGCGACGGGTTCAACGACGCCGTCGACAACTGCCCGACCATCTCCAACAACGACCAAGCCGACGCGGACGGCGACGGCTACGGTGACGTGTGCGACACCTGCCCCAACGCGGCCAACGCGAACCAGGCCAACGTGGCGGTGTGTGACCCCAACACCGCGCCGGGTCTGGATGGCGACAACGACGGCGTCAACAACGAGCTCGACAACTGCGTCAGCGACCCGAACACGAACCAGGCGGACGCGGACAGCGACGGCGTGGGCGACGTGTGCGACAACTGCCCCACCATCGCCAACTTCGGCCAGGCGGACGCGAACGACGACGGCATCGGCGACGCCTGCCGCCCGGACCTCAGCAACCCGCTCGGCGACTTCGACGGCGACGGAGTGGCGAACGGCATCGACAACTGCAACAGCGTGTCCAACGCCGCCCAGATCGACCTCGACTTCGACGGCATCGGCGACGCCTGCGACACCTGCGTCTGCCACCCGATGGCGTCCCTCGCCCTGCGCAACGCGTGCGGCGCGACCTGCGCGTACAACGACCTCGACGGCGACAACGTCTTCGCGTTCCAGGACAACTGCCCCAACCTCGCGAACCCCATCGTGGGCATGGGTGGTCAGTCGGACGTGGACGGCGACGGCGTGGGCGACGAGTGCGACGTGTGCCCGACCGTGGCCAACAACACGCAGGATCCCTTCGCCTGCTCGGACATGAACCTGAACTACCCCTCCGGCGACTTCGACGGCGACGGGGTGACCAACGGGACCGACAACTGCCCGACCACGTCCAACCCCGCGGTGATGGGCGTGCAGCTGGACAGCGACGGCGACGGCCTGGGCGACGCCTGTGACGACTGCGACTTCTTCGCGAACGCGGGCTCGCAGGGGACCGACGCCACCTGCGGCGGCTCCACGGTGCAGCTGGGCGACGACGACATGGACGGCGTCCCGAACTACCAGGACAACTGCTCCAACACGCCGAACCCGGCGCAGATCGACGGCGACGGCGACGGCATCGGCAACCTCTGCGACAACTGTGTGGACGTGCCCAGCGCCACCGGCGCGCCCATCACGGGTTACGCGCAGCCGCCGCAGCTGGACGCCATGAGCTGCCCAGACTTGGGTGACACCAACCCGAACGACGACATGGACGGCATCCCCTCCGCGTCTGACAACTGCCCGAACGACGCCAACCCCATGCAGGAGGACGTGGACGGCGACGGGGTGGGCGACGCCTGCGACAACTGCGTAAACGTCTCCAACCCCTCGCAGGAGGACCGCTACATCGCGGCGACCATGGCGTACGGCGCGGGCGACGGCATCGGTGACCACTGCCAGAGCGTGGTCATCCCGGACACCGCGGCGGCGTGCGTCAGCGAGTCGTCCCAGGCCAACCCCATCGCCCCCAACCTCCACTTCGTGGTGGACTTCTCAGGCTCCATGGACTTCGACGCGTGCACCAACTGCGGGACGCGCGCGGAGGCTTGGGACGGCGCCGTCGACACGCTGCGCAACACGCTGCCCTCCAACTTCAACCTGGGCGTCAGCTACTTCACCACCGACTCGGGAACGTGTGGCGGCAGCACGACCTCCACGAACACCGTGCCCACCCTCGCGCTCGCGATGACGGCGGCAGGCACGGCCAACCTGGGCACCAACTTCCACAACGCCGCGAGCATCGGCAACAACGCAGGTGGTGGCACACCGACGCCCGCCGCGCTCCAGGGTGTGCGTACGCGCAACCTGTACTCGCTCGCCGGAGACACGCAGGCGGGTCGACCCTCCGCGGTCGTCCTCGTGACCGACGGTCAGCCCACGAACTGCGACCAGGGGTGGGAGGCGCCGGGCAACGACTCGAACTGGGAGCCCTCGGGCGCTTCCGGCGACGGCGACGAGATCTACGGCTCGATCCGTGAGGCCAAGAACCTCGCCGATCTGGGGATCCCCGTCTACGTCATCGGCTTCACCGGCGTGAACCCGTCGATCATGGCGGCCATCGCGGGCGCCGGCGACCCCAACACGACCTGGAACAACCCGCAGACGCTGGCCGCTGCGCCCACCGGGACCTGGTATCAGGTCAGCAACACCCAGGACATCATCGACGCGCTCGACGCGATCCGCATCACGCTCGTGTCCTGTCGCCTGCCCCTCGGTGACACCGACGCCGCCGGGGCCGACCTGGGCATCGTCGATGTGGACTTCAGCGCGGTGAGCTGCGCCGACTCCCCCACCGGGAACTGCAACATCCCGGAGAACGCCACCAACGGCTACGAGTTCGTGTCGGACGGCATGGGCGGCACGGACCTGTGGCTGCGTGGGACGTGGTGCACCTACCTGACGCAGAAGGTCAACACGGACCCGACCGCGAACGTGAACATCCGACTGGCCTGCTCCTGCACTCCCACGGGCGGCACGGACTGCGGCTCCGACACCATCGACGAGGACTGCGACGGCCGCCTCAACAACGACTGCGTCGCGACGCTGCCCGAGCTGTGCAACCCGCCCGGTGTGGACGACGACATGGACATGCAGGTCGATGAAGGCTGCTTCAGCGCCTGCATCCCGGGCCCCGTGGCGTGTAACGCGCAGGACAACAACTGCAACGGCACGCCGGACAACCAAGAGGCGGGCGTCTGCCCGACCGGCCCGTGCCCGATGCCGGGTCAGACCCCCGTCACGGAGGTCTGCAACGACATGTTCGACAACGACTGCGACGGCATGGTGGACGAGGGCTGTGGCGGGACCACCTGCCAGCCCCAGCTGTGCACCATGGCGGGCCAGATGATCGACACCAACTGCGACATGATGGCCGACTTCACCTGTCAGGGTCCGGGCAGCCTGCCCCCGGTCGAGCTGTGCAACCCGCTCGGCGCCGACGAAGACATGGACATGATGATCGACGAGGGCTGTCCGATGGCGGGCTGCACGCCGGGCCCCGAGGTCTGCAACATGATGGACGATGACTGCGACGGTCTCGAGGACGAGGGCTGCCCGACGTCGGGTTGCACTCCGGCGCTCGAGGTGTGCGACGGCGTCGACAACAACTGCAACGGGTCCATCGACGAGGGCTGTGGCGGGAGCTGCGTGCCCTACAACGAGGTCTGCAACGACAACATCGACAACGACTGCGACGGCATGGTGGACGAGGGCTGCGGCCCCATCTGCACGCCGTTCATCGAGCTGTGCGATGGCATCGACAACGACTGCGACGGCATGATCGACGACAACTGCGTCACCTGCGACGGCAACCAGTCGGCCGAGATCTGCGACGGCCTCGACAACGACTGCGACGGCATGGTGGACGAGGGCTGCCCCGACGAGGGCTGATCGCTCGCTGAGCGCCTGAGGAGAGAGCCCCGCTTCGGCGGGGCTTTTTCTTTGGTGTCGCGCTATCGACCGCGGGGGACGCGTGAGGGTCGCCCAGACCGCTCGCCGACCCTCACGCCGCAGGCGTTCGGGCGAACATGCACGCACTTGTGCAGCCGCCCGACCGCCACGGGCCGGCTCGCCACGGTGAATCAGCGCGCGACTGGCAGCGACTTGCCGCGCCGCAGCTCGGCGTTGCCCAGCTGGCCGCACGCGGCCATCACGCTGCGCCCCTTGGTCACCCGGCGGCGCACGGCGAGGCCCTCCTCCCGCAGCCAGCCGATGAACGTGTCCACCTCGTCCTCGCTGGGGGCGCGTGTGAGCGGCGCGTTGCCCGGGTTGTACGGGATGACGTTCACCAGCGTGCGGGCGATGGGCGCGCAGAACGCGGCGACGCGCGCGGCGTCCTCGCGCGTGTCGTTGAGCCCCGGCATGAGGCAGTAGTTCACGCCGAGGGCGAAGTTGCGGCGCGGGCGATACGCGGCGAGCGCGGCTTGCAGGTCCACCAGCGGGTTCTTGCGGTTCACCGGCATCACGCGGCTGCGTGTGGCGTCGTCGGCCGAGTTGAGGCTCACGGAGAGGTTGAGGCGCGTGAAGCCCTCGGCCTTCAAGCGCTCGATGCCGTCGATGGAGCCCACGGTGCAGACGGTCAGGCACTCCTGCGCGATGCTCATCCCGCCCGGGTCGTTCAGCAGGCGCAGCACATGGAACAGGCTCGGGTTGTCGAGCGCCTCCCCCATCCCCATGAACACCACGTTCTTGAAGTCCCAGCCGAGCACGTGCCGAGCCACCAACAGCTGCCCGACGATCTCGTCCGGCCGCAGATGACGCAGGAGGCCCATGCGTGCCGTCTCGCAGAAGGTGCAACCCATCTTGCAGCCCACCTGGCTGGACACGCACAGCGTGTGCTTGCCGCGCCCCATCGGGATGAGCACGCACTCCACCTCGTAGCCGTCGTCCAATCGGAGCACGGCCTTGGCGGTGGTGCCCGTGTCGCCGTCCTCCGAGACGGTGTGGGCCACGGCGGGCAGGGCAAAGCGGAAGGCCGCGCGGTACAGCCCGCACGCCTCGGCCGAGAGCCCCAGCGCCTCGGGCTCGAAGCGCCCCTCGAGCACCGCCTGCTTGTACAGGTCGCGCGCCGCGCCGAAGCCACGCGGGACGAGCTCACGCGCAGCGGCGATGAAGCCCTCGGGCGTGAAGCCGTGCACCTGCGCGAGCGGCGCCGCCGTGGGGTCCGCGGACACGGAGCTACTCCTCGCGCTTCTTCTTGCCCCGGTAGCGCATGCGGATGGGCGTGCCCCGGAAGCCGAAGCGATCGCGGATCTGGTTGAGCACGTAGCGCTGGTAGCTGAAGTGGATGCGCTCGGGATCGTTGCAGCTGATGACGAAGGTGGGCGGCCGCGAGCGGGCCTGCGTCACGTAGTACAAGCGCGCCGCGCGCCCCTTCATGGTGGGCGGCGGGTGCGTGGCCAGCACCTCTTCGAAGAAGCGGTTGATCTCGGCCGTGGGCACGCGCTTCCTGTGTTCGGCGACGGCGTCGGCCACGCGCGAGAGCAGCACGTTGACGCCCTTGCCCGTCTTGGCGCTGAGCGTGACCATCGGCGCCCAGGGGATGAACGCCAGCACCTCGCGCGCGCGGTCCATGGCCTGCTTCTGCTCGTCCTGCGACATCAGGTCGGTCTTGTTGAGCGCGATGAGCACGGCGCAGCCGCGGTCCTCGGCCAAGCCCGCGATCTTCGCGTCCTGCTCGCCCACGCCCTCGCTGGCGTCGATCATGAGCACCACGATGTCGGCGCGCTCCATGGCGCGGATGGCCTGGAACACGCTCATGGTCTCGATCGTGCTGGCTTTCTGCATGGCGCGCTTGCGCCGGATGCCGGCCGTGTCGATCAGCACGAAGGTGCCGTCCTCGCGCTCGAGCAGCGAGTCTACCGTGTCGATGGTGGTGCCGGGGCGGTCGTCCACCAACTGGCGGTCCTCGCCCAGCAGCCGGTTCACCAGCGACGACTTGCCCGCGTTGGGGCGCCCGATGATCGCGACGCGCGCGGTCTCCTCGTCGATCTCCAGCGTGGGCCCGCCGATCTCGGGCAGGGCCGCCGCCAGCGCGTCGCTCAGCTCGCCGAGGCCGCGCCCGTGCAGCGCGGAGATGTTGTACAGCTGGTCGATGCCGAGCTCGTAGTACGCGACGGCGTGATGCCCGATGGCCGGCGTGTCGGCCTTGTTGGCCACGTAGAGCACGGGCTTGTCCGTCTCGCGCAAGAGGCGCATGGCCTCGCGGTCGGCGGGCAGCGGCTCGGTGGTGGCGTCCACCACGCACAGCACGACGTCGCACTCGTCGAGCGCGAGACGCACGTGGCGCGCGATGCCCTCCTGCATGGGGTCGTCGCTCTCGGGGTCGAAGCCGCCCGTGTCGATCAGCACGTAGTCGTGCCCCAGCACCCAGCAGTCCGCGTAGTGGCGGTCGCGCGTGACGCCCGGGATGTCCTCCACGATGGCGATGCGCTGCCCCGCGAGCCGGTTGAAGAGCGTGCTCTTGCCCACGTTCGGGCGGCCCACGATGGCCACCATGGGGCGTGCACCGGCGGCGCCGGCGGGCAGCTCCTTGCCCTGGGGTCTCCTCTTGCGACTCACGACTGCTCCACTTCCGTTGCCAGGCGACGCGCCTCGTTGGGGTCGCCCGTCCAGCCGGGGATGACCTTGACCCACAGCTCCAAGAAGACCTTTTGGTCGAGCATCTTCTCGATCTCTTGGCGCGCGTGCGTGCCGATGGTCTTGATGCGGGCGCCCCGCGCGCCGATGACGATGCCCTTGTGCGAGGCTTTCTCCACGACGATGGTGGCCTTGATGCGCACCAGGTCTCCGTCCACCACGTAGTCGTCGATGACGGCCGCGGCGCCGTGCGGCACCTCCTGGCGCGTCTGCGTGATGACCGCCTCGCGGATGAGCTCGGCGACGAAGAAGCGCTCGGGCCGGTCCGTGAAGAAGTCCTCGTCGTACATGGCGCCGACGGGCAGGTGTTTGCGGATCTCGCCCACCAGCGCCTCGAAGTTGAGCCGCTTGCGGGCGGAGAGCGGCACCACCGCGTCGAAGCTCATCACGTCCTGGTAGGACTGCAGCAGCGGCAGCATGCGCGACTTGTCCTTGAGCAGGTCCACCTTGTTCACGGCCAGGATCTTGGGGGCCTTGGTGGACGCGATGAGCTCCAGCACGCGCTTGTCGTCGTCGCGCACGTTGTCCACCTCGCCCGAGCGCGCTGGCTTGCTGGGGATCTCGGTCATGAACACGACCACGTCCGCGTTCGCCAGGCCCAGCTCGGCCTGCTCCAGCAGCACCTTGCCGAGCGCGCTCTTCGGGCGATGCAGGCCGGGGGTGTCCACGAAGGCGATCTGCGTGGGAGGGTCGTCCTGGGTGTACACGCCCAGAATGGCGGAGCGCGTGGTGCCGGGGCGCGGCGTGGCGATGGCCAGCTTCTGGCGCAGGAGCGCGTTCAGCAGCGTGGACTTGCCGACATTGGGCCGCCCCACGATCGCGCAACGCCCGGACCGGGCGACGACCGCGTCGGGGTCGCTCTCGGTGGGCGTCGCGTCTTGGCTTTCGTCCGCGCGAGGCATGGGCCGCAGTGTAGCTGGGCAATGCCCGGACGCTACTTGCCCCCGTCGATGTGCAGCGTCCCCGCTCAGCCCGACCCGGTCCGGCCGAGCGCGGCCACCCAGGGCGGTGCTTCAGGCGAGGCGCTTCACGGAGAGGCCACGTCCGGGGGGACGTCGTATGCGCAGCGGAAGCCCAGGTCCGGGAAGCGCGAGCCCTCGCCCACTGGGACGCGGTGCGTGACCCGCAGCGAGTACGCGTCGGAGCGCCACGACCCGCCACGCACCACGCGCTGGCCGCCCGTGTCCGCGCCGCGCGGGTTCACGCTGGGGCCGTTGCCGTAGGCGTCGTAGTCGAAGCGGTCCTGCGTCCACTCCCACACGTTGCCGGCCATGTTCAGCAAGCCATCGGCGCTCTGCCCGTGCGGGTAAGCGTCGACTGGGGCCGCGTAGCGGTAGCCATCCGTGGCGTCGGGTCGGCCGTCGTCGCCGTGGTTGGCGAGCCGGCCGTTGTACTGGCGCCCCCACGGAAAGCGCCGCCGCCCGCTGGGCCCGGCTGCGGCGCGCTCCCACTCGCTCTCCGTGGGTAGCCGTCCGCCCACGAACGCACAGTAGCGCTCGGCGTCCGTGTACGTGACCCCGGCCACGGGCAGCTCGGGGCGGCCCAGGCGCGGGTCGTCGGGGCTGACGCCCGCGGGGAGGCACACGCCGGCCGCGACGCAGCGGCGGTAGTTCGCGTGGCTCACCTCCATGCGGTCGATGCCGTAGGCGGTGAGCTGGATGGTGCGCCGCGGTGCCTCCAGCTCGAAGACCTGCTCCGAGCAGCGGAACTCGTTGCCGCCCCCGATGCGCGTGCCCCGCAAGCACAGCTGAAAGGCCTCCCGCAGCTCGCGTTCGCTGGCGCCGCGATGAAAGCTGCCGCCGTGAATGCGCACGACGTCGCTCAGCTCCGCACGGAGCGCGGGCTGTGAGCGGACCCTGGGCGCTGCGCTGGGCGCCCCGAGGACACCTGAGCCCACCGCCACCGCCAGCGCGAGCATGCGCCATGGATCGGGTTGTGGGCGACGAGCGCTGCGCATCGACGCACGTGTAGCAGCCCCTGCCCCGCCGCGACAAGGCACGTGGCGCTTGCCTCGGGGCGCCGGGGACGCGATGGTGCGGCGCATGAACGTCGTGATCCTCGGAGGCACCAAGGGTATGGGGCGCGCGCTGGCGCGGCAGCTGGCGGAGCGGGGGGACCGGCTGTTCCTCCTCGGTCGGGACGCGCGCGAGCTGACCCGCAGCGCACACGACCTCGACGCGCGCGCCCCCACCGGGGCGGGGGTGGAGACGGGTAGCGCCACCTGCGACCTGGAGGACCCGACGACGTTCGACGCAGCCCTGGACGCAGCCGAGCGCGGGCTGGGCCGGCTGGACTGCGTCATCGTCACGGCGGCGTTGTTCGCGACACAGGAGCAGCTCGAGGAGGACGAGGCGCTGATGGAGCGCCTGGTCACCGCGAACTTCGCGAACACCGTCGCGTTCTGCGAGCGCGTCCGCAAGCGACTGCTCGCGAACGGTGGAGGCACGCTGTGCGTGTTCAGCTCGGTGGCTGGAGAGCGCGGCCGCAAGCCCGTGGTGATCTACGGGGCCTCCAAGGCCGGGCTCAGCGCCTACCTGGAGGGGCTCGACCACCGCTACCGCGCGTCCGGGCTGCGCGTGGTCACCGTGAAGCCTGGCTTCGTGAAGACCGGAATGACCGAGGGGCTCAGCCCGCCGCCCTTCGCGGGAGAGCCCGAGGCCGTCGCCGCCACCGTGGTGCGCGCCATCGATCGCGGCACGCCGGTGGTCTACGCGCCCGCGCCCTGGGCGCTGGTGATGGGTGTGATCCGCAACCTACCGCGGGCCGTCATGCGGCGCGTGAAGTTCTGACACCGCCACGCACGAGGTGAGCTCGTGCGTGATCCCCTCGCCTCGGACACGAGCTGCATCGCTCACGGCGCCGCGGCCGCCGCGCGTGATGGGTCCCGTAGCTCGATGCGTCAGAGCGTGATCTTCTCGTGTACGAGCAAGCCCGCGAGGGCCTCCTCCATGATGACGCGCGCCCGCACCGTGCTCTCGTACAGCGCCGCGTGCACGGCCGCGTCCGCCTGGTTCTTGTTCCGGCACGCGGCCGAATAGTCCTCGAACGACGTGAGCCCGATCAGCAACTCCGACAGATGGTTGGGACACTCGCAGTCCACGCTCGACTGGATCTCGCGCAGGCGCGCCAGCTGCTCACGGGAATACATGCGCGGCGTGCGTTGGCCCACGGGCGGCGCGTTCGATTCCGTCCGAGGAGACGCAGGCGGGGCCGCCGACCTCGTCTCACTCGGTGCGCCGCTGAGCATGTGCCGAACGATGACGCTGGTCATCTGCGCGCGCAGCGAGGCCAGGCTGATGGGGGCGCGCACGGTGCGCACGCCGGGTTGGGTGACCTCGCGCAGCACGTCCCGCTTGGCGAAGTTGTAGAGCACGATGGCCAGCTCGGCGCCCGTCTCGTCGACCAGCTGCTTCACGAGGCGGGCGCCGTCCGTCTCGCCACCGAGCAGGTTGAGATCGAGCGCCAGTAGGGTGGGCTTCACCTCGGGGGCGTCTCGCAGCAGCTGCTGCGGGTCGGTCCCGCTCCAGACCACTTCCACGGGGCTCAGCTCCTCCGGGCGTTCGCGCAGCTGGGCGGGCAGGAGCTCATCGAGGATCGCGAGGCGTGTCATGCACGGAATCTGCGCAGCTGGCGGCGTTGTGTCAACCGTTTGTTAAGAAAAAACTTAGACAACATGATACCTGGCACGGAGCGGACCGGGTCTCAGAAGAGCTGGGTGTGTCCCAGGATAGGGGGCGCCCCGGACTGAAGAGGTTGTCTCCAAGTAGTCGGTTATCCCTGTTTTGGGGCACCCCGGACTGAAGTCCGGGGCAGCGATCTCAGGTGATCGCCCGCTCGAAGTCCGCCCCCTGCGGAGGCGGACTGCGTCTCGTGAACGGCAGTCGGGTGTTTGGCGGGACGGCGGCGTTCTTGGATTCATGGTGGCGCCGAGCAAGACAGTCCTCCCCCTTGTGGGGAGGACTTTTCCGAGTGCCTGGCGGTAGCCGGGCGCTCGGAAGGATGCTGCCCCGGACTTTAGTACTTTAGTCCGGCGTGCGCATAAATGGGGACTGGCGGTGTCTCTGAGACAGCCCCTGAAGGCCGGGGTGCCCCCAATCCACGGCCGTTCCCGCCGCACGCAGGACGGCGCGAGACCGCTACTCGAGCACGGAGAGGGCCACGTCGACGACCTCCTCCAGCTCTTCGTCGGTGGCGCCCCCGCCACGCAGCACACCCAGCCCGTTGAGCGTGTTGGTGAGGTGGCCGGCCACGGCGCGGGGGCTCTTCACGCGGGTCAGGTCGCCCGACGCGACGCAGCGCTCGATGGCGGCCTCGAAGCGACCGCGCGTGCGCTCCATGTGAGCGCGCAGGCGGGCCGCGATCTCGCAGTCGGTCGCGCCCACCTCCATGGAGGTCGTGGCCACCAGGCACGCGTTCTGGTTCTTGCCCGCGATGGCCTTGGCCAGCTTGCGGTAGAGGCCGCGCAGGGCGCACGCGTCGACCTCTTCGCGCGCGAGCTCGCCGGCCAGCCCTGCGTCGGTGCGCTCGCAGTAGCGGTCCAGCGCGGCGAGGAAGAGGCTCCGCTTGTCACCGAAGGTGTTGTACAGGCTCTGCTTGGACACGCCCGTGCGCTCGACCAGATCGGCCATGCTGGTGGCCGCATAGCCACGCTCCGAGAACACCTCGAGCGCGCGCTCGAGCGCCTCGTTCTCGTCGAACTGACGGGGTCGGCCGGTCACCTTCATCTGACAGCTTGGTAGTGTAGTCGCTCGCGCCGTTACGTCACGCCGCCGCCGCGCTCGCGATACCCGCAGACACGGCGGCGTGGCTGTGAGAGCGTCGCGTCATGGTACGATTCCGCCCTCTGTTCGAGGCGCGCGCCGCGCGCGTGTCGCGCGGTCTGCTCCTCACCCTCGGTCTCTTGACCATGCCCAGCTGCGGCGGTCCGGCCAGCCCGCGCGAGTGGTCGACGCGATCGCCCGATGGGTCGTTGGAGCTCCGCGTCACGCTGCAGGCCGAGGCCACGGCGGATGGGCGCGCGGCGGACCACCTGACGTTCACGCTCTTGCGCGGTGAGCAGACGCTGGTGTCCGAGAGCCCCCTCGGCCTCGAGACCACGGAGCAGTCGTTCGTCGATGGCCTGCGCTTCGTGTCGGACCAGGCGGAGACAGTGGACGACAGCTACACGACCCTCGTCGGTAAGCGGCTCGCGCGCCACGCGCAGGCGAACCAGCAGACGCTGCGCTTCCGCAACCCGCGGGGCGCCGTGATGGAGCTGGTGGTGCGCGCGCAGGACGATGGCGCCGCGTTTCGTTATCGCCTGCTGGGGGAGGGGGCCGTCACGGTCCAGGCCGAGCACACGGGCTTCCAGATGCCGGGCGGCGGGGCGGGCTTCATGATGCCCTACGACCTGAACGGTGTGCTGTTCATGGGCGTGTATGAGCAGCCGTTCCAGGAGGTGACGGTGGGCGATGGCACCAGCGCGTCGGGTTGGGCCTTCCCTGCCCTCTTCGAGAGCCCGGACGGAGCCGGCTGGGTACTGCTGACCGAGGCGGACCTCGACGGGAGCTACTGCGCTTCGCGCCTCGACCGCACGGTGCCGAACAACCTGTACAGCATGATCTTCCCGAACGCGCGCGAGGGGGCGCGCGTGGGGGAGGTACAGCCAACCGCGACCCTGCCGATGACCACGCCCTGGCGCGTGCTGATCGCAGGCGACCTGCACACGGTGGTCGAGTCGACGTTGGTCGACGACTTGAGCCCACCCAGCACACTCACGGACACGAGCTGGGTGCGGCCGGGGCGTGCGGCGTGGTCGTGGCTCACGCAGGACACGGGGGACGAGGCGCTGCAGCGCGAGTACCTGGCCAGCGCCGCGGAGTTCGGCTGGGAGCACCTGCTGATCGACGCGCACTGGCAGGAGTTCGAGAACGCCATCCCGCAGCTGGTCGAGGACGCCGCCGCGCTCGGGGTCAGCGTCCACCTCTGGTACAACTCGGGCGGACCCCACAACGCGAGCCCCGAGCCGCCGCGCGACCGCATGCTGGACCCCGAGATCCGCCGCGCCGAGATGGCGCAGCTCGAGGAGTGGGGGGTCGCCGGCATCAAGATCGACTTCTTCGAGAGCGACAAGCAGGACCGCATCCAGCAGTACCTCGGCATCCTCGAGGACGCCGCCGCGCACCACATCATGGTGAACTTCCACGGGGCCACGCTGCCGCGCGGCTGGCAGCGCACCTTCCCGCACCTGATGACGACCGAGGCGGTGCGTGGGGCCGAGTCCCACCGCTTCCCCATCGCCAGCGCCGACCCCGATCTGCACCTCATGTACGTGTTCGCGCGCAACGTGGTCGGCTCCATGGACTACACGCCCGTGGTGTTCCAGGAGGCTCTGGCCGACGTGGGGCTGCCCTATGTGTGCAGCCTGGCGCAGGCCGTGCTGTTCGAGTCCGGCATCACGCACTTCGGCGGGCGTGCGGACGCGGACCCGGCCGAGGGGTACCGCGCCGTGTTCGCGGCGTACCCGTACGTGGGCGCGTTCATGCGCGACGTGCCCGCCACGTGGGACGAGACGCGCCTGCTCTCGGGGGACCCGCGCACGCACGCCGTGTTGGCGCGCCGCAAGGGGGACACCTGGTACGTCGCGGCGATCACGGGCACGGAGGACAGCGTGGACCTGAGCGTCCCGCTCGACTTCCTGGGGGCGGGGAGCTTCCAGATGGAGGTCATCGGGCAGGGAGCGACCCCCGACGCGTTTACGCAGAGCACGTCGAGCGTGACGTCGGCCGACAGCCTGCAAGTGACGCTCGGGGCATCAGGCGGGCTGGTCGTCGTCCTCCGGCCGTGACACGCGCCGCATGGCCCGTTGGGGGAGGCCGTCCTCCACGAAAGGCTCGCCCTCGAGCGTGAACCCCGCGCGCTCGTAGAAGCGCTGCGCACGCGCGGTTCGCCCCGTCCGGCTTGCGTGTCGCGCGCGGATCTTCATGCTCGGCCCTGTCTCATGCCACCGCGGAACCGTCCCCCACGTCCGAAGCCCGCCCGGAGGCCTGCCGCCGCGCGTCCCGTCGTGGGCGCCGGTGGGCTGCCCGCTTCGGTGGAGCTCACGCTGGGGCTCGACGACGCGCAGGATCCCGCGGCGCTCCGGGAGGCCACCGCGCGCGCGCTGAAGCGCCCCGCCGACGAGCTGCCCGAGCTGACGCTGGTGCGCCGCAGCATCGACGCGCGCCGCCACAACGTGCGCTTCAAGCTCGAGGTGACGCTCGGTGCCCCTCCTGCGCAGGACCTCGGCGCTCCCCTGCCGGTCGAAGCGCGCGCGCTCGTGGGTGGCGCGCCCGTGGTCATCGTGGGCGACGGTCCGGCCGGCCTGTTCTGCGCCTACGAGCTCGCGCGGCACGGGGTGGCCTCGGTGGTGGTCGACCGGGGCAAGCCCGTGCAGCCGCGCCGACGTGACTTGGCGCTGCTCAACCGCGAGGGCCGCGTCGACGACGACAGCAACTACTGCTTCGGCGAGGGCGGCGCCGGCACGTACAGTGACGGCAAGCTCTACACCCGCACGGGCGAGAAGGCGGCCATCCGCGACGTGCTGGAGACGCTGACGCTGCACGGTGCGCCCGACGTGATCCTGACCGACGCGCGCCCCCACATCGGCAGCAACAAGCTGCCCAAGGTCATCACCGCCCTGCGCGAGCGGCTCGAGGGGCTGGGCGTGGTGTTCCGCTTCGGCGCGCGCGTTGCGGGCCTCGACATCGACCCGGCACGGCACGTGCGGGGGGTGCGCCTGAGCGACGGCGAGGTGCTCCCGTGCGCCGCCGTGGTGCTGGCGACCGGGCACTCGGCGCGCGACATCTACACCATGCTGGACGAGCAGGGCGTGCAGCTCGTGCCCAAGCCGTTCGCGTTAGGGGTGCGCATCGAGCACCCGCAGCCGATGATCAACCAACAGCAGTACGGGCGCTCCGCGGGTCACCCTGCGCTCCCGGCCGCCTACTACCGCGTCGCCGAGACGGTGGACCAGCGCGGCGTGTTCTCGTTCTGCATGTGCCCGGGCGGGTTCATCGTGCCGGCGGCCACCGAGGCGGGCGGGCAGGTGGTGAACGGCATGAGCCTGAGCCGGCGTGACTCGCCCTTCGCCAACTCGGGGCTGGTGGTGGCGGTGGAGCCCAGCGACTGGGAGCGCGCCGGCTTCAAGGGGCCGATGGGGGGCGTGGCCTTCCAGCGCGTCATCGAGGAGGCGGCGTTTCAAGCGGGGGGCGGCGGCCTGGTGGCTCCAGCCACGCGCGCGTCGGACTTCCGCGTGGGCCGCAGCAGCAGCACCGTCCCCAAGGGCAGCTATCAGCCCGGCTTCTTCGCGACCGACATCGCGCCCGTGCTGGACGCCTCGGGTGTGCCCCTCGCCTCCCGTTTGCGCACCGCGCTCGGTGTGTTCGAGCGGCGCATGCCCGGTTACGGCGGCAACGAGGCGGTGCTCGTCGGCGTGGAGTCCCGCACCAGCTCGCCGGTGCGCATCCCGCGTGACCCCGACACGCTTCAGTCCCCGGACGTCGCGGGGCTCTACCCGTGCGGCGAGGGCGGCGGCTTCGCGGGCGGCATCGTCAGCGCGGCGCTCGACGGAATGCGCGTCGCGCGCGTCATCGCGCAGGGCTGACGCTCGCGGCGACCAACGATGCGTGTGTCGCGCACGTCATCGCGCAGGGCTGACGCTCGCAGCGATGGTCGCGATGTCCAGGAACAGCGGCTGCGCCTCCGACGCGAGCAGCCCCTCGCGCACGCCATCGAGCGTGGAGAAGCCCAGCGAGAGGTAGAACGGGATGGCGTCTGCCTTGGCGTCGACCACCACGCCCACGCAGCCGAGCCGCTCGCGCTGGTCCAGCGCCAGCGACAGGACGTGTGCGAGCAGCGCCCTCCCGATGCCCGCGCCCTGGGCGCGGAGGTCGACACCGAGCCGGGCGAGGCGCAGCGCCGGCAAGGGGTACGCGGGTAGTCGCTTCCGGAGGCGCGCGCTCGGGACGGTCTCACGCTCGATCGTGGTGGGAGAGACGGTGGCGAAGCCGACGATGCGTGCGTGCAACGTCGCGACGTAGGTGACCGACAGGTGGAGCTTGAACTGGTTCTGTCCGGCGTAGTGTTCGAAGAAGCGGTCGAGGTCGGGCTGGCCACACGAGAACTGCGTTCGATCATCCCCCTTGGCGAGGGGGCGGATGTCAACGGCCGTGGCCACGCATCAGCTCACGCAGCTCGTCGGTGGGAGGGAGCGGGCGCGCGAGCCGGGCCGCGAGCTGATCGAACGCCTTCGCGTCGAGCACGAGACGCGCCGGGGTCAGCGCCTCGTCGGGCAGCTCGCGCCGGGCCTCCATGAAATACAGAAGCGCCTGCTCCACGACGAAGTTCTTCTTGAGCCCGCGGCTCTCGGTGAACCGATCGAGCTTTTCCTTGGTGGTCGCCGAGATGGTCGCCGAGATCTGTGACTGGTCGCTCATGCCAGCTCCTCCGTGGTCCATGGAAAAACATGGTCCAACGAGTGAAAGGTAGGGCGCCTGGCGACGACGAGCAAGCGTGTCACTCGTGGCGTGTGCAGGCGCGCGGCTTCAGCTGCGCAGCATGCCCCGCACCGTGTCCTCGAGCAGCTGCGCGCTCACCTGCTCCGGCGGGATGGGCGCGCCGATGTCGAGCGTGATCTTCGCGCGGAAGCGCGAGGGGGGCTTGCTCAGCGCGGGGCCGTCCTTGCGGCTGAACATGCTGCCCCACAGGCCGCCGAGAGCCATGGGGACGACGGGCACGGGAGTCTCCGCGATGATGCGCTCGATGCCGGCCTTGAACGGGTTCATCTCGCCCGTGCTGGTGAGCTTCCCTTCGGGGAAGATGCACACCACCTCGCCGTTCTGCAGCTCCTCCCGGATCTTCGCGAAGGCCTGCTCCATGACCTCTTCGTTCTCGTGCGCAGGCGCGATGGGGATGACCTTGGCCGAGCGGAACAGGCGCGACACCACCGGGGTCTGCGAGATGCGGTGGTCCATCACGAAGCGCGCGGGGCGCCGCACGGAGCCGCCGACGATGAGCCAGTCGTTGAACGCGACGTGGTTCGCGACGAGCACCACGGGGCCCGTCTCCGGGATGTGGTGGTGCCCCGTGACCGTGAGCCGGTACATCACGCGACTGAGCAGGAACGCGTAGAAGCGCAGCAGGAACTCGGGCATGAACGAGTAGAGGTAGACGGCCACCCCGGCGCTGAGCACCGCCAACACCAGGAACACCTGGTGGATGGCCATGCCCGCCGCAAACAGCCCCGCCAGCATGCCCGCGCCCGCCACCATGAACACGGCGTTGAGGATGTTGTTGCCCGCGATGACGCGCGAGCGCTCGTCGTCCGCGCTGCGCTGCTGCAGCAGCGTGTAGAGCGGCACGGTGAAGAAGCCGCCGAAGACCGAGATGCCGAAGAGGTCCACCAGGACGCGCGGCGTGTGGGGCAGCGCGAGGAACTGGGACACGGAGTAGAGCTCCGCCGGGGCCGACCCAGGTGCGCCCACCAGGAACAGGTCGAGCGTGAAGAGGGTCATGCCGATGGAGCCGAAGGGCACCAGGCCGAGCTCCAGGTTGGCGCCCGAGATCTTCTCCGTGAGCATGGACCCGAGCGCGATACCGACGCAGAAGAAGGCGAGGAACAGGGTCACGACGTGGTCGCTGGCGCGCAGGGTCTCGCGCGCGTACACGGGGAACAGGGACAGCAGCACGGCGCCGAACAGCCAGAACCACGAGATGCCGAGCACGCTCAGGAACACCGGGCGCTGACGCGCCGTGATGCGCAGGATCTCGAGCGTGGGCGTGATGGGGTTCTTGCTGACCTGCACGGCGGACGAGCCGGGCGCGAGGCGAGGCACCAGGTAGCTGCCCGCGAACCCGAGCAGCGCCGTCGCGCACACGCCCACGGCGACCAGCGCGGGGCCGTTGTCCATCAGGATGAGCACGCCGCCCGCGATGGTGCCGAGCAGGATGGCGAGGAACGTGCCCGTCTCCACCAGCGCGTTGCCCGCCACCAGCTCGTCCGCGCCGAGTAGCTGCGGCAGGATGCTGTACTTCACGGGCCCGACGAAGGCGGACTGCGCGCCCATGCAGAAGAGCGTACCCAGCAGCACCGTGAGGTTCCCCTGCAGGAACGCGACGGCGGCCACGCCCATGATCAGGATCTCGGCCCCCTTCACCACGCGCAGGATGGGAGTCTTCTCGTAGCGGTCGGACAGCTGTCCGGCGGTGGCGGAGAACAGGAAGAACGGGAGGATGAAGACCCCCGTGCAGAGGGTGATCATCATGGCGGGCGTCAGCCCGAAGGCGCTGGCCTGCGTGCTGCTGATCCAGATGACCAGCGCGTTCTTGAAGAGGTTGTCGTTGAAGGCGCCCAGCAGCTGGGTGGTGAAGAACGCCGCGAAGTCACGGCGGAGCAACAGCTGAGACGCAGGGGTGGTCGACATGGCGGACATGCTCGCACGACCTAGCGAGCTTCGTGCCACGCCTTGGCGCGGCGCTCATCGGCAGCTGGCCCGCGTCAGCGCGCGATCCGCCCGTGCATGGAATGTCCGGCTCGTGGACACTCCGTGCACCTCCACGTCACCCAAGCAGCCGGGCGGCGTCGGCCGCGCTGATGAACACGCGGTCGGCGTCCACCTTCGTGTTCCGCTGTTCGTTGCCTTTGCTGTCGTGCGAGATGGTGACCGTCGACAGCGTGAGCGTGCTCGTCTCTCTGCAGCGCGGACACTGGCTGACCTCGACCGTGTGGTACATGGCGGCCCCGGGCTCGGGCTCCGCGCGCACCAGCGCAGCCCAGTCCTGCCGCTGGTTGACCGCGTCGGGCAGGGTGCCGCTGTCGTCGTGGGCGAGCAGGCGCGTCCCCACCACGTCGCACCAGGCTCTGCAGCGCTCGCAATAGGTACCCGACCCGACCACCCCGACGATGCCCACGAACCCCGCGCCGAAGAAGATCAGCGCCTCGATGGCCCACACCAGGCCCAGCACGCCCCCGCTGACGGGGTCACTGCTGCGCACCGACCAGGTACCTTGCTCGTAGACGAGTCCGACGATCTCCATCAGGACGGGCGGGAGCAGCAGCGGCAGCACTTCGACCGGCATGTCGGCGCGCCACTCGAGCACCGCCACCCACGCGATCCAGTGCATCCAGTACGCGAACAGCAGCGCGCCGAACCCCAACACGTAGCTGAGCGCCGCGTTCTGGAAGTGCCCCGCGCGCAGGGCCATCACCACACCGAACCCCGTCAGTCCTCCGAAGCCCGCGGTGAGCAGCGCGTTGAGGTACACGATGGGGATGTACGCGATGGCGAGCGCGTAGATGGGGGCCAGCACGAACGCGCCGAGGAGCGCGGCGACGCCTCCGAACACGATGCCCAGCGGGGCGATCGTCTGGGGGGCCTTGTAGTGGGTCGCGGACATTCTCTCCTCCTCCGTGTTGGGTCGCTCAGGGAGCGCGCACGTTCGCGGCGCAGCGTACCCCAGTCAGCTCGTCGGTGCTGTCCCCGTTGTAGCCGTGGCGTCGAAACGTCGCCTCGAGCGACTGCCGGTCCCGGTTGTTCAGCGAGCCACCGCGGCACACGTGGTACTGGGTGTTCGGGTTGTCGCCAGGGGGTTGCCCGTAGCGCGGGCTCCACAGCCCCGCCACCAGCTCACAGACGTTGCCGGCCATGTCCTGGACGCCGAAGGGGCTGGCCCCAGCGCGCCGCTGCCCGACTGGTGCCGTGTGTGTCTGAAGTCGTCCGCCGAGCGAGCTCCACGCGCGTGACCGCGTCGGGGGCGCGTTGCCCCACGGGTACCGTCGCCCGTCCGTGCCGCGCGCGGCGTACTCCCACTCGGCCTCGGTCGGGAGCCGCGCGCCGCGCTGCCGGCAGTAGGCCTCGGCTTGTGGATGCGAGACGCAGTTGATGGGGTGTTGCCCGCGCTCCGTGCCTGGCTCGTTGCAGGTGCTGCTCCCGCCTGTAGGCGTGCAGCCCCCGCGCGCGACGCACGCGCGGTAGTCAGCCGTGGTCACCTCGAGGCGGTCGATGCAGAACGCGGCCACCGCCTCCGTGTGCGCGGGCCCGCGGTCGTCGGTGGCGGAAGGGACACCCATCTGGAACTCGCCAGCGGGGATGGGGACCATGCCGGAGGGGCAGCTGTGCGCGCCCACGCAGTGTCCTCCTGCGTCGCGAACCGCTCCCGCCGGGCACGTCGTCGCGCGGGGCTGGGCGGTGGCGCTCGGGGGTGCGCGGTGGAGCCAGCTGAGCATGCCCGCGAGCAAGCAAGCGGAGAGGAGGGCGCGCGACGTAGGGGTCATGCGCCCACTGTACCCCACGGGTGACTCAGCCAGGCTCGAACACGAACGGGTAGCGGAAGGTGGCGGCGCCCCCCTCGGGCCCTGGGTAGACGCGCACGTTTCGGATGATCTCGGTCATGCAGGTGGCAAGGCCTGCGTCGCCCGTGCCGTTCTCGGTGACGCTGACGCCGCTGAACACGCCCGAGGTCTCCACGCGGAAGCTCACGACGACGCGGCCGCGCGCAGCGGGGTTGCTCACCAGGGTGCGCTCGTAGCAGCGCCGGATCGCCGCGATACGCCCGCGCATGGCGCGCGTGACAGGGTCCTGGGGCATGTGGGGGCCGGGGCGCGGTCCGGTGGGTGTCAGGCGTACCCGCGGGGGCGTGCGCTCCGTCAGCGGGCCACCCTCCGTGACCGCGCGCGTGGTCCCCACGGGGTCCAGCGAACCAAGCGGGTCCCCCGAGGTGTCGCGGCCCTCGCGCGCCTGGAGCGCCCCTGGGCGCGGCCCCGTTCCGGGCGTGCCCTCGCGCACGTCGTCCATCAGCGACCTGGAGCTGACCACGGCGCCACCGCGCAAGCGGTCCTCGAGGCCCAGGGAGCCGATGCTGCCGAGCAGCTCCTGGGTCTGTGTGCGCGCTTCTTCGGCGGTCATGCGCGGCGCGTCGCCGTTCCCGCGCGGACTACGATCGCTGGTGGCGTCGCGTGTGGGGCCCGGCCGCGGGTTTCTGGGGCGTGTGTCGGTACCGTCTGCCAGCTCCGTGCTGGTCGTCGGCTCCGTGGGCAGCTCCGGGACAGGGGGCAGGGGCTCCGTGTACAGCGGTCGGAACGCGAGCACGCTGGCGGGCGGGGTGGTGTCCAGCAGCGGGTCGGCGGACTCGGCCGCCAGCCCCAGCCCGAAGAACACCAGCATCACCGCGGTGAGCGTCCCCGCGAAGCGGTAGTCCACCTGCTGTCGCACGCTGGCCTGCAGCGCGCGCGGGAGGGGCGCGACGCGCGCGATGGACCGCTCCTCCAGGGCGATCAACAGCCGCCCCGTACCGAGCTCCAGCACCACACTGGGCCACGCGTGAGCTCTCCGCGCGTCGCCCGGTGCGCGGGTGGCGAGGGGCACGAGCAGGTGGTCTCCGTCTTCTCTGGCGCGACCGGCCGCGAGGTGCTCGGGGAGCGACCCGTGCTGTCCGCCGAGGCGTGCCCGTGCGCTCAGCCCGCGCGGGATGTGCAGCTGCCAGCCTTCTGCGCCTTCTGCGAGCAGCGTGTGCGTCTCGCCGAGCTGCGCGTCACACAGCACGAGCTCGTTCAGCTCCGAGCTGCCGACGCGCAGGGTGGCTCCGGCGGGGACCCGCATGGACTGCAGCACACGCTCGCCCACCGCGTAGGCCACGTGGGCGCACACGCGCCTCGGTGCGTCGTCCTCCGGGATGGCAATGCTCGGGGCGTCACCGATGGTCGGGTGGGGAAGGGACTCGCCTCGCGGCGAGGACGGCGAAGGGCGTGTGGCTGGCATCACCTCGTCCGACAACGAGGCGCGCCCGAAGTTCCACCGGCCTGCGACCACGCGGCCTGCTACGGTCGACGGCTATGGATGCTGGCTGCCTGGGTGGGCGCAGAAGGGCCCCGTCATGACCGCGTACTTCACGATCGACGAGAGAGAGTGGCCGTTCGTGCGCATCCACGTCGCCGACGTCCCGGTCCCGGACGAGGCGTTGCTGCGCTCGGTGGAGCAGCTCGGGGCCATCGCGCAGCGGGGGGTGCGCTACACGCTGCTGTTCGACGCCCGCGCCGCCAAGCCGCTCGGGGCGCAGCAACGCAAGCTGCTGGCGGACGCGTCGCTGCCCACCGCCGCCGACGCCGCGCGCAACTGCGCTGGGTCGGCCATCGTCGTCAGCAACATGGTGTTGGCCGGTATCGTGACGGCGCTGCACTGGCTGAAGCCCACGGACTACCCGGAGAAGGTGTTCTCCACCCTCGAGGACGCGGAGGCGTGGCTCGCGACGCAGCTGCCCCGGCCCTGAGCGAACGCGAGGCGTGGGATCGCAGCGCCGCGGCGACGGCGACGAGGCGTGGCTCGCCACACGGCTGCCCCGCGGTGACGGGGCGTGTCAGTTGTCCACCTCGGTGGTGCCCAGCGGGTTCGTGCGCGGCAGGTAGCCGCTGGTCAGATGCTGTGGCGTGGGGCGACTGGCGCTCCCACCGGGGCCGAAGGACGTGACCACGCTCGCCAGCGCGGCCTCGTCGAGGTCCCGCTTGGGCGAGCGAGGCTCGCGCGTGACCTGGGACTCGATGTGCAGCGTCTGCGTCGGGAAGGCGAACTGCACGTCCAGCGCCTCGGCCAGCCGCAGCACCTCGAGGAAGATGTTCTCGCGCTGGGCGAGCTCGTCGCTCCACGTGTCGGTCTTGAAGAAGAAGTAGAGCAGCACCTCGAGCCCGCTCGCGCCGAAGTTGCGGAAGCACACCTCGTAGGCGTCCTGCCGCACCTTCGGGTTGGCTTGCAGGATGGCGCGGATGCCCTCCACGAAGGCGCGCATCTGGGCGGGGGTGGTGCTGTACGTCACGCCCAGCGTCACCGTGCAGCGCCGGAACTCGCGCATGCCGTAGTTGTCCACGGCGGCGTTGGCCACGACCGAGTTCGGGATGGTCACCAGCGACGAGTAGAACGTGCGGATGCGCGTGCTGCGCATGCCGACCTCCTCGACCACGCCCTCGTGCCCCTCGATGACCACCCAGTCGCCCACCTGGAACGGGCGGTCCGCGAAGATGCTGATGCTGCCGAAGAGGTTCGCGACCGTGTCGCGCGCGGCGAGGGTGAACGCCAGGCCGCCGAGCGAGGCGCCCGCGAGCAGGGAGCCCACGTCCACGTCCATGTTCTGCAGCACGAAGATGACGCCCACGCACACCACGAAGACCTTGGAGGCCTTGCGCACGAGCGGCACCAGCTGGTCGTCCAGCTTGGTCTCGGTCTGCTCGGCGCGGCGCCCGAACACGTCGCTGGCGAGGTCTACCAAGCGGTAGAGCAGCAGCACGCCCGCGCCGGCCATCATGACGCGCAGCGCGATGGTCCCGATCTGATTCAGCCGCACGCTCAAGCGCAGCAACGGGAGCGCGTACCAGAGCACGCCCACCATGGCGAGCGTCCCCACGGGGTGCGCGGCGCGCGCGACGGTCTGGGCGTCGGCCGCTTCACCCGCGCGCGTGATGAGCTTGCCCCCGTAGTTCCCCACGAGGTGCGCCACCACGGAGCGCGTGACGAGCCCGAGCAGGATGGCGAGCGCGAGAAACAACAGCTGCCAGAGCATCACCCCCGCCAGCAGCTCCGCCTTGGTCCACTCGGGCAGCTCGCCCACCAGCGACTCGACGTCTACGTCGAAGGTCTCGCCGTACCAGGTGGGAATCTGGCGCACGACCGCGGCCGGGAAGCGCCAGCCCACCGCGTCCCGCTGCACGAACACCTCCTCGAAGCGACGCACGGGCGCGACCTGCGTCGTGCCCTCGATGTCCGCCGTGTCCGGGATGGTGTCGGGGTAGACGTAGTAGCCGCGCTGATCGAACACTGCGAGCAGGTGGCGTACGGCCAACTGGCGCTCTTCCACGCTGTCGAAGCCGGTGCCGGTGAACTCGAAGCACGCGCCAGCGATGGACGGGTTGTCGTGCGCGTTGTCCAGCCAGGTCTCGACCGCGCGGCGCGGGGTGCTGCAGTCGGCGCTGTTCGGTTCGGCGGAGGCGCGGGGCGCGGCGAGCAGGGACAGGATGGACGCGGCCAGACAAACGGCGGCCACGCGGAGGAAGCGCGAGGGAGCAAACATGTCGTGCGTTGGGGTCGCATTCATCGCGCGGAGGTGCAACCCCTGGGAGGCTCGCGCTGTCCCTCCTTCGGGACCGTGGTCGCCTGTGGCAAGGGCGATTAGCATCTCGACATGCGTGCACATTTTTGTCTCTCCGGCTGTGTCGTGTCCCTCTCGGCGGCGCTGCTCGTGCTGGGCTGCGGTGGTGGCTCCGACATGCCCGGGGGCTGCAGCGGCTCCCAGATGGAGTGCGGCGGGGTGTGCGTCAACACGCGCACGAGCGAGGCGCACTGCGGTCGCTGCGACAACGCGTGCGGCGCAGACCAGACGTGCAGCGCGTCGATGTGCATGGGTGGCGGTCCGATCGACCCGCCGCCGTCCACCTGCACCCCGCCCATCGCGCTGACCGACACCAGCACCCCGGACCACGTCGTGGGCACCGGCACGCCGGGCAGCTGCACCCACGCAGAGCTGGCCGACGCGGTGGCGCAGGGGGGCGTGATCACGTTCGACTGCGGTGACGCGGACCACACCATCGCCGTGACCGACGCGCTGACGCTGCGCATCGACGCGGACACCGTGGTGGATGGGGGCGGCGTCATCACGCTCGACGGGGGCGGCAACAACCGCATCTTCGAGTACGAGTCGCCCAACTACCGCGCCACGAACACGCTCGTGGTGTTGCAGCGGCTGACGCTGCAGAACGCGAGCGCTCCAGCGTCCGACTTCACTCCACAGCCCGGGGGCGACTCCGTCTGCGCGTGGGGCTACAAGGACGGCGAGGGTGGGGCCATCCGCATGCGCGACGGTCGCCTGCACGTGGTCGACTGCGTGTTCCGCAACAACCACGCGGCGCCCACCGGGCCCGACACGGGCGGCGGGGCCATCTACGCTGCGGGCGCGCTGGAGGTCATCGTCGTGGGCAGCTCGTTCATCGGGAACGAGGGCTCGAACGGCGGCGCCGTGGGCCTGCTCCAGACGGATGGCGTCTTCGTCAACACGCTCTTCGAGGGCAACGCCGCCACGGGCGTGGGCCAGAACTTCGGCGGCGCCACTGGTTGCCCCGTGTTCAACCACGCGCTGCAGGGGGGCGCGGGCGGCAACTCGGGCGCCGTGGGCATCGACGGCGGTGACGTGGACCGCGTGGAGTTCTGCGGTGTGACCTTCCGCGACAACACCGCCAACGAGCTGGGCACGGTCAGCCGCACGCCCAACCTGCAGCGCGGCCTCAGCACCTTCAACCGCTGCCTGTTCGACGGCAACCACGCGGGGGCCGGCGGGGGCGGCATCTGGATGCAGGACATGGAGTTCGAGCTGTTCAACTCCACCTTCACGGAGAACACGAGCGATGGTCTCGGTGGCGCCGTGCGCATCGACCAGGGACCGCACGGCAGCACGGTGCGCATCGTCAACACCACCTTCCACGCCAACGTCGCGAACGAGTCGCTGGGCGGCGCGCTGGTGTTCGCGGGGCAGGGCACCATCCAGAACTGCACCTTCGCGGAGAACGAGGCGGCGGGCGGCGTGGGCTTCTTCGGGGCCGCGCTGGTCTCGCACGGCGCCGAGTCGCAGAACCTCACCATCACCAACACCCTGTTCTGGAACAACATCGACGACCACGAGTGGACCCCCATGACATGCTCGGTGGGCAACCCCGTCACGCCGGTTCCGCTGCCCGGCTCGGGCAACGCGCAGTGGCCAATGCTGCGCAACGGCCCCGCGATGAACGAAGACAACCCCTGCACGGTGGGGATCACGTTCGCGGATGCCATGCTCGGCACGCTACAGGACAACGGTGGGCCCACGCCCACCATGCTCCCCGGCGCTGAGAGCGTGGCCATCGGCCTCGGCGCGGACTGCCCAGATACGGACCAGCGCGGCATGCCGCGGCCGACAGCCAGCTGCACGGCCGGTGCGGTCGAGCCCTGACGCGGCACACGCTCTGGCTAGCCCTCGCGGGCCGCGCTCGCGGTGGTGCCCGTCCAGCGGCGGAAGGCGCGGTGGAAGCTGGCCGTCTGCGCGAAGCCCAGGGCGCAGCTGATCGCGTCGAAGCTCAGCGCCGTCTCGGTTACCAGGCGACGCGCCTCGTCGCGACGCAGCCCGTCCAATACCTCGGAGAAGGCCGCGCCCTCGGCCTCGAGGCGGCGTCGCAGGGTGCGCGGGCTCAGGTGCAGCGCGTGGGCGACGTCCTCGGCGCTGGGGACTCCGTCGCGCAGCCGGCGCGCCAGCTCGTGACGCACACGCTCCACCAAGCCCACCTCGAGCGGCGGCAGCTCGCTCACCTGCCGCGCGGCCTGCGCCAATAACAACCCTCGCAGCCGCGCGTCGGCGCGAGGGTTCTCCGCGTGCAGGTCGCTCCACGGTACCACCACCGCGTTGGCCTCCGCCTCGAACACCATGGGCAGCGGCACGCGCGCGAACAGCTCGGACGGCTCGCTCGGCGCGCGGTGGTGGCAGCGAGCCTCGAGGAAGTGCACGCTCGGCATGAGCCCGCGCAGCACGGTGCCCCACGTGAGCAGCGCCCACTCCACCATCGACGGCGGCGGCGCGTGCGTGCTGTCGTGCGTGACGACCAGGTGCGCGTGCTCGCCCACGCGCTCCACGCGGAAGTAGGCCACGTCGTGGAACAGGCGGTGGTGCTCGTGCAGGATGCCCACCGCGTCGGCCAGGTGGTGGCAGGCCCCCACCAGGTAGTCCGCCAGGTCGACGGCGCCCTCGTCCATGGCGAGCGCGGCGCGCACCCCCACGTCACGCCCGGCGCTGCGCTCCAGCTCTCGCCACGCGTCGTAGCCGAGGTCGAGCGGGACACGCTCGGGCCCGCCGCCCCTCAGCAGCTCTGCCAGCAGGCCCTCGGTGGGCATGGGCACTCCACCGGCTCGCAGCGCGGCCGCGGGCGCTCGCAGCAGCGCCGGGTGGAACGACGGACCCAGGGACACGTGGCACCGTAGCCCGGCGGGCCCGTCCTGTCAGGCCCGGCGTGAGGCCCTGGCCGCGGCGCGCCCGCTCGACTCGCCGCTCAGGCCGGAACCGCCGCCGCGCGACGCGCGGTGTTCACGCTCACGCGGCGCGTCGCGCCCGGGTGGGGGTGCGCACGTTCGTGATGGCGAGGGGCACCGCGTCGTTGGGGCCGATCAGCACGCCGTTCATGGCGTCCTTCGTGGTGGTCCCGGGCAGCCGCGCGAAGTCCACGCGGCGCAGCACCTCGGCCAGCACCACGCGCATCTGCGTCGCGGCGAACGGCCGCCCGAGGCAGGCCCGCGAGCCCCCGCCGAAGGGCAGGAAGTGGAAGGGCGAGGGGCGCGTCCCGAGGAAGCGCTCCGGGTCGAAGCGCTCGGGGTCGGGCCAGATGTCCTCGCGGTAGTGCATGATGGTCGGGCTGGGCAGCACCACCGTGCCCTCGGGCAGCGCGAAGTCGCCCAGCACCATGGGCCGCGTGAGCCGGCGCGAGACGGCGTTCGCCACCGGGCGCAGGCGCGAGACCTCGTCGATGACGGCTTGCAGGTAGGTCAGGCGGTGCACCGCGGCGGGGTCCACGGGCCCATCACCAAACGCCTCTGAAAGCTCGTTTCGCACGCGCGCGGTGACCTTGCCGCCCTCGCTCAGGTCCTGTGCCAGGTAGTAGAGCACCCAGCTCATGGTGATGGCGCTGGTGTCGTGCCCGCCGATCAGCAGCATGTTGAGCTCGTCCAGGATGGCCGCGTCGCTCATCTGACTGCCGTCCTCGTAGCGGGCGTGCACGAGCTCCGCGAGCACGTCCAAGCGGTCGCCCGGGGCGGTCTTGCGGGCGGCGGCCAGCTCGATGCCGATGATGTCCAGCACCTCACGGCGGGCGTCGAACAGCTTGCCGAGGGTGGTGCGCGCGGGGCGCGCGGGCTTCCCGTACCGGGCGCGGCTGAGGTCGGTGCCGGCCTTGATCGCCGCGCGCACGCGGGCCCCACCGACCGTCATGGACAGCGCCCCCACGGCCGGGCGCTGCATGGTGCGCATGCTGAACCCGAACAGGTCGTGCAGGCGCGCCGCGCGGGCCTCGTCGGTGATGCCGAACACGCACTCGATGATCGTGCGCAGCGTGATGTCCGCGAAGAAGTGCTGCGCGTGCACCGTCTCGCCCGCGCGCAGGGTGCCCACCGCCTCGCTCGCGTTGCGCAGCATGCCGGCGGCGTAGTCGTCCACGCGCGTCTTCTTGAAGGGCGGCTGCATGACCTTGCGCTCGGCGCGGTGCTGCGCGCCGTTCATGAACAGCAGCGCCTCGGGCCCCAGCAGGAACTTGATGCCGTCGGCGTCCGAGTGGAAGTCGTCGCTGGTCCCGCGGAAGACCTCGCGCAGCAGGTCCGCATCACCCAGGATCACCCACGGATAGGCCATGACCTGCAGGGTGAACATGGGCCCGAACTCTTCGTAGTTGCGGCGGTAGAGTCCGTGCGGATCCTCGGCCAGCCACTGCAGCTGCTTGAGGCGCGGGGCCCGCGGGCCCGCGGGCAGGTGACGGTGGACGTGGTGACGGGGGGCGCTGCTCATGGGCCACAGTGTGCACCGCGCGCTCCCGCGGGTCAGTAGCCGCAGGCGGCCAGAGGGGGTTGCTCCGCTGGCCAAGGACGCGGAGGTGGTCCACCGAGGGCGCTCCCGGCCGGGCAGGCGGCCGCGGCGCTCGCAGGTCTCCAGCGCGCGCCGCGCACGTCGCAGCACACTGGGCGACCACCGGGCGATCGGCGGACGAACATGGCAGCGAGTTCCCCGAGGGCTGCTATGCCGCGAGTATGCATCGCGACCTTCGCATCCCCCTCCATGTCTTCCTCGTATTCGTGACCGCGTGTGGCGGCGAGCCGGACGCCACCGCGCCAGCCGCCGCAGCTGGCGCGTCGCCCGCAGCGGCACCGCCGGGCGCCCCCGCCGCTCCAGCGGTCCCTGCGACCTCTGCGGACTTCGACGCGCTCACCGGCTGTGCGCTGCTCACCCCCGCCGAGGTCGGCGTGGCGCTCGACGCGACGGACGTTCAACCCGAAGAGCAGCACGCGCGCGGGCACCTGAAGGGCTGCCGCTACACCTGGCGCGACGGGGACGCGGTGGTGTCGCTCGAGCTCGTGGTCGAGCGCCGACGCGACGGACACCCGAGCTTCGACCGGGCCCTCGCGACACGCGTAGAGGGGCTGCCCGTCGTCGGCCGGGCCGACACCGTGCAGACCTTCACGGCGGTTCCTGGCCTCGGGCAGCAGGCGCTCTACTCCGGCAACGTCGCGGACCTGAAGTCCCTGTTCGTGCGCGTCAACCCCATGCTCCAGCTGAGCTTGCAGCATGCGCGCACGGGCGCCGACACGGGCGACCTGAGCGCTGCACTACGGACGCTGGCGCAGCAGGTGATGACACGCCTCTAGCAGATCGAGGCGTCCATGTGGCTCGGCGCCATGACGCGGCGGCCCCATGCATCATCCCCGCGCCCTCCAACGCGCAGGGGATGCGCCGCGGCAGGTCTGCACGTCACTCGCGGCGCAGCACGAAGAAGAACGGCGCGCGCACCCCCTTGAGGTCCATCACCCCCAGCACGGTGCGCTCGTCGACCTTCCGGAACACGTCGTTGATGGGCAGGTTGTCGTACTGCATGGTGGCGCTGGTGACGCCGCGGTAGGTGGTGGCGCGCAGGCGCGCGGCGGACTGCTTGGTGGAGACCAGCCCGATCAGCGCGCGGAACGCGCTGCCGGCCGCGTCCGACTTCAGCGCGGGCATGCGCTCCAGCATGCCCAGCGAGGGCAGGGTCATGAGCGGGTTCACGTGGGTGAGGCTCCCATCACGGCGCGCGAACACGAGCGGGTGCACGTGCTCGGCCGAGTCGAAGCGCTTGCCGTGCCAGTGGTAGCGCTCGAGCACGCCGTCCAGCGGATGCCCCGTGGGAAACCCCGCGCCCTTCCAGGCGCCCAGCATGAAGTCCACCTCGACGGCGGGCAGGCTGTCGAACAGCGCTAGCGCTTCCTCCTGCGACACGCGACCGCGCGCGACGGCCTCCGCGAAGCTGAGCGGCTTGGTGGCGCTGGTGGATGCGGCGGGGACGTCCTTCTTGGTCTCGATGGGATTCGGCATGGGCGTTCTCTCCGTGCGGTCAGGCGGCCGACGCCGCGCCGGTGTTGGGGCGTCTGTGAGCGGGGGCGCCGTGGCGCTCGCCGTAGGGAATGTACTTCAGGCGCTCGTCCCCGATCAGGTCGGCCACCGAGCGCAGCTGCAGCGCACGCCCGTGGCGGATGGCGCGCTCGTGCAGCGCAGGCACGTGCTGACGGACGGTCTCGACGGCGAAGCGCGCCGAGCTCAGCGCGAGCAGCGCCGGGTAGAGCGGCGCCTTGGGCAGTCCGATGTCGTCCACCGCCTCGTTCCCCAACGTCAGCCGCGACACGGCGGTCTGGTAGCGCGTGTGCACCCGCGCCAGGGCGCGCTCGAGCGGGGTCTCGGCCAGGCGCAGCGGCATCTCGTGCAGCGCGCGGGCGAGGGCGCGGCTGTCCTCGTCGGCGTGCGGGTTGGTCAGCGCGTGGATCACCATGTGGCGCAGCCCCGCGGGGTAGTCGTGCGCCAAGAGCGCGTCGTCCACGCCCATGATCACGCTCACGTAGCGCCACAGGTGCATCACCGCGTCGCGCTCCGCGCGCGTGAAGCGGAAGCCGAGCGCCGTCAGCCCGGTGATGAAGATGGCCGAGAACTCGAGGTGCGTGCCGGCCATGTCGCTCTGGTTGATGGGCACGCCCCAGGCGCGCTCGTCCCAGTCGGCCCGGCACGCGAGCGAGCGGCGCACCATGGTGTGCATCAGCCGCACGCGGCATGCGCTGCGGAAGCCCGCCGAGAAGCGACCCATCGAGGGCGACTGGTAGACGTCCATCACGAAGCGCGAGGTCTCTGCGATGCGCCGCACCACCATGCGGTCGAGCGCCCCCGTCATCGAGAGGGGCTTCACGGCGGCGCTGCTGCGGTAGCCGCCCATCAGCGCCATGGCGCTCAGGATGTCGCCACCCGCGGGGCCCGCCCGCCAGGCCGTGTCGCAGCCCAGCCGCAGCGCGTCGTGGTCCAGCCACTCGGGCTCGCGCTCGAGCGGCTCGAACCAGCGCACCAGGCTCTCGGGGGCGTCGGGCACGGCGCGCAGCCCGCCCTCGACCGCGCGCTCGAACAGCTCGCGCCCCTTGCCGGGCTTCTGCTCGGCCGCCCACGCGACGAACGCGTCGGCCACGTCGTCGCCGCGCATCAGCCCCTTGCGCACGCGCGCCACCTCGGGGCCGTCCGGGTCGATGCGCACGCCCAGCAGGCGGCACATGCGCGCGTGGCCGGCGGGCGGGTCGGACAGGCGGTGGCCCTGCCAGCGTGAGGGCGTGGGGGTAGCGTCGTCGGTCATCGTCCGAGTATAATCCGAGCAAAGGCTCAGCTTTACTCGGATCCGGCGTCGTCTCCTCGTCGCACCGTCCACAACCACCCTGGTTTCCCGCATGCGCCATGATTTCAGCCCCAAGAAGCTGCCCCGGCAGGCGCGCTCGCGCGTGACCTTCGACGCCATCGTCGAGGCCTGTGCTCGGCTTCTGGTGGAGCGAGGCTACGGCGCCGTCACCACGAACCACATCGCGGAGGCGGCCGGCGTCAGCATCGGCTCCCTGTACGAATACTTCGGCGACAAGGACGCCGTGGTCCACGAGGTGGTGCGGCAGACGACGGAGGGCTTCGTGGCCGACGCCGAGCGCCCCATCGCGGAGCTGGTGGGTACGCCCGTGGACTTCGCCATTCGCAGCTGGCTCGCCGCGCTGCTCGCCGCTCTGCGCTCACGCGAGGGGCTGCTGCGCGCCATCGCCGCCGAGGTCCCGTCGTCCATCCGCGAGCCGCACCGCGAAGCGGCCTGGGAGCGCCACCTCACGCTGGCCCGCGGCGCGTACCGCATGGCAGGCGACGGCGTGCGACAGGACCGCGCCGAGGAGGTGTCGTTCCTAGTGGTGACGCTGGTAGACGCCGCGCTCACCCGGTTGGTGCTCGCGCCCCCGCCCGACGTCGACGCCGACGTGGTGCTCGACGAGCTGGCGTGCCGCGTGGTCGAGTGGGTCTCGCCGCGCGTGGACAGCCGGTGACGCTGATGGCGATAGGGGGGCACCAGGCTGAAGCCAGGTGCCCTCCATACCATCGCCCACCAGCTCGACTCAGCGCGCCGTGTGCCGGTCGCGCGCGTACAGCGCCTCCACGTAGCGCCACAGCGGGCGGTCGCGGTAGCGCGCCACGAACGGCAGCAGCGCGTCCACGTGCGCGTGGCGTGACCACGGGAAGGGGTGCTGCGCGGGCCCCACTAGCGGCGAGAGCAGGCTGGCCACGGTGATGTCCGCCCGCGTCAGGCGGTCCTCGTAGAGGTAGGGGCGGTCGCCCAGCTGCGCTTCGAGCTCCACCCACAGCGCCTCGAACGCTTGCTCGGCCACGGCCACGTCGTCTGGATACAGGCGATAGGCTTGCGTCACGCGCTTCGCGAGCACCGGGAACACGCCGTGCAGCACGGGCTTCGCCCACCACGCGCCGTCCTCGGCCCACAGCGGGATGACGCCGTCGCGCGTCATCATGCTCGCGTAGAAGATGCGTCGCAGCCCCTCGCCCAGGTCGAGGTCCGCGCGCTTCACCAGGTCCTCCCAGCCCGCGTCGCGGGGCGTGAGCCCGGGGCCGCCGTGGCGCTCGTCCAGGTGCGCGATGATGCGGTCCGAGCCCTGGATGGGAGTCTGCCCCGTGCCCTCGAGCACCGGCACCGTGGTGCGACGCACCCCCAGGCGCTTCATCGTCAGCATGTGCGGCCCGGGCACCAGCTTGACCAGCTCGTAGTCGAGCCCGTGGTAGTCGCAGGCCCAGCGGGCCTTCTCGCTGAAGTGGCTGATGGGGAAGATGTAGAGCTTCACGAACTGGTCGTGCCATGGGCGCGTGGGGGGCGCCATGCCTCGGCGCGCCCGTGGTTGCCCCCAAGACGCGACGACGTTCGAGGCGTCGATCCCACGGTTGCGTGTTTCGCAGGGGCGGGCGACCATCTCGGGGAGAGCAGCGTGCAGGAACGGTGGCGTTGCACGGTGATTCCAGGCGATCCGACACGGCTCACAGAAAGGCTCAGGGCAAACTCCATGATGGTCTACCTCTCCTCACTCGTGCGCGTGACGAAGGTCGCGGCGGGATGCTTCGCGTTCGGCGTCGCAGCCATTGGCTGCGGTGACGATGGCGGGACATTCGCAACCAACAACTGCTCGGACTTCGACACCGCCAACTGTGTCGAGATCGAGGGAGGGGACGCTGCTGGCTTGCTCGCCGCGGCGAATGCGCTCGAGGACGACACCACCATCATCCTAGGGCCTGGCACCTTCATGATGGACAACCAGGTCACGATCCGCGACGCGGATGGCGTCCGCCTCGTCGGCCAGGGTATGGACGAGACCGTGCTCGTCTTCACCGGGAACGCCGCGCAGTCCAACGGCATCGACGTGGTCTCGGACGACTTTCTGGTGCAAGACCTGCACGTGCTCGACGCGCCAAAGGACGGCATTCGCGTGGAGGCCAGCACGGGTGTGACCTTCCGGCGCATCCGCTCCAGCTGGACCAACCCCGGGCGCAGCACGAACGGTGCGTACGGCATCTATCCCGTGCGATGCTTCGACGTGCTGGTGGAGGACAGCGAGGCGGTCAACGCCTCCGACGCTGGTCTCTACGTGGGCCAGTGCCATCGCGTGGTGGTGCGCAGGAACACCGTCACCAACAACGTGGCGGGGCTCGAGATCGAGAACACCGAGTACGCGGACGTGTACGAGAACCACGCCGAGGGCAACACCATGGGCTTCCTCGTCTACGACCTGCCGGGCAACCCGGTCGTCGGGCGCGACGTACACATCCACGACAACACCGCGCGAGGAAACAATGGCCGCAACTTCTCGCCGGGCGGCACGGTCTCGCTGGTGCCGGCGGGCCTCGGGCTCGTCATCGCGTCCTCGCGCCGGGTCATCGTCGAGGGCAACACCTTCGACGCCAACTTCGCGCAGGACATCGCCATCGCGAGCGGCCTGCTGATCGAGCAGTCCGAGGCCGCGTGGGAGCTCACCCCCGCGAACATCGTGGGCGACTTCGCCGAGCTGGGTCTGCCTGCCGGGGCCACCCCTGGGACGGTCGTGAACTTCGCCGTCACGGACATCGTCGTCCGCAACAACACGCACATCCGCACGCAGACGCGCCACGACATCGTGCGCCAGCTCGGCGCGCTCATCTCGGGCGCGTACGCTGGGGCGACGCCGGCCGCGGTCCTCTATGATGGCCTGGGCGAGTCCATGTTCAACGCCGCGGACGGGTCCATGACCTCCAACGACGCCAACATCTGCGTGGGCGAGAACGGCTCCACCTTCGTCAACATCGACGTCGAGAGCCAGGCCGCCGCGCCCCCGTTCGCGCCCATCTTGTACCTAGAGAGCGACGAGCTGTTCGCGTACGGCTGCACGAGCTTTTCACCGGCGCTGGTCCCGGTGGAGCTGTAGGGCGGGCGCGGCGTCATTCCGCGTCCGCCGATCCTGGATGAGTGAGTTGGACATGGTGACGCCTCCTGCCCCCGAGCCGTTCAAGGTGTGGACCAACGACCGTGGGGAAGAGGGCTTCCTCCACGGGACCAAGGCCGACTTGAAGCCAGGCGACCTCGTCGAGCCCGGTCGTCGATCGAACTACGGCAACCGGGACAGCGCCGCGTTCGTCTACTTCACCGCGACGCTGGATGCGGCCACGTGGGGCGCCGAGCTGGCGATCGGCGATGGCCGGGGTCGCATCTACATCGTCGAACCCACGGGTCCAGTCGAGGATGACCCGAACCTCACGGACAAGAAGTTCCCCGGCAACCCAACCAGGTCGTACCGGTCGCGGGCTCCACTGCGGGTCACTGGCGAAGTCACCGACTGGAAGGGGCACGCGCCCGAACAGCTCCAGGCAATGACGGACGGTCTTGCGCGCCTCGCGGCAGAAGGCGTCGAGGCGATCAACGAGTAGCCCTCACACCCCCATCCATCGTTTCGATGATGCCGCGGACGGTCGCTGCCGTGAGCAAGGAGCCAGTGACCGTTCGTCCATCCTGGCTGGGACGTCGTGATCCACATAGGCTGTGAGGATGCGGAGACGAATGAGGAGAGGCGTGTGCCAGGTCGCGCTCGGGTTCGTTTGGCTCGCGGCGTCCATGGTCGCGGTCGGCTGCGATCAACCACCCGCCGCGGACTGCGCGGTGGTCCCTGCGGTACGTCAGCGCTTCGAGCCCATGGCGCGCTGTCGAGGGACGGAGGTGCCCAGGACCTTGGGCTACGCCTGGAATGGGTATGCATGCGAGCCCGTGCTGGACGGCGGGTGCTACGCCGGCTGCGAGGGGTCCGACTGTGACGCGCTCTACGAGAGCCGCGGACGCTGCGAGCACGCGCATGCATCCTGCGAACCGACCTGTGAGGCACGCCCGGTGTTGCAAGTGCGGGATGAAGTGCCTGCGTACCCCATCTGCCGCCATGCCGGTCAGCTCGGGCCCCCAGTGCCCGCGACGTTCGAGAGCTGCGACGAGGACGACGACTGCCGCGATGGTGTCAACGGGCAGTGCGCACACAGCCATCAAGACCTGGTCAGCTCACGGGGCTGTGTCTACGACGAGTGTTTCACCGACGACGACTGCCTCGCGGGGCACGCGTGTGCGCCCATCGTCGGTTCGCTCCCGACGGTCCCCTTTGCCGGCAACCTCCACTGCATCACGGCGAACTGTCGGAGCAACGCGGACTGTGCCGCAGACCAGTCGTGCAACCTCCACCAGGAGCTGGGCTCGGGTGCGTTCTCGCCGACGCCTTCGAACTTCAGCTACGTCTGTGGCCCGCCACGTTGCCCGGATGACACGCCGGTGCTGAGCTACCGGGTCTCGTCGCTGATGATTCCGTCGCGCGAGGACGCGCTCGTCGGCGCGGTAGGCTTGGACCTCGATGGCGTGGACGACGCGTGCGGTCACGCCGACTACCCGGGCGGTGTCGACAACGCGTTCGTCGAGCTGCAAGCTCAGCTACGCGATCAGACGCCGCTCGACCTCGACGCCGAGCTGGACGCCGCCCTCCCGTGTCGAGAGGGGGACAGCGAGTGCGTCTCCCTCGGCGTCGTCATCGACGTCCGTACCTGCGGCGCCATCACCGACGTCTCGGTGCGTAGCGCCGCGGGCTCCGTCCTCGCTGGCCCGACGCGAGCGACCGTGGCCGACGGGGTGTTTCGCGTGCAGTTCGAGCACCTCGCCTTGGCCGTGCCCATCCGCGCTGACGAAGGAACCACCATGCTCGCGTTGCCGCTGCGGGACGCGGTGATCTCGGGACGACAAGGCCCCGCGGGCATCTCGGAGCTCGTCCTGGCCGGCACCCTCGTCCACTACCGCTTGAGAAACGCGCTGCAGGTACTGCTGGGGCAGCTCGACCACGCGGACCTGCAGCCCACCGTGGACGCCATCGTCGCTGGCTTGCGCGACGTGGACATCCCTGACGAAGACCCCGCGTGCTCCGGGATCTCGCTCGGCCTGCTGGGCGCCGCGACGGTCGACCCATAGCAAACCACGCGGCCCGCAGCGCGCCTCACTCGCTGCGCTCTTGACTGAGCATCCTGTGCGCTAGACTGGGAGGGCGAGGACGCGTGGAGACGAGACTCATGACCATTCACAAGGCCCTCTTCAGTCTGGTCGTGGGCGCCAGTGTTGTCGTGATGGGTTGTGGGAACGCAGGGGCGTCCCTCGACAGCGGGACGGCCGACCATGCCGCCAGCGCTACGTGCGCCGTGAACAACGGCGGCTGCTCCATCACCCCCATGGTCCCGTGCGAAACCAGCAGCTCGGGCGAGGTGCTCTGCCTCGCCTGTCCCACGGGGTACGCGGGCAACGGGCGCACGTGCACCTCGATCGTCGAAACGGACGAGTGCGACCTGGGCACGCACAACTGCTCGCCGGACGCGACCTGCACGGATACGGCGGCGGCCTATACCTGCACGTGCCTGCCCAACTATGGCGGCGATGGGGTTGCCTGCGCTCACGGCTGCGGGGCCGATGTTGGCGACAGCGTGCGCTACAGACTGGACGCCTTGCTCATTCCCACGCCCGAGCAGGCGGAGGAGGGGAGCGTGGTCGGACACGACGTGGACCATGCTGGCGACCGCTGCGGGGTGCCGGACTTCGTTGGCTCAGTCGACAACGTTCTCATTGGACTCGCCACCGACCTGTTGGCGGTGGATGTCGTCGACCCGATCGACCTGCAGGAGGGGATCCGCGAGGGGCTTCAGCTCTTCGTGTCCGTCGGTGTGGGCACCAACTGTGTCGTGCTGCAGTGGGAGAACCAAGAAGGCGATCCTCTCGCGGTGGGCCAGTTCCTCGGCGTCCTGGATGGGAGCGGCCGCTTCCGAGCTCGGCGTCCCACTGTGGAGCTGATGCTTCCCTACGCGACGGGGACCGAGACCGTGAACCTCACCCTCGCGCTCACGAACGTCGTCGCCACCGGCATCGTCGGGGCGGACTCACTCACGGACGTGGTCATCAGCGGCGCGCTCGAACGCTCGTCGTTGGAGGCGGCGGTCATGGAGCTGCTGGCGACACGGCAGGATGACGTCACCTTCGACGACATCGAGCCGCTGCTGGAGGCACGGTACGACGTGCAGGTTGACGGTCAGTGCACGGCGCTCTCGTTCGGACTCACGGCCACCGCCACGCGCGTTGCCCCTTGAGGGGTCTCCCCCGCTGCTACTCCACGACGACATCGAACGTCACTCGATCGATCACGGCCCCACCAGGGTCTCGAATCGCGAGCTCGGCCGCGCTCGCCTCATCGGCGGAGTGAACGTCAACCGTCAGCACCGAGTAGACTGTCCCACCGCACATCGCATCAGGACTTTCTAGCCGTTGACTCCGCGATCCAGACCGGCACCAATGGGCAAGCTCCCAGTCTCCGAGAGTAACCCCCACTCCATCAGGTGAGCCGTCGAATGGGTCGTCAGAACGGACCGCGATGTGCCAAGTCGTACGTGTTGGCATCTCAGGAGGCACGGTGCATTGCGACGGGCAGTCAGCCGAGTCGAAACGACTGAAGGAGAGGACACCGTTTTCACCTCGCGTCTCTTCAAGCGCCGGACACGCGACAAGGAATAGAGACAGCCCGATTCCTAGCCGTCGTCGCACGTGCATCGCCGGGGGGTGACTGAGTGGGATGTTCACGTGGATGCTGTGCTTGGGTCTCTCGTTCCCGGGGCGCTCATGCCGAAAGTCTGAGCGAGGGCGGTGGGCGGTTCAAGGCACGTGAAGAGGCGGTCTGGGCTCGCTAGGGCCCGCGCCCACGACGCACGGGCATTTCGTAGCCGCTGACGGAAGAAGAAAACCCCTTGGTGCAATGCACCAAGGGGCTGGGTGGGTCATCTCGGACTTGAACCGAGAGCCAACGGATTAAGAATCCGCTGCTCTACCGATTGAGCTAATGACCCGAAAGGGATGGGGCACACCCGGTAGGAGTCGAACCTACGACCTGCGGATTCGAAGTCCGACGCTCTATCCAGCTGAGCTACGGGTGCAATCGCGAGGTCGCGTCTCGGTCTCCGGGAAGGCCGAGGCGCCACCACGTGAAGCGAAAGTTAAGCGATGTCAAGGAAAAGTTGCCGAGGGGTCTCGGCGGGTTTCTGGGGTGAGTGACGGGACTTGAACCCGCGACACCCGGAGCCACAATCCAGTGCTCTACCACTGAGCTACACCCACCAGAAGGGAGGACGGCGCGGACTATAGCGGCGGATGACGACTTGGCAAGTCCTATCCCGCCCCCTTCCGTTCACCCCGCTGTGACACGCGCCGTGGGCGTCACCACGCACCCGTTTTGGTAGCGGCGCCGCGCCCACTCGGCCATGCCGATGCCCGCGGACACGGCGATCGGGTAGCTGTGGTTGATGCCGTACATGGGGATGGCCACGACCTGCTGCGCCGCGTCCAGCACCTCACGCGCGCAGCCGTCGTCCTCGTTGCCGAAGACCAGCACCGCGTCCTCGGGCAGCTCGGCCTCCCACAGCCCCACGTTGGACGCGTCCTTCTCGAACGCGACGATGGGCCAGCCCTCCTGCCGCGCCTTGTCGACGAAGGCTTGGCTGCTGGGGATCTCCACGATGTTCTCGTAGCGCTGCATGCCCATGGCCGCGCGTGGGTACCAGGGCTCGGAGCCGATGAGGATGATCTCGCGCGCCAGGAAGGAGTGCGCCGTGCGGATGATCGCGCCGATGTTGAACGGGTTCTTCGCGCGGTCGATGGCGACGCGGAACGGGTGCCGGATGGTGTCCAGCGTGTCGCGGATCTCACTGCGCGGCATGTCGAAGGGGGGGACGTGCGCCATAAGCTCCTTGGGGGGGGTGGGGGGCTATTCGCTCGTGGTGTGGTGATCCAAGACTACGATCTTCTGCCAGATCTTGCGTTGCAGGCCGATCGTCATCTGCTCGAGGTCGGTCACGGCCTCGACCGCCTCCTCGTCGTCGAAGCCCTCGCAGTAGAGGGCGGCGATCTTCCCGACGAGGCTGAGCATCTCCGTGCAGTAGTCGAGGTAGCGGTTGAGCTGGAAGGGGCTCATGCGCCGCACGGGCGAGCTCTCCGTGCTGGTGTAGTCCGCCTCGAGCGCGTCGGGGTTCTTGGTGAGCTGGTGGACGTCCACCAGGTGCGCGAGGGTCCGCAGCTGCTGCACGGCCTGGAACACCTTGGCGCGCTTGGCGCGGCGCTCCACCGAGAAGAGGAAGAAGATGGCGGCGCCGAGCAGCACCAGGTCGTTCACGCCGGCCTCCGCCACCTGCACCAGCTCGGGCAGCCCGAAGGTCGCGCTCTGGTGCCCCGCGCGCACGGTGGCCACCACGGCCGCAACGCTGACGACCACGATGAGCGTGACCACCGCCACGCTGAGCGCGCGCAGCTTCATGTTGGGGCGCTCGATCCACTCGCTGGTCTCCTTGGCGTGCGAGGCCAACGTGACCAGCTCTTGGCTGACGCGTGACAGCCCGCTCTCCGGGAAGCGCTCGTGGATGCGGCGCGCCAGCAGCTCCGCGGTGCTCAGGATCTTGAGCGGGTCGAGACGGGTCAGCTCCGACATGGTGCCGGGACCATAGCACCGCGCCCGCCGGTGCAGCGGGCTCGCGAGCGCCGGCGGGCGCCACCCGGGTGGCGGCGGCGCGTGGGGTAGGAGGCGCGTCTGGGGCTCGGATCCGTGGTGATTCGTGGGCGCCGCGCGCGGGGCGAGGGTGGCACGCGGCGTGAAACAGGGGGGTGCATGGTCGCCATCGCACACGCAGGTTGCTTGATTGGGATCGACGCGCACCCCGTCCAGGTGGAGGTGCAGGTCGGCACGGGCTTGCCAGGCTTCGACATCGTGGGCCTGCCTGAGCGCGGCGTGCGTGAGAGCCGCGTGCGCGTGAAGTCGGCGCTGACGGCGGTGGGCTTCAAGCTGCCTCCGCGGGCGCTGGTGCTCAACCTCGCGCCGGGTGACCTGCGCAAGACGGGCGCGGGCTACGACCTGGCCATCGCCGTGGCGGTGCAGGCGGCCTGCGACGCGGTGGACCCACAGGCGCTGCGGGGCACGCTGCTGCTCGGGGAGCTGGCGCTCTCGGGGGCCATCCGGCCGGTGCGCGGCGTGCTGAGCCAGCTGCGCGGCGCGCGCGAGCGGGGGCTGCGGCGAGCCATCGTGCCCTTGGCCAACGCCGCGGAGGCCTCGCTCGCGACGGGCATCGACGTGTTCGTGGCCGAGCGCCTGGGCGACGTGGTGGGCTTCCTCAACGGCCACCGCAGCCTGCACACGGCCGAGTCGCGCGCGCTGCTGCCCGAGGGTGAGGTGCCCGAGGGGGCCGACATGGCGGACGTGCGCGGCCAGAGCGGGGCGCGGCGCGCGCTCGAGATCGCGGCGGCCGGCACGCACAACCTGCTGCTGCTGGGGCCGCCTGGGGGCGGCAAGACCATGCTCGCCCGGAGGCTCGTGACGCTGCTGCCCGAGCCCACCCCCGAGGAGGCCATGGAGATCGCCACCGTGGCGAGCGCGGCGGGCGCCTACACGGGCGCGTCGCAGGCGGCCGTGCGGCGCCCCTTCCGCGCGCCGCACCACACGGCCTCGGCGGCGGCGCTGATCGGCGGGGGCGACCCGGTGCAGCCCGGCGAGGTGACGCTGGCGCATGGTGGGGTGCTCTTCCTGGACGAGCTGCCCGAGTTCCGGCGCGACGTGATCGAGACGCTACGCACCACCATGGAGTCGGGGGCCGTGAGCATCGCGCGCGCCCGCTGCCGGGTGAGCATGCCGGCGGACCCGCTTGTGGTGGCCGCCATGAACCCGTGTCCGTGTGGCTTCGCGGGCGACGTGGAGCGCGTCTGCGCGTGCACCCCGGAGCAGGTGGCGCGCTACCGTGCGCGCGTCTCGGGGCCGCTGCTGGACCGCTTCGACATGCACGTCGATGTGCCCCGCGTGCGGGCGCGCGACCTGCGTGAAGCCGAGCTCGGCGAGCGCTCCATCACCATCCGCGAGCGCGTCTCGGTGGCGCGCGCGGGGGCTCTTGCGCCGCACGCAGACCTGGCCGAGCTGCACCGCCGGACCGACGCGCGCGGCGTGCAGCTGCTGGACCGCGCCGTGGCCAAGCTGGGGCTCTCGGCGCGCGGCTACGTGAAGGCGCTGCGCGTGGCGCACACCATCGCGCGCCTCGAAGGGCAGGACGTGGTGCAGGCCCCACACGTGGCGGAGGCCGTGCAGTACCGCCGGCTGGACCGCCGCGCGCCGTAGGTGGCCACGAGCGCTCGCATCTGCGGGCGCAGGGGAGGGCTCTGCCGCGCGTCAGCGTGAGCGACCCCCACGAGACTCGGCGTGTCCGCACAGGGCGGCGCGCGCGTGACCAGGAGACCAAGCAAGATGACCCTCAAAGACCGACTCAAAGCACTGGACCAGGCCCTCCGCGACGTGGAGAAGCAGTTCGGCAAAGGCTCGCTCATGCGCCTGGGCGAGCGCCCCGTGGTGAGCGTGCCCAGCATCTCCACGGGCTGCCCCTCGCTCGACGTGGCCCTCGGCAGCGGCGGCTACCCGCGCGGGCGCGTGGTGGAGATCTACGGCCCCGAGGCCAGCGGCAAGACCACCCTCACGCTGCACGCCATCGCGGAGTGTCAGCGCGCGGGCGGCGTCGCGGCCTTCATCGACGCGGAGCACGCGCTCGACACCAACTACGCGCGGGCGCTGGGCGTGGACGTGGACGCGCTGCTGGTGAGCCAGCCGGACAACGGCGAGCAGGCGCTCAACATCGCCGAGACCCTGGTGCGCAGCGGCGCGGTGGACCTCCTGGTGGTGGACTCGGTGGCGGCGTTGGTGCCGCAGGCCGAGATCGAGGGTGACATGGGCCAGAACCACGTGGGCCTGCAGGCGCGCCTCATGAGCCAGGCGCTGCGCAAGATCACGGGGGTGTGCCACGCGACCGACACCACCATCGTGTTCATCAACCAGCTGCGCATGAAGATCGGCGTCATGTTCGGCTCGCCCGAGACCACCACGGGCGGCAACGCGCTCAAGTACTACGCGTCGGTGCGCCTCGATGTGCGGCGCATCGGCTCGCTCAAGGCGGGGGACGACGTCATCGGCAACCGCACGCGCGTGAAGGTGGTGAAGAACAAGCTCGCGCCGCCGTTCCGCAACGTGGAGTTCGACATCCGCTACGGCACGGGCATCGACGCGGTGGGCGACCTGCTGGACACGGCCGCGGCGCTGGGCGTGGTCGAGAAGAACGGCGCCTACTTCTCGTTCGAAGGCACGTCGCTGGGTCAGGGGCGCGAGAAGGCGCGCGCCTCGCTGGTCGAGTCGAGCGAGCTGCACGCCAAGCTGCTCGCGGCGGTCTCGGCGCGCATCGCGCCTGCGTCCGCCTCGGCGGGCGGCAGCGGCGACGGTGACGGAAGCGGCAAGGCCGAGAAGGACCCGAAGGGCAAGAAGGCCGCCTGACGGGACGTCGTGGTGTCCTGCCGGCTCGGCTCGCGCGTGCGTGGGTCAGCCGAAGCCGCCGCAGGACCACTCGACGCCCACGCGCTCTACCCGCACGGCGCCGTCGCGCGCGTTGGCGCGGAGCTCGAGGCGGACCTCCACCGCACCTCCCATCGGCAACTCGAGATCCAGCGGCAGCTGGTCCGAGGGGAGCAGCAGGACGCGCTCGAAGGTCGCCGAGGGGAGGGCTTCGACCGTGGCGGCGTGGCGCAGCCAGACCTCGAGCGTGGCGTCGGCCCCGGCGACCCAGCCGACGTGCAGGCGCTCCCACTCGGTGGCCGCCGTGCCGCAGCCAGTGAAGACGTGCTGGGCCACGCCGAGGGGCGCGAACACGCCCGAGCGACGTGCTCCGCTGAGGTCCCCTTGAGCGCGGGGCAGCGTGCCGAGCGGCACGCTCGTGATGAACGCCCCCGTCGTGCCGTCGAGCGCGGTGGCCACCCCCTGTGGCTCACCGAAGGACGCCTGGCTGCTCACGAGCCACACGCGGCCCGCACCGTCTGCGGCCGCGCCGTTGGTCTCGATGGGCCCGCCCAAGTCCACGGTGCGGGCGACCCGCAGCGGGTCGAGGCCCAGCTGGGACGCGCGCCCATCCGTGTGCGCCACCCAGGCCTGCTCACCGAGCAGCGCGACGCCACGTGGGCTCTCTTCCGTTCCAACGCGTCGGTACACGTGCGCGAGCGGGTCGAAGTGCGTGACCTGGTCGCACGAGAAGCCCGACATCAACAGGCGCCCGTCCGCGTCGGACGCGAGCGCGTGCAGCAGGTAGCATGTCAGCGGCACCGCCTCGAGCGTGAGCTCGCTCGGCCTGGCTCGCGGCAGCGCGAGGAGATAGCCGTCGAGCGAGATGGCGTAGAGCGTGCCGAAGGGGTCGAAGGTGGCGTCGAACGGCTTGAAGCCCGGCGTCTCGATCCGCTCGCGCAGCGCGCCAGTCTCCCCGTCGAGGTGGAGCAGGGCTTCTGCCTCGTACAACCCCACCCACACGTCGCCGCCCGAGGGACTTCCCTCGAAGTTCGTCAGCGCGCCGTCGACCGCCAGCGCCCGCCCGACCTCGCCCGCGCCGCCCACGGGCACGGTGAACAGGACGCACTCGTCGTCCGCCAGGGCGACCGTGGGGTCGTCCGATGTCTCGATGGTGCCAGACGTATCCCGGTCGAGGCAGCGCGCGGGGTCGGTGGTGATCTTGCGCAGCGTGGAGACCCCACCGAACGCGCTGTTGAGGACGAAGGCGTCGCCTCGCCAGTCCACCGCCACGCGCGCAGGGTCCGCCCCCCCGCTCGGATAGAGCGCCACGGCCTGCGCGGAGGACACGTCGATGCGCGTCACCGTCCCGTCGCCCGTGTTGGGGATGAACAGCGAGTCCGAGCTCACGGGTGTGCGTGCGAGCGTCAGCCAGCCCTCGGGCGTGAGCGCCGTACCCGAAGTCGTGTCGCCCTCGAAGGGCGCGTCGCCCTCGCCCCACACGCTCCCCACGCAGGACGGGTCGCACCCGCCACACGGGCTGCCCACGCCGTCGTCCACGCGCCCGTCGCAGTCCTGGTCGTACCCGTCGCAGACCTCGGCCACGGGCGCGACGGAGCCACGGCACGCGCCCCAGAACCCGTTGGTGCACACGGCCGTCCCTGCCCGGCAGAGCCCCACGCCCTCGGTGCCCGGATCCCCCAGGTAGCACGCGCGGCTGGCCAGCACGACGCACGGGCAGCCTGTGGCCGTGGGGTCGGCGTCACAGTCCGGGGCCGGAATGGCCTCGCAGTCCACGTTGCGGTCCGCGTTGCGATCGTCGCAGTCGGGTTGCCCGCAGTGGCGCCCGAAGCCGTCGAAGTCCAGGTCGACGCACTCGCCCGAGCCGCAACCGGCCGCGGACAACGCCCACATCAGCAGGCACCCGCGCCAGGCAGACCAGCGCCGCGGATCATTGTGTCGCGAAGGTTCGATTACCCTGCTTGCCAGACGCACGGCAGGGCGTCCATACACCGCGTGCCGAGATGTTGTTGGTGAAAAAATGTGATTGAAACGCAATTGGCACTGTGCAATCAATGCACACCTCGGCGTGCGCACGCCTGCTCCCGCTCCCCCAACCCATCTCGAGGTGTCATGCGTTCAGTGCCCGCGATCCCCCTCTCCCGAATTCCCGTGCTGGCCTCGGCCGTGCTCCTGGCCTGCGCCACGCTGGGGACAGGGTGCGATGGCGGCATCATCGTCCAGGTTGACGGTGGCGCGGACGCCGGCGGTGATCAGGGGGTCGACCTCGGCGCCATGGACGCGGGCATGGATGCTGGCCAGAGCGCCAGCTGTGAGGTGGACAACGGGGGATGTGATGCGCTCGTCACGTGCACCATGGAGGACGACGACGTGCTGTGCGGTGCGTGCCCGAGCGGCTACGCGGGCGACGGCGCCACGGGCTGCGACGACGTGAACGAGTGCGACACGGCGAACGGCGGGTGCGCGCAGCAGTGTACGAACGACGCGGGCGGGTTCACGTGCAGCTGCGGGAGCGGGTACGCGCTGAACGTGGACGGTCTGGGCTGTGACGACGTGAACGAGTGCGACACGGCGAACGGTGGGTGCGCGCAGCAGTGTACGAACGACGTGGGCGGGTTCACGTGCAGCTGCGGGAGCGGGTACCTGCTGAACGTGGACGGACTGGGCTGTGACGACGTGAACGAGTGCGACACGGCGAACGGCGGGTGCGACCTCAACGCTGCATGCGCGAACAACCTCGGCGCGCCGCCCACGTGCACCTGCAACGTCGGCTACGGCGGGGACGGCACCACCTGCACCCTGCTGTGCGGCAACGGTGTTCTGGACGACGGCGAGGTGTGCGACGACGACGGGAACGAAGACGGCGACGGCTGCCGCGCCGACTGCCTGGGGCTCGAGGAGTGTGGTGACGGGTTGCTCGACGTCGACGAGGAGTGCGACGACGACAACGTCCTGGCGGGCGATGGCTGCCGTGCCGACTGCCGTGGCCTCGAGGAGTGCGGCGACGGCATCATCGATGCCATCACGGGCGAGCAGTGTGACGACGGGTCCGACATGGACGGCGACGGCTGCAGCGGTGTGTGCGAGTTCGAGTTCCCGTTCACGTCGGTCGCGGCTCAGGTGGTCAGCGGCATGCTGAGCTGCACCTCGGCAAGCTCCAATACCGGCCGCAAGATCGGCCTCGACGACGCAGGCGCCATCTACGTCGCGATGAAGTGCGGTGGCGCGGCGTACATCGCGAGCAGCACGGACCGCGGGGTCACCTATGCAGACCCGATCAACGTCGTCGCTGCCAACGTCATCGAGCTGGCCATCGAGGGCGGGCCGCCAGGGGTGGCCTGGGCCGTGGCCGTGCTGAGCGACACGACCCTGGTGCTGTCGCAGACGGCGGACTATGGCGCGACCTGGAGTGCGCCCGTCACCCTCGCGACCGGGTTGGTGAACGTTGGCTTCAGCATCGACTCCTTTGGGGACGCCGTCTACGTCACCGCGATCCGGCAGGCGAACACCATCGATGTCTTCCGCAACCTCACATCAGGGGTGGGCGCGTTCGAGTTCACCCGCGTGCCCCAGGCGAACTCGTTCCACGACATCATGGTGGACCGCGTGTCGGGCGCCGTCTGGCTCGGCTCCGACAACCCAGCGTTCCGCGTGCGCTCCAGCGTCGACCACGGCGTGACCTTCGGCGCAGAGTCGAACCCACCTGGTCAGGCCTTCTTTTCGGACTGGGCCGCGTCGAACGGGTTCCTCTACGTGGTCGGGACGAACGGAGACACCAACGTCGACGTCATCCCCCTCTCCGCCCCCGGCACGAGCACGCAGGCCGAGGGGCTCCCGTCGGGTGTCGCCTTCGCGCAGGTGCGCGCCATCGACGCCGACGCGCTCGGGAACGCCTACGTCGTCTCGCAGCTCTCCTCGGGCGCCGTCCAGCTCGACCGGCTGGTGACGGGCGGGAGCGCGGTCGCCGCTGCGGACCTCCGGGCCGTCGCGGTCACGGGGAACGCACCCGGCGTGGCGGGGCTTCCGTCCAACAACGGCGCGGCCGTCGTGTACACCAACGGTACGAGCGTCTACGCGGCCATCGTCGTGTACTGAACCGCCGGCGCCGCGCTTGTGGTCCGCCACGCGCGGTGCGACGCTCGCTCGATGGCAGGCGCGTGGAACATCCTTCGGTGCGGCGCGGGCTCGATGGGCGTCGCCCTCTTGGCGGTCGGCTTGGCGCTCGGCTTGGCGCTCGGCTGCGGCGCGGGGCCAGAGCCCGTCCTCACCGAGCCGCCGGGCGCCCAGGCGGAGCTCGTCGAGGCGCCGCCTGGTGATGGCGCTCCGTACGCGCTGCACGAGTGGGGTCTGCTCGATGCGCCCTTCGGCACGGACCAGGCCCAGGCGCTGGCCGGCGCGCTCCCCGTGGCCTCCGCCTCCGAGCCAGGGGCACGGATTCCGTCCATCGACCTGAGCGTCACGAACGTGGACAAGCCGGTGCTCTACTTCCACCTGGACGACGGCGCCGACGCGCTCTCGCTCGCGCTCACGGTCACGCCCTCGGGGGGGGGCCGCGTGCTGGAGCACTATCCGCAAGGCGTGCTCCTCGCCGAAGGGGGCCTCCGCTATGCCGGTGTGCGCGTGACGCGAGGCGACTGCACGGGGATCTACCCGGCGCCGAGCGCGCCCTGCAGCACGGCCGACGGTGTCTGCGAGGTGCGCGAGCTGGCGCGCTACGAGACGGACGACGCCGACTGCGTGCACGTGGGCGACGACGCCCTCGGCTTTCTCTTCTACCGGACGGGTCCCGCTCGCGCGACGCTGCCCCTCGAGGTCTCGGTCGCGACGGACACGGCAGTGCGCGTGACACAGCGCGCCCTCACGGACACCGGCGCGCCTCGCGTGGCGGGCTGGGTCATGCGCGTCTACCGCCCGGGCGACCGCTCGCAGACTCGAGCACGCGTGGTGGCGCTCGACGGCGAGGCACCCGCCGTGATCGAGCGAGCCGACGAGCATTCGCTCGGCGCGGAGCAGGCCGAGGCGCGCCTCGGAGCGGCGCTCGTGGCGGCAGGGCTCACGAACGAGGAGCGGGATGCCTTCCTGCGTGCCTGGAGTGCGCCCCTGTTCGGCACGCGCGACGAGGCGGACATGGTGGACGACGAGACGGAGCGCGACGGCGATGGCATCCGGGCGGAGACCATCGATGTACTGAGCGCCGACCGCGCTGGGTCACTGGGCATCGGCGCTGCGCAGGACGCGCTGCTCTACGTGCTGCCCCAGGCGAGCGTGGACGCGCTGTTGCCTTTGCGCGCGGAGCCCACCCCACGGGTCACCCGACGTGCGTTCGTAGTGCGCGTGAACCTGCTGGGCACGCATCCCCTGCACGTGACGGTGGCGCGTGCGTCGTCGCGTGGCCCTCTCAGCGCGGAGGTCGGGAGGCGCATCCTCCGCCAGCACGTGGCCGCGTTCGGTGCGTGTCTGGCGGGCGCTCGCGAACCGCACGAGACCACCCTCGCGATCGGCGTGAGCGCCGCGGGTCAGGTCACGAACGTCACGCTCGGCGGCGCCAGCTGGTCGCCCAACGTGCGGGCATGTCTCGAGGCAGCCGCACGCGCCGTGACGTTCCCTGCCGTGCCGGGGGCCAGCACCCTGGACGTCACGCTGCGGGGCGCGCCGCGTGGGTTCTGATACGGCGCCCGTGCTGGGCCGCGCGTTCCGGCTCGCCACGCTCGTCGCGCTCGGCGGATGGGTGGTCGTGCTGCTCTTTCCGTTCGTGCCGGCCCCCCTGCGCACGTGGCTGCTCGGGGGCGCGCTGTCGGCGCTGTGCGTGCTGTACCTGCTCCTGCTGGCGCTCGGCGGACGCTACGACACGCCCGACGGCAAGCCGCGCGGCAACTTCACGACGTTGCGCGGGGTCATCTCGCTCTTTCGCACGCCGCGTGTGGTGTTGGTCGGCTGGATCCACTTCCTGGCCTTCGACCTGTTCGTCGGCGCGTCCATCGCGTTCGATGCCGAGCGCGAGGGCCTGTCGCACGCGTGGCTGCTGCCCGTGTACGGGCTCACGTTCATGTACGGCCCCATTGGGCTGCTGGCATACATGGCGGTGCGGCTCGTCCTGGGCTGAGGGAGCCGCGCCTTGCGTCCCGTCACGGCGCCGCGCAAGGCCTGCGCGCCACGGGCACCCGGGCATGCGTGGGGACCGCTGGTCGACGGTGTCTGGATATCTGCGGGCGCTTCGAATCCCGCGCGCTCGCGCGCCGCGTTCCTCTGCCCCGGCCGGGCACGCTTGTTGCGATGGGGGTCTGGTATGAGCAAGAGCATCCCCACCATCCAGAAGTACATGACCACCAGCCCGCACACGGTCGGCGCCGACCAGACCTTGGCGCATGCCCACAAGGTGCTGCGCGAGCTCGAGGTGCGACACCTGCCCGTCCTGCGCGGAGGAGAGCTGGTGGGCATGATCACCGAGCGCGACCTGGCGCTGGTCGAGACCCTGCGCGACGTGGACCCGACGGTGATCCTCGTCGAAGACGCCATGAGCCAGGGCGTCTACACCGTGTCCCCCGATGCGCCCCTGGACGAGGTGGTGAGCGAGATGGCCAGCAAGAAGTACGGCTCCGCCATCGTGGTGCAGAACCACAAGGTGGTCGGCATCTTCACCACCGTCGATGTGTGCACGGCCTTCGCCGCGTTGCTGCACGGGCGCCTGGCGTCGCGCTGAGGGGAGGCTCGTTCGCTGGGTCGCGGGCCCGGCGGCACCGGCGACCGCTCAGTCGGCGCAGCCGGCAGTCACCTGCGCGACGCCGGCGGGCGGCGTGTCGAGGCTGTCGGCGAACGCCAGCGCGGCCTCGCGTGTCTCGAACATGACCGCTACGCCGTGCCAGTCGGGGGCCACCCCGAGGGCCTCGGCTGCGCCGCGGTCGCAGCCCAGCTCGCCGACGGACACCATGATGGAACGTTCGCGCAAGGGCCCTGCGGCCTGCTCGAGGGCGGGCGCGCCGGCCTCCGCGACGGCGACGTATACCGCGAAGAGCGTGGCTCCGTGGACGGGGGCCACCTCACCGACCGCGGTGGGGGTCGCGATGGGCTCGGCGCCCGTCGTCGACTCGGCTCCGCTCGGGGTGTCCGCGGGCCCGCCGCACCCTCCGAGGCAAACGGCGGACAGGGCGAGAGAGAGGAGGGGGTGGCAACGGCGCGTCATGGTGCCGCCAGGATAGCGCCGCACCCCGACCCTGAGAACGGCCCGAGCGCACGGCCGACGGCCCGTTCGTGCGCATGCCGCCGAATCTGGTGATCGAAGCGGCGCGTATCGCCACTGACGACTCGAGGGCCACGTCCGGCCCGAGGAGACCGTCATGCCCGTACACTCGCTTTCACGCCGATTCTTGCTCACCTTGCTCGCGCTTTCCACGCTCCCCGCGCCCGGGTGTGGCGGCGGCGACGCGCCCCTCGCGGACGCATCCGTCTCCGACGCGGCCGCCCTGCCAGACCAGGGCCCGGCCCCACTCGGCGCCACGTGCGCCGCGTCCGCAGCGTGCGCCAGCGGGTACTGTGTGGACGGCGTGTGCTGCGAGTCTGCATGCGACGGCGTGTGCGAGTCCGCGACCTGCAGCACCGCGGGAGAGTGCATCCTGGCGGACGCGACGACCATCTGCCGCGCGGCCACCGATGCGTGCGACGCGGCCGAGCTGTGCACGGGCACGTCCGCCGTCTGCCCCGTCGACGGGCTCGCCAGCGCCGGGACCGAGTGTCGTCCGGCCGCGGGAGCGTGTGACGTTCCGGAGCTGTGTGACGGAAGCTCGGCTGCCTGCCCGACCGACACGCTCGCCGACACGTCGACCGAGTGCCGCACAGCCGCCGGGCCGTGCGACGTCGCCGAGCACTGTTCTGGAGACAGCGCCGCGTGCCCGGCCGACCAGCTGCATGACAGCGAGCTGGCTTGCCGCCCCGCCGCCGGCGCGTGCGACCTGACCGAGGTCTGCACCGGCGCGAGCGCGGAGTGTCCAGCGGACATCTTGGCCGACGACGAGACAGCCTGTGGTGCCTACCAGTGCACCGGCAGCGCGGCCGCGTGCCCAGCGTTCTGCTCCAGCCACGCGGACTGCCGCGCGGGCGCGATGTGCGTCGCGAGCACCTGCATCGAGGGGCGCTGGGCGTTCACGACGAGCGGCACGCACATGGGTGACCTCGGCGGGTTGGCCGGCGCCGACGCGTTCTGCCAGAGCCACGCGGACGCGGCCGAGCTACCCGGCACGTATCGCGCCTGGCTGAGCGACAGCACGGGCTCGCCGTCCACGCGCTTCACGCGGTCGACCATCCCGTGGATCATGCCCGCGGGCAACACCGGCATCGTCCTCGCCAACGACTGGAGCGACCTGACGGACGGGTCCATCCAGGCGCGCTTCCTCCGCACCGAGGCTGGGGTGCAGGTGAGCAACAACATCCCGTTCACCAACACGACCGGCGCTGGAACGGAGTGGAACGGCAACGACTGCAACGATTGGACGACCACCACGGGGGGTGGGGCGTACGGAAGCACCGGCGGCACCGACTACACCTGGACACAGAGCGGGACGGCCGGGGCCTGCAACGTCCTGCACCGCTACTACTGCTTCCAGATGTGAGCCTGGGCCGGGGTGCCGCTGCGAAGCCGTGACGGTGGCATCCCATGGTGGCGTGCGAAGGCGCGCGAGAACGCGGCCTGCGACTGGTACCCGACGCGCGCTGCCACCTCGTCCACGCTCAGCCGCGCGTCCTGCGCGAGGTAGCGCGCGGCGAGGTCCAGTCGCCAGCGCGTCATGTAGTCGGCGGGCGAGAGACCCACCGTCTCGCGGAAGCGCTCACAGAACGTCGTGCGTGACAGCGCCGCGAGGCGGGCGAGCTCGGCGATGCTGAAGTCCGCCGCCGGGTCCGCGTGGAACGCCTGCAAGCAGCGCGCGATGGCCGGGTCCCCGAGCGCTCGAGCGAACGGCACGTCCGCGCGCGTGCGCACGAGCTCCCGCAGCGCCTGGATGAGCACCACCTCCACCAGCCGATCGATCAGCGCCGCGCTCCCCTCCAGCTCTTCGCGCAGCTCCCGCCACAGGCCCGCGACCAGGGCGGGCAGCCAGCTCGCCTCCGCAGACTGGACGACCACGTGGTCGGGCATGGCGACCAGCAACGGGTGGTGTTGGCTGCGGAGGGTCATGTGCCCGCAGAGCAGCTCGGTCGAGGGCTCGGGGTGGAGCGAGAGGATGCCCGTCGGGCCGACCGGCGAGCGTCGCAGCACGGTTCCCAAGCTGGTCATGCGTCGCCGTGGCGCGTCGCTCAAACCGTGGGCTAGGCCACGGGGCACGAAGGCCAGGTCCCCCGGGCCGAGGGCCTTGGTCTCGTCGCCCAGCGTCAGCGTGCATGCACCCGACAGCACCACGTGGAAGCGGATCACGCCCTGCTGAGGCGGGATCTGCACGCCCCACGCCCCACCGACCTGCACGCGGAAGTAGCGCGTGGTGCGCAGCTCGAGGTGGGTCAACACACTGGAGAGGACATCCACGGCGTACCTCCGAACGAACGGCAACGAAACACGGCCACATGAGCATGGAGCATCCGCCGGGCGGTGGCTAGCGTGTCCACCCAGCGACGGACGTCGTCGCGTCACCCCGGAGCACGCCATGCCACACGACTCGCAGCCCCTCAGCACCCTCTCCCGCACCTACGCGTTCGCCCAGCCCGGCGACTTGGGCGCTCGCGCCCGCGCGATGAGCGGTCTCGAGTTCCTCCAAGAGCTCATCGCGCACGACACCGACGTACCCATCGGCGCGACGCTCGGCTTCCGCCTCGCGAGCGTCGAGCCCGGGGCGTGCGTCTTCACCATCGACCGCATCGAGCCGCACCTCTTCAACCCCCTCGGCGGCGTCCACGGCGGCTGGTACGCGGCGGTGCTGGACGCGCCCCTGGGCGTGGCGCTGCACTCCACGCTCCCCGCGGGCGTCGGCTACACCACGCTCGAGCTGAAGGTGAACCTCACGCGTGCTGCCAAGGTGGGCCAGGCCGATCTGCGCGCCGTCGGCCGCCTCGTGCATCGCGGCCGCACCACCGCCGTCACCGACGCGCAAATCCTGGACGCGGAGCAGCGCGTGTACGCCCACGCCACGTCGACCTGCCTCATCCTTCAGGGCTGACGGCGCTCCCCGCACGCCGGCTGCATGTTCGGCCGGCTGCTGCGGGACGCGACGCGAGGCGCCGAGCTCATCCCGTCAGTCGAGGGGCATGCGTACGCTCACTCGCGCAGACGCGATCACGTTGCGCAGCAGCTCGTACGCCAGCCCTCGCTCCGAGAGCGTCTCCGGCTGCACCCCGTCGAACGCGCGCGCGCCCTCGTAGGTGATGACGACGTCGGTGACCCCGGGAAGCCACGCGCTGAGCTCGTCACGCGCGAGCACATCCGTCGAGCCCACCAGCAGGTCCACCGACACGTCGAACGCTCGAGCCTGCGCCTCGCTGGGCGCGCGGTATGTCCCCGAGGCCCGCAGGCTCTGCCGCACCAGCTGCGCATCGAGGCCGTCTTGGGCGACGATCGCGCGCTGGTAGAGACCGCAGTAGGTCGTGCCCTCCGTGGTGGTGCCGCCGCCGTACTCCACCAGCTGTCCGTCGAGCGCGTCCAACACCGTGGGCGCCTCCACCAACGTCCCGTCGCTGACCCACACGTGATCCGCGCGCGCGCGCCCGGGGAGGACCAGGGCGCGCAGCGCCGCCACCGTCGCGTCCGTCGTGTCCGGTTCACAGGGCACCAGCTCCACCGCCCCGACCCCGAACCACAGCGCCGTGAGCCGCACCTCCACGCCCTCGTCGGAGGTGAAGAGGTAGGCGTCGTCCGTGTCGTCCTGCACGGCACCTTCCCAGCTGACGCCCATGAGGTAGCGCACGTGGGCGCCGTCGCCCACGAGTCGTATCGGGGTGTCCGCGCCGCTCGGGTCGTCCTCGCAGCCACTCGCCGTCAACAGGAGGAACGCCGCCAGCACGCCGCACGCCGACCGCCTGTGCGCCGCCGCCCGCGCAGCCGTCGTGCGCCCGTGCGCAGCCTCGCGCGGTGCCCGGGCTCGCGGCGGCTCCGCCGGCCCAGCGTTCATGGGCAGTCCGCGCTGCAGTTCTGCGCGTTCTCGGGGCCGCCGCAGATGCCGTCGCCACAGCACATCATCTGCCCGGGCATGCACATCGGCAGGCCCATCATGTTCATGCCGCCGTCGCCACGGTCCGCCACGTAGTCGTCGGCGGCGCCACGCAGGCAGCCCGTCATGAACGGGAAGGTCAACGTCGTGTGGTAGGCGTAGCCGTCGGGCCCGTCGTACCCGTTGCAGCGGTCCAGGTACACGTAGTCCTCTCCGGCGGGCAGCTTGTCGTCCCGTCGGACGTATTGGTGGGTGCACCACGAGTAGTCCACCAGCACGCAGCGGCGCCCGACCACCGTGTCCGTCCCGCCATTGCCCGCCACCGTCACCGAGCACGAGAAGTGGCAGTTGGCGTCGGTGCAGCAGTCGTCGTCCGTGGTGCAGGTGGACCCTTCGACGCCCAGGGCGGCGGCCTCGCCCGGCGCGTCACCCCACGTGCCGAGCCCGCCATAGACCCAGCCGCTGCGCGCGCGCCGCACGTCCGTGCAGGCGCCGTCGCCGTCGCGCGCCACGCACACACAGGAGCCCATCATCGGGTATCCGTCCGCGGACCAGCCGACCACGCCCGAGGGCTCGGTGCAGGGCGCGGTCATCGCCGCCTCGATGTCCCAGCCAGCGGTCGCGTCTGCGTAGGAGTTCGCGGGGGCTCCGCTCGCGTCGCGCTCGAAGCACGCGTCGATGGCCGCATGGTAGTGCATGGTGAACGCGGTGTGTCCGCCGCAGAAGTCGAGCGCGGCGCCGTTGCCGTAGTCGTCGCTCGTGTCGTTCGGGTAGTTGTACCCGGGGTTGCCGTAGGGGTCCGGCATGGCCCCCTCGTTCGGACCGAACACCGGGGAGCCCGCGATCATGAACCCCGTCGTGTCGAAGCAAGGGATCTGCTGGTACACGCGGGTCACGCTGTCTTCCGTGTCCGACATGAGGGTCGCCGAGCCGAGCGCGCACAAGCCGCTCGGCTCGTTCTGGGTGGCGGTGTCCGGGGCCGCGAGGTACTGCGTGTACGCGGCGGCGCAGCCGTTGATGGTGTTCGCGTCGGTCGCGCTCGTCGTGCCCGCATAGGGGGCTGGCGTGAGCGGGACGCGGTAGATGAAGGCGTTCTCCACGAGCGCGTTGGGCGTGGTCGCGACGAAGTCGTAGTGCGGTAGCGCGTTCGTCGCGACGTACGCGTGCGTGTCGTCGCACAGCACGGCGATGCACGGCGTCATGTCCGTGCCCTCGTTGTCGATGGTGATGCCGCTCAGGTTCATGAGCGAGCCGGCCACCGCGGCGCCTCCCGTCACGCCCGCGCAGTCGCGCAGCGTGCCCGTCAGCGTGTAGGCGTCACCGGCCTCCTCGAGCAGCGCGGTGCAGGCCGTGGGGGCGACGACCCCTTGGTCGCCTGTCACGCCCACGTCCGCCCCCGCATCGGGGGAACCCCCACCTCCACCCCCGCAGCCCGCGACCGCGAAGCCGACGAGCAGCGCGCAGCACGTCGTGAGCCGCATGGCCCCGCGTGTGGTGCGAAGGTGGAGAGAGGCGCGGTGAGAGGGGCGCGGATGCGGGGCGGGTAGGGCAGACAATGGCGATCTCCGGCGTTGGGGCTCACGCGCCCTCGGTCAGGGTCGCACGAGCGTCGCATGCTCGACAGGGTGTCCGGAGATTCGGTGCTCGGCTGTCGTACGCGTGTCGTGTTCGTGTATCGATTTGTAGCCAGATGCGGCCGTGTCGTGCGGCGCGTGCCGACCATGGAGCGCCACCACCGGAACCGCGGGGCAGTGGCGATGCGGAGGATACACTTCGTGACAACTCCTCGGTGGCGACCGCCTGGGATTGTCGGCAGGCTGAGTGGGCCTCGTTCGTCGTTCGCGCGCATGTCGACCTCCACCGCCACCGCCACCGCCCACGTCCTCATCGTCGAAGACGACGCGCCCCTCGCGCGCTTGATGGCCGCAGCGCTCGCGCGCGACGGACTGCGCGTGGACACCGAGGGGCGCGGCGATCGCGCGGTCGAGCGGGTGCTCTCTCTCGCGCCCGACCTGCTCATCCTCGACCTGATGCTGCCGGGCCTGGACGGGTTCGACGTGCTGCGCGCCCTACGCCCTCGCTGGGGAGGCCCCGTGCTCATGCTCACGGCGCGTGGCGACGACTTCGATCAGGTCACGGGGCTCGAGCTGGGCGCGGACGACTATGTCATCAAGCCCGTCGTGCCTCAGGTGCTGCTGGCGCGGGTCCGCGCGATGTTGCGCCGTGAGCGGCAGGCGACCTCGAGCGTCCTGCGCTTCGGTGCGCTGCGCCTCGAGACGGGGGCGCGCGAGGCGTTGGGGCCGTCCGGGCCCATCCCCCTCACCAGCGCCGAGTACGACCTGCTCGCCTTCTTCGTGCAGCACGCGGGGCGCGTCATCGAGCGCGACGAGCTCTTCCTCGCGCTGCGTGGCGTCCCCTACGACGGCCTCGACCGCTCGCTCGATCTGCGCGTCTCCAAGCTGCGCAGCAAGCTGCGCGAGCACCTCGGCGGGGACGCCATGATCCGCACGGTTCACGGGCGCGGCTACCTCTTCGCGGTGCGGACGTGAGGCGTCTGTTCCTGCGGCTGTACCTGACGGTGGGCGTCGCGGCGCTCCTGACGGCGCTCGGGATGATCACGCTCGCCTCCCTCCCGCGGATCCGTCACGGCCTCGGCCTCCCGAGAGGTGAGTCCGGAGAGGGGCCAGCGCGTCCGCCGCACGCGGGGCGCTCCCCGCGGGGCGACGTGGCCGAGGAGCGCGCCGTCGCCTTCGTGCGCGAGACCGCACGCCGGCTACAGGCGGGCGAGCCCGCTCCAGAGGTGCTCGCCGCGGCCCGGCCGTGGGTCGGGGAGAGCGTCCACGTCGCGCCCCTCGCGCGTCTGGACGTGCATGGTCGCGACCGCACGCGGCTCGCCCGCGGGGAGGTGGTGATGACCGGACCACCCTACGCGCGTCGTGCGCTCCTCTTGGTGCCGGAGAGCGACCGGGTCGTGGTCGGCCGCCTGCCGCCCCCCGAGCCGCCGCCGCTGGGCGGGCACGTGTTGGGCACGCTGCTGCTGATGGCGTTCGCGGCGCTGGGCCTCACGCTCGCGCTGTGGCCGCTGCGCAGGCAGCTCGTGCACCTCGCCGACACGTCCGAGCGCTTCATCGGGGGCGACCTCGGCGCGCGCGTCGAGCTGAGCGGCGCTGACGCCATGCAAGACATCGCCAAGGCCTTCAACGGGATGGCCGCCCGCTCGGAGGAGCTCTTGGAGCGCCACCGCGAGCTCCTGCAGTCCGTGTCCCACGAGATGCGCACGCCCGTCGCGCGCTTGCTGTTCGCCATCGAGCAGCTGGCCGACGAAGAGGACCCGCTCGCGCGCGACGCCATCTTGGCGGACATGCGCGCGACGACGGGAGAGATGCGCGCCCTCACGGACGAGCTGCTCGCGTTCTATCGCCTGGGGCCCGACGCACCTGCTATCGAGCGGAGCTCGGTGGACCTCTCCGAGCTGGTCGATGATGTCGCCTCTCGTTGGACCGGTGCCGTGGTGGAGCGGGCCGACGCGTGCGCCCTGGTCGCAGGGGACGAGCGCCTGCTGTTCCGCGCCATCGACAACCTCGCCGCCAACGCCGTGCGCTATGCGCAGCCGCCCACGCTGCGCCTCGAGCGCGCCGGCGCCGAGTGGCTGGTGCACGTCGACGATGGTGGCGAGGGCATCCCCGTCGAGCGCCGCGACGACGTCTTCGAGCCGTTCGTGCGCCTCGAGAGCAGCCGCAGTCGAGAGACGGGCGGCTCGGGCCTCGGGCTCGCCATCGTCAGGCGCGTCGTGGAGCGACACCGGGGATCCGTCGCCATCACGCAGAGTCCGGAGCGCGGCTGTCGCGTCACGCTGCGTCTGCCCGCAGCTGGTTAGGGCAGGCCGCAGCGCTCAGCTCGCGCGCTCGACCTGCGTGCGGATGCTGTCGGCGGTAGGCGTCGTGCGCGCGGAGGCGAGCACGCCGTCGGCGCCGCCCCGTGCTGCCACAGCCGCGCTGAGCTGCGCGAGGCCCGCGTCGACCGTGACCTGAGGCGCGTAGCCCAGCTGCTCACGCGCAGGAGAGATGTCGAACGACGTGCTGCGCCCACGTTGGATGACGTCGGTCAGCGTGAGCGTCCCCAGCCCCAGGCGCGCCTTGAGCGCAGCCACGGCCACTCCGGCGCCGGGGCGGGGCGCTGCGAGCCCGAGGGCGGTGCACAGGCCACCGTAGAAGTCTCGCGCGAGGGTCAGCTCATCGTCCGTCACGTGATAGAGCGAGCCCGCAGCGCCCGCGCGCTGGGCGGCCAGCCAGACGGCGAGGGCGAGGTTGTCGACGTGGCAGGTCGCCACCAACGTGTCCCCGCGCCCGACCAGCTGCACGCCCCCCGCGCGCGACTCCCGCACCAGACGCGGCAGCAGGCGCCGCTCGTCCGGACCCCAGGGGGTCGCGGCGCGCAGGACGACCGTCGACATGCGCTGATCGCCCAGGCCGATCACCAGCTCCTCCGCCTCGAGCTCCGTGCGCGCGTGGGGAGCCTTGGGGCGGTGGCCCAGCGCCTTGTCCTCGTTCCAGTTCACGCGGTCGTGGTCGGCCAGGGTCACGTCCACGCAGCCCACGTGGACGAAGCGCTTGCAGCCGGCGTGGCGCGCGGCCTTGAGCGCGTTCTCCGTCCCCGCCACGTTGACCCAGCCGAGCACCTCGAGGCTCGCGTCGTGGGCGCACTCGCGGGCCGCGTGCACGGCTACGTCGCAGCCCCGCGCGGCTTCCGCCATGGCGCTCGGATCGCCCACGTCCCCCGGGAACCAGGTGATGTCTTCACCGGCCGGTCCGGGCTCGTCGGGGGTCCCGCTGCGGGTCAGCGCGTGCACCGCGACCCCTGCCTGCGCGAGGCGCCTACGCACTGCCTGGCCGACCTGTCCGGTGGCCCCCGTCAAGAACACTGTCATCGACCGCACGTACCGTCAGACACCATCGCGACGCAAGTGTTGCTCGCTGTTGACACCCAAGATCCTTTTGCTAGGTTCCGCCGCGGAGAGCTGTCCGAGCGGTCAAAGGAGCTTGATTCGAAATCAAGTGTGCTGGCAACGGTACCAAGGGTTCGAATCCCTTGCTCTCCGCCAAAACGGGTCTGGTTGGTCTTTGAACTTCTGCGTTCCACTCTGCGCCAAAGGCGCAAGTGGGCTAATCCATGCCTTAGAAGGGCTTGCCCTTCGCCTAGGAGAGGTGACCGAGCGGTCGAAGGTGCACGACTGGAAATCGTGTGTGCCCGCGAGGGTACCGGGGGTTCGAATCCCTTCCTCTCCGCCATTCTTCGGCCCTCGTCCGCTCGGGGGTCTTCGGGCGAGGCGCTTTTTCGGAGCGCCGTCCCCGCCCCGTGTGCTACGGGGTGTTCGTCTTCGGACACCTCTTATGGTCCTGCCAACGCTGGCCCGTGAACCCCGCCAGGCCCGGAAGGGAGCAACGGTAGCGGTCTCCAGCGTGTGGTGGGGCCACTTTCAATTCTGCGCCGGGGCCACGCGCGGAGAGCTCGTCGCGGACCCGCGATGCGACGTCCTGCGCGGCTCACGTGTCCGTCGATTCGGTCCTTTCCCTCTCCCGGTCGCCGCGTTTTGCCCTAGGGTCGAGCCCGTCATGTCCGACGACCTCGTCATCGACGCGCGCATCACGGTGCCAGGGAGTGCGCTCTCCTGGTCGGCCGCACGCGCCAGCGGCCCCGGCGGGCAGAACGTGAACAAGGTCTCCACCAAGGTGGAGCTGCGCCTCGACCTGGACGCCGCCGAGCTCCCCGGCGCCGTGCGCCTCCGGCTCGAGCAGCTCGCGGGGCAGCGCCTGAATCAGGACGGGTCCATCCGGGTGGTGAGCGACGTGACCCGCAGCCAGCAGCGCAATCTGGAGGACGCGCGCGTGCGGCTCCAGCAGCTGGTGCTCTCGGCCACGGTCGTGCCCAAGCGCCGGCGCCCCACCAAGCCCAGCAAGGGCGCTGTGCGGCGGCGCCTCGAGGGCAAGAGCCAGCGCTCCGAGGTCAAGCGGGGGCGCGGCAAGGTGGACAGCGGAGACTACTGAGCGATCGGAGGGTCGTGGGCGCGCGCGTTGCGTCGGAACCTGCTATCCACAGCCGACCATGGACGAAGACTTCATGCGCGCCGCAATGGCTCAGGCCGCGCTGGCCGCGGACCAAGGCGAGGTGCCAGTGGGCGCCGTGGCGGTGCGGGCGGGCGAGATCATCGCGGTGGGGCGCAACCTGCGGGAGCGCAGCCAGGACCCCACGGCCCACGCCGAGCTCATCGCGCTGCGGGCCGCCGCCGCGCGCCTGGGCACCTTCCGCCTCGACGACGTGTGCATGTACGTGACGCTCGAGCCCTGCCCCATGTGCGCCGGGGCGATGGTCAACGGGCGCGTGCGGCGTGTGGTGTGGGGCGCGGACGACCCGAAGGCCGGCGCGACGCGCACCCTCTATCAGCTCGGAGACGACCCCCGCCTCAATCACCGCTTCGAGGGGGTCGGCGGGGTGCTGGCCGGCGAGTGCGCCGAGCAGCTCTCGTCGTTCTTTCGGGCCCTGCGGGCGCGACAGAAGGGCGAGCCAGCGGCTTCGCGTTGATCGAGGATTGACACGCCGGGGGCAGGGGGCTAAGAACCCGCCCCTGCCGACCGGTCTCCGGGAGGCGCGTGGATTGACAACATTCTTGGAGAGGTGGCCGAGTGGTCGAAGGCAATCGCTTGCTAAGCGATCGTACGGGCAAAACCTGTACCGGGGGTTCGAATCCCTTCCTCTCCGCCAAGTGCGCTTCGGGCGCCAACTTCGCTTGACGAGCGGGCTTGGACGACTAAAGTGCGCGACTCGCTGGACGCGTGGCTCAATGGATAGAGCACCGGTCTACGGAACCGGGGGTTGGAGGTTCGAGTCCTCCCGCGTCCGCCAGCAAAGCCCCTGCGCTCCCCGCGCAGGGGCTTTTTCATGCGCGTTTCGAGGCGGCGGTCCTGACTCGCCCCAGCCGTCGCCGTCCGTTTGCTCCGAGCCCGGCGCCGTGGCGCCGAACGGCGCGGGGCCGGGGGATACACGCAGCCCTGAGCGGGGGGGGTATGGAGGAATCCGCGGGGGCCGCTCGGTCTCCTCGACGTGCTCGCCCGGGGCGCGCGGCAGGGGCCGCGAAAAGCAGCACTCGGGGGTGGCGAGTGCCAAAAAGTTCATCAAACCCCCTTGCCCCGACGGCCCCGGGTGTTTATCAGAGGCATCCCGCGCGGGCTCGCGGCCGCTCCGGCCACCGCCGCGCACAACGACTCAACCGAGGTGACTCTGCGATGAAGATCCGACCCCTACAGGATCGCGTGCTCCTGGAGCGCGTGGAAGAAGAGAAGAAGACCAAAGGCGGCATCATCATCCCCGACACCGCCAAGGAGAAGCCCATCGAGGCGAAGATCGTGGCGGTAGGGAATGGTGCCGTGGGCGACGACGGCAAGGTCCGCGCGCTGACCGTGAAGAAGGGCGACCGCGTCCTCTTCGGCAAGTACTCGGGCACCGAAGTGAAGCTCGACGGCAAGGACTACATCATCATGCGCGAGTCGGACATTCTCGCGATTCTCGACTGACTCGACGGAGGAGACTGAACCATGGCTGCAAAGCAGATTCTTTTTGATGCAAGCGCGCAGAAGCGCATCCTGGCCGGCGTCGACGCCCTGGCGAACGCCGTCAAGGTCACCCTGGGCCCCAAGGGCCGCAACGTCCTGCTCGAGAAGAGCTTCGGCGCGCCCCGCGTCACCAAGGACGGCGTCTCGGTTGCCAAGGAGATCGAGCTCTCCTGCAAGTTCGAGAACATGGGCGCCCAGATGGTGAAGGAGGTCGCCTCCAAGACCAACGACGTCGCGGGCGACGGCACCACCACCGCCACCGTCCTGGCGCAGTCCATCTACCGTGAGGGCGCGCGCATGGTCGCCGCCGGGCACAACCCGATGGAGATCAAGCGCGGCATCGACGCCGCCGTTGGCGCGCTCACCACCGAGATCGCCCGCATCGCCAAGAAGGTCAAGGGCACCGAGGAGATCGTCCAGGTCGGCACCGTGTCCGCCAACGGCAACGAAGAGGTCGGCGAGATGCTGGCCAAGGCCATGGCGAAGGTCGGCGAAGAGGGCGTCATCACCATCGAAGAGGCCAAGGGGCTCGAGAGCGAGCTCGAGGTCGTCGAGGGCATGCAGTTCGACCGCGGCTACCTCTCGCCGTACTTCGTCACCAACCAGGAGAAGATGCAGGTCATCCTGGAGGACGCCTACATCCTCATCAACGAGAAGAAGATCTCGTCGATGAAGGACCTCATCCCGGTGCTCGAGGCCGTGGCGCGCGCGCAGAAGCCGCTCGTCATCATCGCCGAGGACATCGAGGGCGAGGCCCTGGCGGCCCTGGTGGTCAACAAGCTGCGCGGCGCGCTCAACGTGGCCGCCGTCAAGGCGCCGGGCTTCGGCGACCGCCGCAAGGCCATGCTGCAGGACATCGCGGTGCTCACCGGCGCCGAGGTCATCAGCGAGGACCTGGGCATGCAGCTCGAGAACGTGACGCTCAGCTCGCTGGGTCACGCCAAGACCATCACGATGGACAAGGACAACACCACCATCGTGGGCGGTAAGGGCAAGAAGGCCGACATCACCGGTCGCGTCGAGCAGATCCGCCGCGAGATCGAGAACACCACCAGCGACTACGATCGCGAGAAGCTCCAGGAGCGTCTGGCGAAGCTCGCCGGTGGCGTGGCCGTCATCAAGGTCGGCGCCGCGAGCGAGATCGAGATGAAGGAGAAGAAGGACCTGGTCGAGGACGCGCTCAACGCGACCCGCGCCGCGGTCGAAGAGGGCGTCGTGCCCGGTGGCGGCGTCGCGCTCATCCGTGCGCAGGCCGCGCTCGACAAGCTGGAGCTCTCGCCCGAGCAGATGGTGGGCGTCACCATCATCCGCCGCGCCATCGAGGAGCCCCTGCGTCAGATCGCCGCCAACGCGGGCCACGAGGCTTCCGTGGTGGTCAACGAGGTGCGCAAGGCCAAGGGCGGCAACGGCTTCAACGCCCGCACCGAGGTCTACGAGGATCTGCTCAAGGCTGGCGTCATCGACCCCGCCAAGGTGGTCCGCACCGCGCTGCAGAACGCCGGCTCCGTGGCTGGCCTGATGCTCACCACGCAGGCGCTCATCGCCGAGGAGCCCGAGAAGGACGACGGCGGCGCTGCCGCGGCGGCCGGCATGGGCGGCATGGGTGGTATGGGCGGCATGGGCGGCATGGGCTTCTGAGCCCAACCGTTTCTCGCTGAGAGAGCCCCCGGCTACGCGCCGGGGGCTTTTTTCATGGGTCGGTCGTGAACTCTCACGGGGTGTCGGGCGTGGCCGGCAGCTCTACGGGGCGGCGCCAGTGGTTCTCCCCGCGATGCACCTCGAGCGCGCCCCCCAGCTCTTCACTGTCGCTGACCTCCAGGATGGGCGAGTACCACAGCTCCGCGCGCATCTGCTCGGCCGTCACGTGCAGCAGCCCATAGCCGTGGCGCACCAGGTCCAGGAACGCGAACTGCGGGTTGCTGCTGCGCGCGCCGCGGTCGAGGGCGTTCACCAGGCTCATCACGCCGTTGACGGACTCGTCGACGTTGCCGCGGCTGATGCTGCCGGGCATTAGCTCGACCCCGACCGAGCCCGCGCCGGTGGCCGGGTCGTACGTCGGTGCGCCTTCGCGCGGGTCGGGCAGGTCGCTGGCGACGGTGATGTGGGCGTCGCCGCTGATGAACACGTTGTCGCTGTGGCCGCCGTCCGCGAGGAAGCCGAACAGCTGCGCGCGTGAGGCTTCGTACGCGTCCCATGTGGAGCCACCCAGCAGCGCGAGGCCACCTTCGATGGGCGCGACGATCTTCTGCGAGCCGATGACCCGCCAGACCGCCTGCGAGCGCTCGATCTCTCCCGTGAGCCACGCGAACTGGGTCTCACCGAGGATGCTGGGCTCCTCGGTGCCAGCGACGTTGCCCTCGCCGCGGTGCAGCAACACGTCCGTGATGATGATGTCCAGCAGGGGGCCGAAGCTCAGCGTGCGATAGCCGATGGAGTCAGCGTCGCCGACACGCGGTGGGCTGATCGCGTTCCACTCTCGGTACGCTGCGAGACCACCACCGAAGTCGAGCGCCCGCTGGTCGAGGTCGTGGTTGTCCCAGATCATCACCCATGGCATGGCGGCCCGCGCCGCACGCAGGTTGGGGTCGCTGAGGTAGTAGGCGTGGCGGGCGCGCCAGGTCACCACGTCGTCGGGCACGGCGGGCTCGGGGACCGGCACGCGCACGCGCTCCTCGTCGTCGACGAAGTCGTAGAGGTAGTCCCCGAGGTGGACGATGGCGTCGAGGTCGTCCCGCTCGGCGAGCCGCTGGTAGGCGTTGAAGTAGCCCGAGTAGATGCTGCTGCAGGAGATCACCCCGAGCCGCACCCCGACGCTCGCGTCCGTTGGCGTGGTGCGTGTGCGACCGAGCTCGGAGCGCTCACCGGCGGCGCTGGTGAAGCGGTAGTAGTATGTGCGCCCCGGCTGAAGCCCCGTCACCTCGACCTGCACGGTGTGGTCCGCGCTCGGCTCCGCCATGACGGCGCCCTCCGCCACCCGCGTCGTGAAGGCGAGCGACTCGGCAACCTCCCAGCGCACCTCTTCGGCCTGCGACGCGTTGCTCGGCGTCACGCGGGTCCAGAGGTAGACGCGCTCGGGCGCCGGGTCGCCCGAAGCCACGCCGTGCGCGAACGGACCACAGCCGGGTACCAGCCCGAGCGCGTCGTCCACCTGGCTCGCGTCCGGGGAGACCACCACGCGCTGCACGAGCGTGCCGCGGCGGTCGTGCAGCGTCAGCTCGGTCTCGCGCAGCACGGACGGCGCGCGGAAGCGCACCACGCCTTCGTCGTCGACCTCTGGGTGGAGCAGGGGGAAGCCTTCGAGCGTGAAGGGGCCACGCGCCACGTTCACCGCGGGCAGCACGACCTCTTGGCACATGCTCGCTTGGGTCACCGGGATGACACGTTCCTCGCACCCCGAGGTGCTCAGGGGAGAGGCCAGGACCGCGCACAGGGCGAAGAGCGCGGGGACGCGCACCTGTATGTTCATCATGCCGCGAGGGTGGGTGAGCAGCGCCACACGCGCGTGGCAGCCGCGTGACGTTTGCGTACGCGCAGGTCACTCGCGCGCCATCGTGTAGGCTGGCGCCATGACCGAGACCGACACCATGCAGCGACCCGTGCGCGTCGCGTCGTACTCCGCGCTCGAGGACCGCGCGCCCGCTTATGCGCTCGTAGCGGACGTGGACCTGGTGGTGATCCGCTACGACGACGCGGTGAGCGTGCTCTATGGGCGCTGCTTGCACCGTGGCGCCCTCATGTCCGACGGGCACGTGCAGGGGGAGAACCTCATCTGCGGTCTGCACGGCTGGGACTACCGCTTGGACACGGGGGTGAGCGCGTACGACAACCGCGAGGCGCTGCACAGGTTCTCTGCGCGCGTGGACCACGACCATGACGCCGTGTGGGTCGATGAGGCCGAGGTGCGCGCGTTCGCGGCGGAGCACCCGCAGCCCTACGACCGCAAGACGTACCTGGGGCTGTACCAAGACCCCCACGGCGCGCCCGAGGAGCCCTTCAACGGGTACATCCAGGGGCTCGCCCGCGATGGGCTGCGCGAGACGGGCCACCACGGCGCGGCCGCCGCGATGGGCGTCCCGCTGACCGAGCTGCCGCGTTGGTCCGACGTGCAGCTCCTGACCGCGCAGCTGGCCGTGCGTCCGCTGCAGGAAGACGAGCTCGTGGACACGAAGTTGGTCATCGGGCCGCGCGCGCGCCGACCGCTCGAGCTGGCCATCCCCCTGTTCGTGAGCGACATGAGCTACGGGGCGCTGAGCGAGGAGGCCAAGGTGGCGCTGGCGAAGGGCGCCGAGCTCGCCGGCACGGGCATCTGCAGCGGCGAGGGCGGCATGCTGCCCGATGAGCAGGCGAGCAACGGTCGCTACTTCTACGAGCTGGCGTCGGCCAAGTTCGGCTGGGACATCGAGAAGGTGAAGCGCGTGCAGGCCTTCCACTTCAAGGGCGGGCAGGGCGCGAAGACCGGCACGGGGGGGCACCTCCCCGGCAAGAAGGTGAGCGCGAAGATCGCGGCCGTGCGCGGCCTCGAGCCCGGGCAGCCCGCCATCAGCCCGCCGACGTTCGAGGACCTGCACACGGTGGACGACTTCAAGCGCGTGGCCGAAGAGGTGCGCGAGGTCTCGGGGGGCATCCCCGTGGGCTTCAAGCTCAGCGCGCAGCACATCGAGCGGGACATCGACTTCGCGCTCGACGTGGGGGCGGACTACATCATCCTCGACGGACGCGGTGGCGCGACGGGGGCGGCGCCGCTCATCTTCCGGGACAACATCTCGGTGCCCACCATGGTCGCGTTGGCGCGGGCGCGACGGCACCTCGACGTGCGCAATGCTGCGGACGTCACGCTCATCATCACGGGCGGGCTGCGCACCGAGGCCGACTTCGTGAAGGCCCTCGCCCTGGGCGCGGACGGCGTGGCCGTGTCCAACGCGGCGCTGCAGGCCATCGGCTGCCTGGGCATGCGCGCGTGCCACACCAACAACTGCCCGGTGGGCATTGCCACGCAGCGCGATCACCTGCGCGCGCGCCTCGAGATCGACAAGTCGGCGGAGCGCCTGGCGCGCTTCTTCGAGGCCACGGTAGAGCTGATGCAGGTCCTCGCGCGGGCCTGCGGGCACCACGCGCTGCGCGACTTCGCGCTGTCGGATCTCACGACGTGGAAGCGAGACATCGCGGACCTGACGGGCGTGTCCTACGGCGGCGTGACGCCCTAGGCGTAAGGCACGCGCGGTGCCGGTCTGGTTTTCACGACGCGGGCGCGCCGCGACTCAGCGCACGGCTCGCGCCCCCGCTCCGGCACTGACGACGATCAGCTGGTCCCACTCGAGGCGACTCACGCGGCGCGGGGCGGGCGGCTCGCGCCCCCACTGGCCGATCTGGGTGACGTCGGCCGCCAGGAGGTCCTCACCCGTCGGGCCCCCGCGGAAGTACGCCATCACGCGCCCCGCTTCGGTCGCGAGGTGCACGTCCATCACGACGCCAGCCGCGCTCGCCCAGTCGGGGTGCTGCTGCGGGCTCCCTTCTGGGGTGAGGCTGACCATGCTGAGACGCACGCCGTTGCCCGCTGGGTAGTTGAGGGCGAGGTGGTAGCCGGCACCGTTCCACGCGGCGGCCGCGATGCCCCACGGCACGGGCACCTCGACGGTGGCTCCGCGTGGGACGCCGTCCGGGCCGACCCGGGCCATGAAGGTGCGCGCGAGCGACTGGTCGCGCGCGTCCAGCTCTTGAAAGAAGACGGTGAAGCCCTCAGGCGTCGTGGTGGCCGCCACGCCGAACGCAGAGCCCAGCGGCGCGCTCGGGCGGGTGATCGGGCGTGCCTCCTCCACGCGGGGCGCGCCCTCGCCCAGCTCCGCCCGTCGTACCGCGAAGCGCGGGCTTCCCTCGAGCCGCTCGGAAGCGAACGCGACGAGGAGGCTGCCATGACCCGTGGTGGCGGTGGCGACGGTCGGGGAGCCCTCGTGCAGGGGCACCACCACGTCGTCCGGCAGCTCCAGCCACGCGCCCGCACCAGGGCCCTGCATGGGGATCTCGGTGCGCACCCGCGCGACCCGCCCTGCGCCGAGATCGACCGCGCGCCGCATGCGCATGACGGGAGGAGGCTCGGGCGCACGGCGTCCTTGGGCCGCAACAGGCGTGCCATCGACGGCGGAGACGCTCGCGAGCATGCAGAGCGCGGCGAGCAAGCGCCTGGTCCAGGGACGAGCGTGGTGTGCGGGCATGGCGGGCCTCCGATGGCAGCCCGCTCCCGGGCCCCATGGGGAGTGGCCACGGCCTGCCGATTCGTGACCGACTTTTTCGCGCCGCGGTCAGAGCTCCTCGAGCGCCCGCTCCACGAACGCCCCGAACACGTCGACACGCACCGAGCTGCCGTCCGAGATGAAGCGCTGCACGAGGCTCGGCACGGGGGCGTGCCCACCCGGCTGAGGCCGGAGCGTGCGGAGCTCCGCGCGCTGGGCTTCGAGGGCAGCTCGGTCCGGGCTTCCGCCGTTTCGCGCGTCCAGCACGGCGTCCAGCGCGGCGCGCGCGACCTCGGCGGCGCGCTGCACGCTCGCGGCAGCGGGGGCCAGCTCCGTGATCAGGGTGGCGTCGGACAGCGTCGCGACATCTGCGGCGATGGCCTCGGCCGCCAGCAGCTCCTCGCGCAGGGCGGCTTCGTTGGCAGCGCTCGGATCGGTCCAGAAGGTCTCCATGCGCTGCGCGAGCTGCACCGCGTCACGCGTGTCGGGGAGCAGCGGGTGCGAACGGTAGTACGGCGCGAGGCGCTGCAGCGCGTCGCCCGACGACAGGAACGCGTCCACGTCGGCGGCTCCGGTCGTCCACGCCGCTTCGGGTGCGGACCCTTCGAGCATCGCGTGGGCCGCGGCGCCCACCATGACGAGGCTCGCGCGCGGCTGCGTCATCAGGTTCAGCAGCACGCCGTCGGTCGCTCCGAGCAGCTCCCCTGGCCGCTGCCACGGTCCCAGGAACACGTCGCCCGTGAGCACCATGTCGTTGACCGGCACGTTGTCCCAGACCAGCAGCGGCCGCCCGACGAAGCGCCGCATGGCGCGCGCCTCCTCGGCCGTGATGGTCGTGGGGATCACGTGCCGCCCCGTCCACAGGATGGGCATGTCGCGCGGGAGCGCGCGGTAGGCGTCGTAGTACGCGTCGGACGGGTGCTCGTAGGAGAACGCGAAGGGAGGCGTGTCGCCCGACGCCAGCTGCTCTGCCGTGCCAAAGTAGTAGGGCCCGATGAAGCACACGGTCGCGTCTCGGTCACGCGCACGGACGTGGTCGTACGCGAGGCGCAGCGCCCGCACCTGCACCTCGGGCTCGGCCGCCGGCGACCCGGGCGAGACGTCGTCGAAGAGCACGCACACGGACTGTGCGCCCATGTCGAGCAGCTGGTCGAGCTTGGCGCGCAGGGCCGCCTCGTCGGCTTCGTCGGCGGCGTAGTCGCTGCCCGGTGCGAGGGCGAGCACCACCCGCACGCCGCGCGTCGTGCCGTGGGCCACCAGCGCCTGAAGCTCACTCGCCGCGTCGGTGGGGTACGGCTCGCGCCAGCGGTCGCGGTGGTAGGGGTCGTCCTTGGGCCCGTACACGTACGTGTCGAGGCCGCGCGCCGCGAGGAAGTCGATCACCTGGAGGCGCGCCTCGTGCGTGTAGGGCTCGCCGTAGAAGCCCTCGATGACCCCGGCCCAGCGGGGCTCGAACGGCGCAGGTGCTCCAGCGTCACAGGCCAGCGCCACGACCAGCGAGATGGAGCCCACGGCCCGCACCAGCACGGAGAGCGTTCGCATGCCGCGAACGTATCACGCCGTCACGCACCACCGCCGAGCGCCTGGGCCGCGATGTAGAGCGTGGCGCCCCAGCCGAGCAAGTACGTGGGGGTGCGCAGGAAGGGCACGCCTGCCGTGTACGCGACCGCATAGGCGACGCGGGCCACGAGGAACAGGAACGCAGGCGTGGCGGTGACCACGTCTGGCGTGCCAGCGACGTGCGATGCGAGCACGACGGCCGTGAAGCTCGGCAAGCTCTCCACCATGTTCAGGTGGGCCCGCTTGGCCCGTTGCGCCCACAGCGGTGGCTCGGGCTCGCGCGCCGGGAAGCCCTCGGGGTAGTTGCGGAGGAAGTCGCCGAGCCCCCACAGGAACGCGCGCTGGGCGATGTACGGCGTCCACTGGAGGAGCGCGAGAGCGGCGGCGGCGACGAGGGCGGAGAGGGTCGAGGTCATGGGAGCTCCTGGGTCGAGGCGCGACACCGACATGGGTCGCGTCGGAGCGGCTTATGGCGTCCGGCCCGTGGCGTGAGGGCTCGGGCGTCCACGCCTCTTGCTCCAGCGTCCGGAGCGCGCGGCCTGGTCACCCGGGCACCCCGCGCGGCGTAGCAGAACGGCGCTCCGCGCATACGTCGGCGTGGAACATCATGCTCGACCCTCTCTCGGACGTGCTCTCGACGTTGCGCATGCGCGGCGCCCTCTACTTCCGCGCCGCGCTGGGCGAGCCGTGGGGCCTCTCCGTACCTGCGAACGTCGGGGTCACGCGCTTCCACATCCTGGTGCGCGGTGCCGCGTTCGTGGACACGGCGTCCGCTCGTGTCGCGATGGCTCCTGGCGACCTGCTGCTCGTCCCGCACGGAGCCACCCACGCGCTGCGCTCGCGACCCACCGAGCCGGTGGTCCCCGTGCAGGACGTGCTGGACGAGCTCGCGTTCGACGGCGTGACCGACCTCGTTCATGGCGGCGATGGCGACACGACGCTGCTCGTGTGCGGCCACTTCGCGTTCGACGACGAGCTGCTCCACCCCGTGCTCGACGTCCTCCCGTCGCTGCTGCACGTGCCCGCCGCGGAGGGCGGCGGGTTCGGGTGGATCGACGCCGCCACACGCGCCGTGGGTCACGAGATGGCGGACCGTAGGCCCGGCTGGCAGGCCATCGTCGACCGCGTCACCGGGGTGCTCTTCATCCACGCGCTGCGCAGCGCCCTCGAGCGTCCCGACGCGCACCCCGTCATCGCGGCGTTCGCGGACCCGAGCCTCGGTCGCGCGCTCTATGCCATCCACGAAGCGCCCGCGAACGCGTGGACGCTGGAGACGCTGGGGCGTCGCGCCGGGATGTCGCGGACGCTCTTCGCGGAGCGCTTCCGCGCGCAGATGGGCATGCCGCCCATGGCCTACCTCACGCGCTGGAGGCTGCAGCGCGCTCGGCGCGACCTGCTCGACAGCGGCGACGTCGTCGCGGCCGTCGCCGAGCGTGTGGGGTACGCGTCCGAGGCGGCGTTCAACCGCGCCTTTCAGCGTGCCTATGGGAAGCCGCCCGCGACCTATCGTCGTCATCACGAAGACGCCGCGCGAGCAAGAACGGCGAACGCGGCATCAAGGTAGGCCGCGCGGCGGCGCGCCATGGTGGTGGCATGCATCACCTCCACACGCCTCTCCTCCTCCGCGTGACGACGCTCGTCGCCGTCACGCTCCTCTCGCTCGCGCCCGGCTGTGACTCCGGCTCCGACCCGATGGTCGAGTCGGACGCCTCCAGCGCGAGCCTCTGCCAACGCTACGGCGGCGCCGCCAACGTGGGCGGCGTCGTCGCCGACTACGTGGTCCCCGAGCTGCTCGGCGACTGCCGCGTCCAGTCGCGCTTCGCAGCCCTCGGCGAAGCCGGCCAGACGCACCTCGTGCAGTGCCTCCAGATCCAGGTCCAGGAGGTCTTCGGCTGCGATGGGGTCCAGTACGCCGGGGCGACGGACGCGAACGGCGGCGCCTGTCGATCGATGACCGCGGCGCATGCGGGCCTCGGCATCAGCGACGGTGACTTCGACGCGGTGATCGAGGACATCGTCGCGGGCATGCAGGCCGCCGGTGTGGCGCAGGCCGACATCGACGCCGTCGCGCCGACCGTGCTCGGGCTGCGCGACCCCATCGTCGAGGTCTCGTCGGACGCGCTCACCGAGGCGACGTGCACCCCATGACGCCGCGGCAGGCGCTGCGGACGGGCGGGCTGGTCGTGGGCCTCGTCCTGGCGCTCGGGGCGGCGCTCCATCTCCCCGTCGCGCGGGGTTTGCTCGCGCGCCTGGGGGATGGTGTCGACTGCCCCGTGGGTCAGCCCGCGTCGCCTGCCGCGCGCGAGTCGTTTCGCCAGGCGCAGCTGGCGCCACGGCTCGGGGAGGGCTCGGCGCGAATGCGCTTCACGCCGGTTGGCGAGCTCGCGGCGCGTGCGGACGGAGGGGCGCAGGTGCTCGCCTGGGCTCAGGCCCACGAGGCCACGTGCACCCAGGCCGCGGACACCGTCGCGTGCACGTTCCCCGCCGCGACCGAGCTCCGCGAGCTACGCGCGTTCGTGGGGCCCACGGGCGAGGTGGTCGCGCTCGACCTGTGGCGTCGGGTGTCCACCGAGGACTCCTACGCGCGCTTCACGGAGCGCGTACACGCGGTCCGCGTCGCTGTCGGCCCGGAGACTTCGCGCACGGGCGACCTCGGCGCGTTCACGCAAGCGTCCCGCTATGCGCGCGTCGCGGCCACGTTCGCTTACGCCGACTATCGCGCGGTGGTCAGCTTGGCGCGTGTGGGCGGTGGGCGCCTCGGCATCCGCGAGCGTTACGAGTGGGTACCCACCGGCTCTCGGTCGCCTTCGTGAGCGTCGCGCGCGTCGACCGTGGACTCCATGGACTCCACCGTCGACGCGTCGGTCGTCGCGCCTCCCAGCCACGCAGGTAGCGCGCGCGGCTCCGACAGGACGTACGCGATCACGAGGGGGATACCGGCGGCGACGGCGTTGAGGGCGACGTCGCCGAGATCGCCCGTGCGGTGCGGCAGCCAGGCCTGGATCAGCTCGTCGACCGCGCCGAGCGCGGCTGCGCCGAGCCAGCTGCCGACCCAGGCGCGCGGTGGGCTCCAGTCGCGCGGCACGCTCGCGCGCGCGAGCCCACGAGCCCGTACTCGATCAGGTGCAGCGTCTCCTCCCACGTCACCGTCCGCCACACGGCGAGCGCGTAGGCGGCCACCGCGCCGCCGAGCACGACCCAGGTGCGTCGTTCGCGCAGCAGCCCTCGCCGGGCCAGCGCGCGCACGCCGAGTACCGCAGGCACTGCGAACGCGAGCGCGATGAGCCCGCGCAGCATCCCCGCCCGGCGAATCGGCCCGGTGATGTCGTGTGCGAACCCGAGGGAGCCGCAGATGCACACCATCAGTAGCCCCAAGCACAGACGCGCGCGCCTCTCCGACATCGGCACAGGATGCCTGGTCCGGCCCCCACCCACCAACGGCCCCAAAGAACGCCAAACGCCCCACCGGCACGTGGCCAGCGGGGCGTCTCGCTCGTGAATCAGCTCCCGGAGGAGCCCGCCGCTCAGAGCTCCTTCAGCTCCGTGGTCATCTGCTGCATGATCTTCTTCGCGTCGCCGTAGATCATCATCGCGTTCGGGTAGTCGAACAGCTCGTTCTTGATGCCCGCGTAGCCGGGGCTGAGGCTGCGCTTGATGATGAACACCGAGCGCGCCTCGTGCGCGTTCAGGATGGGCATCCCGTAGATGGGGCTCTTCGGGTCCGTGTTGGCCGGGTTCACGACGTCGTTCGCGCCGACCACGATGACCGCGTCGGTGTTCTTGAACTCGCCGTTGATCTGGTCCATCTCGATCAGCTGCTCGTAGGGCACGTCGGCCTCCGCGAGCAACACGTTCATGTGACCGGGCATGCGACCGGCCACGGGGTGGATGGCGTAGGTCACCTTGGCGCCGCGCTTGATAAGCTCGTCCGCCAGCTCGCGGCAGGTGTGCTGCGCCTGCGCCACGGCCAGACCGTAGCCCGGCACGATGATGACGCTCTCGGCGGCGTCGAGCACCATGGCCGCCTCCTCCGCGCCGCAGGACGTGACCGAGTGGTACTCTTGGTCGCCCAGGTCGGTCGCCCCATCGGCTCCGAAGCCACCCACCAAGACGTTGAGCAGGGAGCGGTTCATGGCCACGCACATGATCTGCGTCAGGATGAGGCCGGCTGCGCCGACCGTGGCGCCCACCACGATGAGCAGCGGGTTGCCGATGACGAAGCCCGCCATGGCGGCGGCGATGCCCGAGTAGGAGTTGAGCAGTGACACGACGACCGGCATGTCCGCGCCCCCGATGGGGATCACGAGCAAGACGCCCAACACCAGCGAGATCGCGGTTACCGCGAGCGCAGCCGTCATGATGTCGCTCGGACCAGCCGCCACGAAGCCGAGGAAGCCGATGCCGCCGACGGCGCCGAGCAGGAGCACGGCGTTGATCATGTGGCGCGCGGGCAGCATGATGGGCGCGCCCTTGTTGAGCTTCTCCTTCAGCTTGAGCAGCGCGATGACGCTACCCGTCAGCGTGATGGCGCCGATGATGATGGAGAGCGCGATGGTCACGGCCGAGGCCGCGCCGCCCGTGACGAGCTCGCCCACGGTCTGCTCGGCGGTGGCCACCTCGATGACCTCGCTCCACACGACGGAGAGCGCCACCAGCGCGGAGCTGGCGCCGCCGAAGCCGTTGAGCAGCGCGACCAGCTCGGGCATCTCGGTCATCTCGACGCGCTTGGCCATCAGGCCGCCGATCAGGCCGCCCGCGACCATGCCGCCGATGATCCAGCGGTAGTCCTCGATGATGCCGAGCTCGATCAGCGTGCCGATGACGGCCAGCAGCATGCCCACGGCCGCGAGGCGGTTGCCCGAGCGCGCGGTCGACACCTTGGTGGTCCGCTTGAGCCCCAGGATGAAGCAGATGGTCGACGTGATGTAGACCAGGAACGCGATGTTCTTGAGGAGTTCGGGAGACATCAGCTCTTCTTTTTCTTCTTGTCGAACATCGCCATCATGCGGTCCGTGACCATGAAGCCGCCGACCACGTTGATGGTCGCGAGCGCCACGGCCAGCCCGCCGAGGATGTTGGAGATCGTGGGGTCAGCGGTCTTCGCCGTGGCGAACGCGCCGATGATCGTGATGCCGCTGATGGCGTTGGCGCCGCTCATGAGCGGCGTGTGGAGCGTCGGCGGGACCTTGTTGATGATCTCGAAGCCGACGAAGCTGGCGAGCACGAAGACGTACACGCCGATGAGAAGAGTACCGGTCATGACTTGGCTCCTTCTAGGGCCTGCTGCGTGGGGGCGTGGCGGACCTGGCCTTCGTGCGTGAGCAACGCGCCGTCGATGATCTCGTCCGCGAGGTCCAGCTTGATCTCCCCGCCCTTGCCGAACAGCAAGAGCAGGGTCTGCACGTTGCGCGCGTACATGAGGCTCGCGTCGAGCGGCAGTGTGGCGGGCAGGTTCGGGTGCGCGACGATGGTCACGCCGTGCTTCACGGTCTCGCCGGGCTCGCTCAGCTCGCAGTTGCCGCCCGCGATGACGGCCATGTCCACGATGACCGAGCCTTCGCGCATCTCCTCCACCATGTCGGCCGTGATGAGCTTGGGCGCCGGGCGGCCGGGGACGAGCGCGGTCGTGATGACGACGTCAGCGTCCACGACGCGCTTGCGCACCACGGCCTGCTGCGCCTTGAGCTGCTCGGGGGTGAGCTCGCGGGCGTAGCCGCCCTGGCCCTCGCCGCTCTCGTCCATGGGGAAGTCGATGAACTTGCCGCCTAGCGACTCGACCTGCTCCTTCACGGCGGGGCGCACGTCGCTGACCTCGACGATGGCGCCGAGGCGACGCGCGGTGGCGATGGCCTGCAGACCGGCCACGCCGGCGCCCATGATGACGAAGCGCGCGGGCTGGATGGTGCCGGCGGCCGTCATGAGCAGGGGGCAGTACTTGTCCAGCTTGGTCGCCGCGAGCAGCACGGCCTTGTAGCCGCCGATGGACGCCTGCGAGCTGAGCGCGTCCATGCTCTGGGCGCGGCTGATGCGCGGCACGAGCTCCATGGACAGCGCGCTGACCTTGCGGTCGCGCAGCTTCTTGATGCCCTCGAGCTCCTTGTGCGGGTTCGCGAAGCTGATCAGCACCGCGCCCTCACGCATGGCGTCGGCTTCGTGACCGCCCACGGACTCGTTCTCGCCCACGGGCGCGACCTTGACCACCACGTCGGCCTCCGCCCAGCCCGTCTTCACGGCGTCGCCGCTGACGACCTTGGCGCCCGCCGCTTCGTACTGCGAGTCCAGGAACGAGGCGCGCCGACCGGCGCCGGTCTCGACGACGACCTCGAAGCCTTCCTTGACCAGCCGCTTCACCGTCTCCGGGCTAGCGGCGACACGCGTCTCGCCTTCCGCGCGTTCCTTGGGGACGAACACCTTTGCCATCGCGATTCCTTCTGTCCGTTTCGGGGAGACGTTCCGGGGGTCTCCCTCCCGTTCGTCGGCCGCGCCTTGTCGACGCACTCACAGGTCTCTGGTCGGGCCCCACGCTGTGTGGGTGCCCTGCGCACACGAGGCTTAGGCGGGGATTCGCCTCCTGTCCAGCGGACAGCCTCCAGATGGGGGCGCGCCACGTCGTGTGCTGCTGGGTGGCTGGGAGGGGAACCTACGGAGCCCAGCCCAGCGTCATGCCCGTCGTGTCGATGCTGTGCGCGCCGAGGATCGTCACGGGGTCGTACACGAACGGCGACGCGCCGAAGTTGATGCCCTCGTCGTAGCTGCCTGGCGCGGTCCCCAGCGGGTTCCCGTACAGCATCGGGTACAGCTCGGTCCACACGTCGTCCAGGTACACCTCGTAGTGCAGCACTCCGTCGACGATGACGTACACGGTGGGGTGCTCGGCGCGGTAGTCCACCACCACGCCGTACGTGTCGAAGCCGCTCGCCGGCCCGGGGAAGCTCGCCTTCGGGATCAGGTTGCGCCAGCTCCCACCGAGCACGTTGATGGCGACGCTCTCGGGGACGTCGTCCCAGCCGAAGGGGTTCAGGTTGCCCGTGCCCGTGACCAGGCCGCCGCCCATGTTCTCGGGGTCGTGCAGGCGTGAGAACTCGAAGTACGCGAAGCAGCCGTAGCAGCCCTGGTTCGCGCGGATGGCCATCTTGCCGTTGCCGGTGAAGCGAACCTGGGTCGCGCTGCCGTCCAGCACGATGCCTTCCCCCGTGAGCGGGTCCTGCGCCAGCTGAACCGTCGCGAACGTGGGGAGGGGGTCGGTCACCGTCACGCGCACGATCGCTTCTGTCACCTGACCCGCCGCGTCGACCACGCGTGCTCGCGCGGGGTGTACGCCGACGCCGACCGCGTCGAAGGTGAAGGACCCGCCGCTGCCCGTGACGCGCCCCTCGTAGTAGGGCGAGGACAGCAGCTCCCACGTGATCGCCGCCGTCAGGTCGCCGTCCTCGGCGTCGGTCGCGCTGGCCGTGACCGTGACCGTGGCGCCGTTGGACGCGCTCTGCGCCAAGGAGACGCTCAGCGCAGGCGCGTCGTCCACGGGGCCGGCGTAAGCGCTGCCCCAGCCCATCACGAGTGCGTCGGCTGTGTCGGAGAAGCCAGCCGCGCGCAGCAGCGCGTCAGGGTCGTACGCGAACGGGAAGTTGGTCGTGTCGTTGCCAGGGTTGATCTCGATCTCGGGGCCCACCACCGTGCGGAGCCCGGCGGCGAGGATGTACACAGGTGTGGTCACCTGAGTCATCGTGAGCGTGCGCGCCACGTAGGGTCGCACCTCGAGCGCGTTCCAGTCGAAGTCCTTCACGATGGCATGCACGATCGGGTTCGCCCCGCGGTAGTCCACGACCATCCCGTAGTATTCGGTCTCCTCCGCGTCGAAGAGCCCCTGGAACATGTTCGCGTGGTCGATGCCGCCCGTCGCTGTGACGCCGAACGCCTGGTCTGTCGTCCCCACGCTCGACCCTTCGATGGGGTGCTGCGCGCTGCACACCCCCACGCCATAGGGGCCGAGCTCGTCGCTGGTGCGGTGCCCCTCGAAGTAGAACACACCGGACCCGGGGGCGACGGCCACGTCCGAGCGCACCCCACCGAAGTCGAGGTCGAGGTCCGCGGCCAGCAGGTCGTACTCACGCAGGCGCACGTCGGCGTCTCGGTCGTCCGGGTTGAGGCGCACGACCGTGTGCCCTTCGAACCGCGCCACCAGCGTGCGCGACGAGCTCGCGACGAAGGCGCAGCTCCCCGTGCCGTTGCAGTCACCGCCGCTGTCGGTCCAGCCCAGGAACGTGGAACCGGGCTCGGGCTCGGCTGTCAGCGCGATGGCCTCGCCGTGCGCGAACGTCGCCTCGCACGCGCTCCCGCAGTCGATGCCGACGGGGGCCGACACCACGCGCCCCGCGCCCCCACGCACGCTCGTGACGGTGACCGTGTGCACGTAGGTGTTACGCGCGAACTCGGCCGTCACGTCGAGGTCGGCCGTGACCGTCAAGGAGCAGGTGGTCCCGCTGCAGTCTCCGCCGAAGCCCACAAAGTGGGAGCCAGCGTCGGCCGCGGCCGTGACGCTCAGCGTCGTGCCGTACGCGACATCCGTGGCGCAGTCGCCCGAGCAGCCCGCTCCACCGAGGCTCAGCGTCCCCGTCCCCGAGCCGACCCGCGTCACGCCGACGTGGTGGTGCAGCGCGCCGAACGTCGCTCCCGCCGTCACGTGGCCCGTCACAGTCAGCGTACACGCTCCGGCGACGTCGGCTCCCGCGCACGCGCCGCTCCAGCTGCTCAGCGCGGACCCGATCTCGGGCTGAGCAGCCAGCGCTACCTCCGCGCCGTGGGGCACGCGCACGCGGCAGGTGCCGTTGCAGGAGAGCGCGAGGCCCGCGCTGTCCGACGTCAAGAAGCCCGCCCCGTCCACCAACAGGTCCAGGTCGTACGTGCGCTGCACGAAGGTCGCCACGGCGACGGCGGCGCCCGACACCGAGAGGGTGCAGACGAGGTCGGTGCCGGCGCACGCCCCGCTCCAGCCAACGAAGTCCGCCCCTGTGCTCGCGGTGGCTGTCAGGGTCACGCTCGAGGGCGCGTCGTAGGTCGCGACGCAGACGCCTTCGCAGTCCCGCACCGGGGCGCTCAAGGCGACGTGGCCGGTGCCCGTGCCGGCCGTGACGACCGTCAGCATGTCCAGCGGGGTCGGCTGCCCTCCGTCGGTGCCTGTGTCGCTCGGCGTTCCCGCGTCGCTCGGGCCCGCGTCCTGCGCGGCGTCGTCCCCTGCGTCGCTCGCGCCCACGTCCACACCAGCATCCATGGCCATGTCCGGCTGAGCCATGTCTGGCTGAGCCATGTCGACACCCGCGTCTGCCCCCGGGGGCCCGTCGTCCCCACAGCCCGCCGCGGCCACCACGACCACCATCAAACCAAGCACTGCCGAGAGCCGCTGCATGTCGTCTTCCTCCAAGAGGTCCAGTGCTATGGGCCGATTCGCACATGTGTGCAAATGCGCAGGTGAGGCGTGCGATCCCTACGTAGCAGCACATGGTCCCGGGAGGTGCACTCAGACCGCCAGCACCGAGACGCCGTGGTCGCTGCGGTCGGTGAGGATCTCGAACGCGGCCCGGTGGGCGGTGTGCAGCTGCACGTCTGGCTCACCGGGTCGCTCGAGCGTCAGCGTGCAGCGCGCCACCTTGCAGTTGAGGCAGGTCTTCCGCCCGCCGGGAGGGTTGTCGTAGGGGAGGCCGACGAAGTCCGCAGCGTCTGCCTCGACCACGCCGTGCAGCCGCCCGCACGCGGCGCGCGCGTCGAAGGTCCAGCGGAAGAAGCCGTAGTGGGCGCGTGTGCGCAGCGCGGTGCCGAGCGCGTTCCAGCGTAGCTCGCGGCCCGCGTGTCGCAGCACCATGGGGCTCAGCCAGGGCGTCTTCCACGGACCGACGTGCACACGCGCCGTGGTGACCTCCAGGAACGTGTCCGGCGCGTCGTCGAAGCCGGCCACCTGACCCCATGCGTACTCGTCGGTGTGCTTCGCGCCCCAGTTGTGGTTCTGGCTGCCGACCCAGCCGTCCACGGCCACACGCTCTCCATCGACGACCAGCTCTCCCTCGTAGACCGCCATCGGCGACCCCACGAGGGCCTTCGCCTTCGGTAGCGGCGCGTCGTACAGCGCATCCGGCAAGAGGAACACCGGGGCCTCGGGGGACGCGTAGCGGAGGTCCCACGAGACCGCGTGCCCGAGCGCCTCGGCCTTCCCCTGGAGCGCCGCGCCGTCGAGCGAGGCGTCGTCGATGCGCGCGTCGAGCCGTGTCCTGACGAACGCGCAGCGCGCGTAGGGGAACACCTGCTTCACGGGGATGATGCGCCCTCGTTCGCCATCGAAGTAGATGGCCCACAGCTCACCCACCGCGTCCTCGGGGCGTCCCCGAGGCGAGAACACCGTGTAGCGAATCCAGAACGCGAGCTTGCGCGACGGGTGGTTGGCGCGCTGGAAGTAGCTCTCGTAGTGCCCGCCCGAGCCACCGGCGTAGCGGAAGTGGTTGTAGTCGGTCTGGATCATGCGGCGGAGGATACCGTCGCTGGTGTCGCGGTGGCCGCGGTAGAGTGCGCGCCCGTGCCTGCACCACTCCACAGCCACGCGCGCTCTCTGGACCGCGGCATGTCCGAGGACGTGCGGGCGCTCTCGACGCGCGTCATCGACCCGCGCGCAGCCTCCAAGGGCTTCGTCGTGGTGGCGTTGCTCGCCATGCCCCTCCTGTGGTGGATGGCCGAGTCGCTCTGGGTGCACGCCGACCACGAGACGGACGCCACGCGCGCGCTGCGCGACTTCGCGGACCGGGACGATGCCAACGTCGTGGACCCGGCCCCGAGCTCCCCGCGTCCACTGGCCATCTTGTTGGTGGACGGCCTACGCGTGGACGAGGCCGAGCGCTCGCCCGCGCTGCGTGCGTTTCGCGCTGGTGCGCTGCACGGCACCGTCCGCTATCCGCGGCCGACGCTGTCCACGGGCGCCTACCACGCGCTCGTGACGGGGACGCCCAACCGCCTGAGCGGCGTCTTCACCAACCGCTACCACCTCACCTCCGGTGGCGGCGTCGCGCGCGTCGACAGCCTGGCCGACCGCGTCCGCGCGGTGGCCGGTCGCGAGCGCTACGTGGCCGAGGACCTCGACTGGCTCCTGCAGCTGCTGACACCGCGCGCCGAAGCGCGCGAGCTGTTCACCGGGCAGGCCTTCGACGCGGCGGCGAGGGATGCGTTCGCCGCGTTCGCGCGCGACGCGTCCCCCGGGTTGCTGGTGGCGCACATGCTCGCGGTCGACGAGAGCGCCCACGAAACGGGCGTCGACAGCGCCCTCCACGCCGCGGCCCTCGGGCGGGCCGACGCTTTGGTCGCCGCGCTGCACGCCGCCGTCGATGCTCAGCCCGCGCTCGTGGCGTTGGTCATCGCGGACCACGGCCACCTCGACGTGGGCGGCCACGGGGGCGACGAGCCAGAGGTCGTCCGGGCCCCGTTCGCCATCCGGGGAGCGCAGATCGCGGACCGGGACGGCGACACGCTGGAGCTCGCGCCCGAGTGCGTCGCCGCGCTGCTGGCGGGGGCCACGGGCTCCGCCACCCCGCGCTCCAGCACGTGCCTCGGCGAGCAACCCACGCCCGGGGGTCTCCAGCGGGTCGCGTTCGCCGAGGACGCAGCGCGCCGCCAGCGGGGCCTGCACGAGGCCCGCACGCTCGGGCTGCTCGGCTTGGGGATGCTGCTCACCCTCATGGGGCTGGGCGCCACGAAGCGCAGCTTCTCGGGCCTCGACGCGGGGAGCGTGGTTGCGCCGCTGGTGTGGCTCGCGGGGACCGTCGTGCTGCACCTCGCGGTCCTCGGTCGCCCACTCACCCTGAGCGCCATCCACCTGGTGAACCCCCACGTCGTCGCCGTCGGAGTCTGCGGCGCGGTCTCCGGCGCGCTCGGGATGGCCCTCGGCGCGTGGCTGGCGATCGCGCGCGCGGGCGCCGGAGCGGACCCGCGGCTCGCCCTGCGCCGCGCCGCCGGCGGGCTCGTGTGGGCGTCGATCGCGGCGTTCGGGCTCGCCTGGGCCCGCATCGGCGGGGCGTATTCCCCTTGGCCCGTCACCGCCTTCGCCGCCTACGCCCCTGTTTTCCTGGCTGCGGCGGGCGTCGGCGCGCTGCTGGCCGCGGCCGCGACCTTGCTGGGGACCATGGCCAAGCGAGAGGTTTCGTACTATGAGCGGCCCACGGTAGGCGGGTCAGCGCCGCCCGGCCCAGGAGACATGACGTGACGCAGACCCCCCTCGACGCCCTCGCGGTCCACACCATCCGCGGCCTCTCCATGGACGCCGTGCAGGCCGCCAACTCGGGTCACCCGGGGACGCCCATGGCGCTCGCCGCGCTGGGGTGGACGGTGTTCACCAAGCTGCGCAAGCACGATCCGGCCTCGCCCGAGTGGGCCGACCGCGACCGCTTCATCCTCTCGTGCGGGCACGCGTCCATGCTGCAGTACGCGCTGCTGCACCTGACGGGCTACGACCTCTCCCTCGACGACATCAAGCAGTTCCGCCAGTGGCACAGCAAGACGCCGGGCCACCCCGAGCTGCACGACACCCCGGGCGTCGAGGTCACCACCGGTCCCCTCGGGCAGGGCATCGCCAACGCCGTCGGCATGGCCATGGCCGAGCAGTTCCTCGCCGCGCGCTTCAACAAGCCCGGCCACACGCTGTTCGACCACAAGGTCTGGGTCATCGCGTCCGACGGCGACCTCATGGAGGGCGTCTCGGCCGAGGCCGCGTCCATGGCCGGCCACCTGAAGCTGGGCAAGATCATCGCCTACTGGGATGACAACAGCATCACCATCGACGGCCGCACGGACATCTCGTTCACCGAGGACGTGCTCGCGCGCTACCGCGCCTACGGCTGGCACACCGAGAGCGTGGACGACGGCGAGGACATCGACGCCATCCTGGCCGCCACGCGCAAGGCCGAGGCCGACCCGCGCCCGAGCCTGATCCGCGTGAAGACCATCATCGGCTTCCCCGCGCCCACCAAGAAGGACTCCCCCGCCGCGCACGGCGCGCCCCTCGGGGCGGCCGAGATCAAGGCCACCAAGGAGATCATGGGCTGGCCCGAGGAGCCCTTCTACGTGCCGGCCGAGCTGAGCGCGGCGCGCGAGGCTGCCCTTTCGGCAGGCGCGAAGAGCAAGGGCGCCTGGGACGCGCAGCGTGCCGCGTATGGCCAGGCCTTCCCGGAGCTGGCCGCCGAGCTGGACGTCGCGCTGGCCCAGGGCCTGCCGGCCGGCTGGGACGCGGGGCTGCCCGTGTTCGAGCCCAGCGAGAAGGGCGTGGCGTCACGCAAGGCCAGCCAGAAGGTGCTCAACGCGCTGGCCAAGAACATCCCGCACCTGGTGGGTGGCTCGGCCGACCTGGCGGGCAGCAACGGCTCCGAGCTGGCCGGTCTGCCGTTCTACGGCCGCGTGGCCGAGGGCGAGGTGCCCCGCAACATCAACTTCGGGGTGCGCGAGCACGCAATGGGCTCGGCCATGAACGGCATGGCGCTGCACGGCGGCGTCATCCCCTACGGCGCCACCTTCCTCATCTTCTCCGACTACATGCGCCCCACCATGCGCCTGGCGGCGCTGATGAAGCTGCGCACGCGCTACATCTTCACGCACGACAGCATCGGCCTCGGCGAGGACGGCCCCACGCACCAGCCGGTGGAGCAGCTCTCCACGATGCGCGCCATCCCGGGCTTTGCGACCTTCCGCCCCGGCGACGCCAACGAGACCCGCGAGTGCTGGAAGGCCGCGCTCGCGTGGGATGGCCCCTCGGCGCTGGTGCTGACGCGCCAGGACATCCCCACCATGGACCGTGACGTGAGCGGCGCCGCCCGCGGCGGCTACGTGCTGAGCGAGGCGGAGGGCGGCGCGCCGCAGGTGCTGCTGATCGCGTCGGGCAGCGAGGTCGAGCTGGCGCTGTCGGCTCAGGCCACCCTGGCGGGCAAGGGTGTCCGTGCCCGCGTGGTGAGCCTCCCCTGCTGGGAGCTCTTCCAGGCGCAGGACCAGGCCTACCGTGACTCGGTCATGCTCCCCGAGCTGAGCGCGCGCGTGGCCGTGGAGGCCGGCAGCGGCTTCGGCTGGGAGCGCTACCTCGGCATGCGGGGCCGCTTCGTGGGCATGACGCGCTTCGGCGCCTCGGCGCCCGCCGAGACCCTCTACGAGAAGTTCGGCATCACCGCAGCGGCGGTGGTGGAGGCCGCCGAAGCGCAGCTCGGCTGACGCCGCGGGAGGGCCGTGGACAACCTACGCGGCATCGCGTTGATGGTGGGCTCCATGCTGGGCTTCGCGCTCGAGGACATGTTCATCAAGCGCGCGTCGAGCGCGCTGCCCATCGGGCAGATCCTGCTGTCGCTGAGCGTGGTGGGCACGCCCCTGTTCGCGGCCGCGGCCCGTCGCGACGGGGCGGCCGTGTGGTCGCGCGCCCTGCTTCACCGACACGTCCTGGCGCGCAACCTGGGCGAGCTGGTCGGCACGCTCGGCTTCGTCATGGCCATCTCCCTCACGCCCCTGACCACCGCGACGGCCATCTTCCAGGCCACCCCGCTGGTCGTCACCATCGGCGCCGCAACGTTGCTCGGAGAGCGCGTGGGCGTCGGCAGCTGGCTCGCGATGCTCGTCGGGCTCGCGGGCGTCCTCGTGGTCATCCAGCCCGGGCTCGACGGCTTCGAGCCCAACTCCCTGTGGGCGGTGCTCGCGGTGCTCGGGCTCTCGGTGCGCGACGTCACCACGCGCATGGTGCCCGCGGGCGTCTCCACCATGCAGCTCGCGTTCTCGGGCTTTCTCTCGGTGGGCTTGCTGGGCGCCGTGCTGGTCGTCTCGGGCGGTGGGTTGCTGTCTCCGACGCCCGGGCAGCTGGGCCTGCTGGGCGGGGCGCTCCTGTGCGGCATCGTGTCCTACTGGGCCATCACCGAGGCCATGCGTGCGGGCGAGGTGGCCGTCGTGACTCCCTTCCGCTACTCGCGCTTGCTGTTCGCCCTCGTCATCGGTGGGCTCGTGTTTCGTGAGCGGCCCGATGCCCCCACCCTCGCTGGGGCGGCCCTGGTCGTGTTCTCGGGGCTCTATACATTGCACCGCGAGCGCCTCAAGCGTCGCGAGGGGGTCGTACCGTCATGACCGAGTGGATTGGCTTCATGGCGGCGTTCTGCACCACCGCCGCCTTCGTTCCCCAGGTGGTCCAGGTGTGGCGTACGCGTCGCACGCAGGACCTCTCGCTCGGGATGTTCTCGTTGATGACCACCGGTGTCGCGCTCTGGCTCGCCTACGGCCTGCTGGCGGACAGCGCGCCCGTCTATGTCGCCAACGGTGCCACGCTGGTGCTCGCCGCGTACATCCTCCTGATGAAGCTGACCGAGGGCCGGCGGCGCCCGTAGCCGTTCGGGGACCCGAGCGGGGCGCGAGTGTGGCACTCTGGCGCTGCCAGTCAGAGAGGCCCTCTTGCTCGAGTCCGTCAGCGTCCCACCTGCATTCGCGCCCGTCTTCGAGCGAGCGCAGGAGTACGTGCGGCAGTACTTCCAGGAGCTCCGGCAGGAGCCCGAGCGCGGCACCATCGGCGTGGCCGACGAGCGCTACGTCCTCGTGCGGGCGCGCGCCCTCTCGGTCGAGTTCGTCGACGTGGTGCGCGAGCTGTACGGATCGCAGGGGGACCAAGGCACGAAGGTCGCGCGCGAGATCCTGTTCGACCTCGCGCACGCCATGGGCATGAGCGACGCCCGCGTGTTCGCGGAGCGGCTGGGCGTACAGGATCCGGTCGAGAAGCTGTCGGCGGGTCCCGTGCACTTCGCGCACGCGGGGTGGGCCTTCGTCGACATCCACGCCGACAGCCGCCCGCGGCCGGACGACGACTTCGTCCTGTACTACGACCACCCCTACTCGATGGAGGCCGACGGGTGGATCGCGGCGGGGCGCCACGCGGACTTCCCGGTGTGCGTGATGAACTCGGGGTACTCGTCGGGGTGGTGCGAGTCCGCCTTCGAGATGCCGCTCGTCGCGGCCGAGATCACCTGCCGCGCCATGGGCGACGCCCAGTGCCGCTTCATCATGGCGCCCCCAGCGCGCATCGCCGAGCGCATCGACGCCTACACCGCGGCGCACCCGGAGGTAGTCCGGCGCGCCGAGCGCGTCGAGGTCCCGGGGTTCTTTCGCCGCAAGGGGACCTCCGAGGCCCAGGCGGCTCATGCGGAGCAGCTAGCACGCGAGAACGTGGAGCTCGAGCGACGCGTCGAAGAGCGCACCCAGGCGCTGCAGCGCGCGAACGAGGCGCTCACCCGGGAGCTCAACGAGCGACGCGAGGCGGAGGCTGCGCTGCGACAGTCCGAGGCCATCAACCGCCACATCGTCGAGGCCGTCCCGAGCGGCATCGTGCACGTCGCAGCCGACGGGGCGATCCACGCGGCCAACGGCGAGGCGCAGCGCATCTTGGGGCTTGCCTACGACGAGCTCACGCGCCGCTACACCACCGACTTCGCGACGGAGACCATTTGGGAGAGCGGCCAGCCGGCAGCCCCCGAGGACTATCCGGTGACCCGCGCCCTCGTGACCGGGGAACCACAGGGCCCCGAGACGCTCGGCGTGCGGCGCCCCGACGGCGCCACCTCGTGGGCCATCTTCCGCGCCTCGCCGGTGCGCGCGCCCAACACGGGAGAGCTCACGGGGGCCATCGTGACCTTCGTCGACATCACGGAGCGCAAGGCGGACGAAGAACTCAGGCGCCAGCTCGAGGACCAGGTGCAGCGCAGCGAAAAGCTGGAGAGCCTCGGCTTGTTGGCGGGGGGCGTCGCGCACGACTTCAACAACCTGCTGGTCGGTATCCTGGGCAACGCGTCCTGGCTGGCGCGCGGCCTCGAGCCAGGTTCGCGGGAGTGGCAAGCCACGCAACACATCGTGACGGCGGGGAGGCGCGCCGCGGACCTCACCAAGCAGATGCTCGCCTATGCCGGCCGCGCCCAGCTGGAGACGGTGACCGTGGACGTGCGCGCGCTCGTGGCGGAGATGCGCGACCTGCTGCAGTCGCGCGTCCCCGACGGAGTCGCCGTTCACTACGCGCTCGGAACCGAGGCGCGTGCCGTGCTCGGCGACCCAGCCCAGCTGGGGCAGGTGGTCATGAACCTGATCACCAACGCGGGCGACGCCGCCCACCAGCGGCACGCGGGCGCGGGGCGCGTCGATGTGAGCGTGTCGCGTGTGGCGTTGAGTGAGGAGGCGCTCCGCCAGATGCACCAGCACGGGCGCGCCCAGCCGGGGGCGTTCGTGTGCGTGAGCGTCACCGACGATGGCGTGGGGCTCGAGCGTGAGACTCTCCCGCACGTGTTCGACCCCTTCTTCACGACCAAGAAGGGAGGCCACGGGCTTGGGCTCGCCGCCGTGTTGGGCATCATCCGCGCGCACGCGGGGGCGTTGGACATCCAGTCGGAGGTGGGCGTCGGGACGACGTTCCGGGTCTTCATCCCGGTCGGCGCGCCCTCACACGCCGGACCGAAGACGACTCCGTCGGGCGGTGTCGCTCCTCCCCTGTCGGGGCTGTTCCTGGTCGTCGACGACGAGCCGACGGTGCGCACCCTCGCGGCCGCGGCGCTGACGGACCTCGGCCTGTCGGTGGCCCAGGCACGCGACGGTAGGGAGGGGCTCCAGCGGTACGCCGTCCATGGCGATGATGTGCGTGGCATCTTGCTCGACCTCACCATGCCTGGTGTCGATGGCTACGAGGTGCTGCGCGAGGTGCGCCGGACGAAGCCGAGCCTGCCCGTCGTGCTGTGCTCTGGCTACGATCGGCACGAGGTCCTCGACCGTCTGCCGCCCGACCCCCACTGCGTGTTTCTGTCCAAACCCTTCACCGTGGAGCAGCTCGAGCATGCGGTCCGCACCGTGCTCGCCACAATGTCATGAACGCACCCATCGAGCTTCGACGCACCGACCGCGTCTTCGTGCTCACCGGCGCAGGCATCAGCGCCGAGAGCGGCATCGCCACCTTCCGCGACGCCGGCGGCCTGTGGGAGGGTCACCGCCCAGAGGACGTTGCCACGCCCGAAGCGTGGGCCCGCGACCCCCACTTGGTGTGGCGCTTCTACAGCGAGCGGCGCGCGCAGGCCGACCGCACTCGACCCAACCCCGGCCACGAGGCCATCGCGGCGCTCCAGCGCGCGCTCGACGACGACAACGTGTTCCTGTGCACGCAGAACGTCGACGCGCTGCACGAGGCGGGGGGCTCACCGCAGGTGTTCCACATGCATGGCGAGCTGTACAAGACCCGCTGCGAACGCCCCGCGTGTTCGCTCGAGCCCTTCGACGACCACGCCCTGTACATGGACGAGCTGCCCGTGTGCCCCGCCTGTGGCGCGCGGCTCCGGCCGCACATCGTCTGGTTCGGGGAGGAGCCGTTCGGGATGCACCGCATCGTGCGCGAGGTGCGCGGCTGCGACCTGTTCGTGACCATCGGCAGCAGCGGCGTGGTCTACCCAGCCGCCGGCCTGGTGCGCGAGCTGCTCTACCGCCGCCAGATGGGCGAGACCTGCCGCTCCGTCTACGTCGGCCTCGAAGAGCCCGCCAACGCGGACAGCTTCCAGGAGGTGCGGCTCGGCAAGGCGGGCGAGGTGCTGCCCACCCTCTTCCGGGTCACCTGACGCGACCCGCATGATGCGCCGCTGCGTCGCCGAACACCCCCATTGGCCCTCGGCGACGCATGCAAGCCATCTTCACGCGGTCGCGATCACGCTCACTGACACGCGGCCGGAACGGTCGCGTTCGGCATGGCGGCGAGGCCCTGACGCCAGCCGTCGATGGCGGCCTGGCACGCGGCGTCACCAGCGGAGCCCGACTGACCCGCCTGGCGCACGCCAGCGCAGGTGGACTCGGCGTTGAGCGTGTTGCCGATGGCGGGGTTCAGCGCGACCATGGCCTCGATGTAGCCGGTGCAGCAGTTGGCGGCGCGCTCGCAGACGCTGCCACCACCGCCACCTGCGGCCGGAGCCGCCTCAGCCGCCGGAGCCGCCGCCGCCGGAGCCTCGGCCGCCTCCGCCGCCGGAGCTTCGGTCGCCTCGGCCTCACCGCCGCAGCCGATTCCAAGCACGAGCGCCCCCGCAAGGATGAGTTTCGAAATCGTGTTCATGATGTCTCCTTCTTCTCGTAGTGCTTCCTGTCGAAGCCCGGGGAGGAGACCACGTTTTCGAGCGTTTGACATCCACCTCACCAAAAATATCGCTGCGACGCCCAGGAGCCCTCGGGACGCCACGCGCGTACGGGGTTGCGCTCCCCGCGAGCCGCCCTGACCATCGCCGCATGATCGAGATTCGCGAACTAGCATCTCTGGAGGCCCACTTGGCCGCGGGCCACGAGCTGCGCGAGGTGGTGTTGTGTGGGCTCGACCTCAGCGCCCACGGTGCGTCCCTCCGTCAGGCTGGGCTCGACGGCGCCGTCCTGCTGGGATGTGAGATGGGGTCGGACGATCTGGCCGCTGCCGTGGACCAGGGCGCGCTCGTGTTCCCGCGGCTGCCGCGCGCGCTGCCGTTCGAGCCCTGGCGCAGCCAGCTCTACCGTGTCGAGCAGCTGTTCGACGCATTCGACCCGACCGACCCCTGCTCGTACTGCGACACCCTGGACGCCCGCATCTACCGCCACTTCCGCGCACACGGCGGCGCCGATGAGCCCGGGCTGCTCGAGGCCCTGGCTCGTCGCCTGCACGACCACGGCATCTCGGAGGCTCTCGAGGCGTTCCTGGTCGATCACCCACGCGTCGTCGCGTTCATGGGCGGCCACGGGATGGCGCGTGGCACAGAGGCCTACGACGACGTGGCCAGGCTGTCCGCGCAGCTCGCGGCCCGCGGCTTCCTCATCGCCACCGGCGGCGGCCCCGGCGCCATGGAGGCCGCCAATCTCGGGGGGCGCCTGTGTCGCGCGCCCGCGGCGCTCTCGGACGCGCTCGGGCTCCTGTCCAGCGCGCCCAAGTACACCGACGAGCGTTGGCTCGCCCGTGCGTTCGAGGTCCGCGCTCGATACGCGCCACTCTTCGCCGACCCCGCGGCCGTCAGCCTCGGTGTCCCCACGTTCTTCTACGGCCACGAGCCCCCGAACGCTTTCGCGTCCCACCACGCCAAGTACTTCGCCAATTGCACTCGGGAAGAGGGCCTGGTCAGCCTCGCGACGCACGGCATCGTGTTCGCGCCGGGCAGCGGCGGCACCGTGCAGGAGATCTTCCAGGACGCGTGTCAGAACCACTACGGTACGGTGCGCGGTCTAGTGTCCCCGATGGCCCTCTACGGCGTCGACTACTGGACCAACACGCTGCCGGCGGCGCCGCTCCTACGCGCGTTGTCCGACAAGGGAGGCTGGAGCGATCGCGTGCTGGTGACGGACGACCCCGACGAGATCGTAGCGTTCGTCGAGCGCCACGGGCCCCGCGCGGTGAGGCGCGACGACTGGTCGTTCTGCGGCGCCCACTGCGCTTCGTGAGCGGCGACCGCGTCTTGGTAGACTGCGTGGTGGCCGCGGTACGTGCGCGTCCAGATCAGCGCGCCCGCACGCGCAGCGGCAGCCCTCCGGCGGGCGTCAGCGTGATGTTCCGCCGCTGGGTGCGCACCTCGGTCACCTCTGCCACCGGCGCGAGCTCGCGCAGGATCGTCGCGAGCACGATGCGCATCTCGTAGAGCGCGAAGGCCTCGCCGATGCAGCGGCGCAGCCCACCGCCGAAAGGAAAGTACGTGTAGGGCGCTGGCTTGTGGTCGATGAAGCGCGTCGGGTCGAAGCGCTCGGGGTCGGGCCACGTGTCCGGATCGAAGTGCACCAGGTAGATGCTGCACCCCACCGCTACCCCAGGGGGCAGGTCGACGCCGCCGATACGTGTGGGGCGCTTCACGATGCGGCCCACGCCCGGGATGACGGGGTGCATGCGCAGCGACTCCTTGCAGACCGCGTCGAGGTACACGAGCTCTCGCGAGCGATCGACGTCGAACGCGGCCTCCGTGCCGAGCACCTCGTCCAGCTCCGCTTGGGTCCGCGCGAGCACGTCGGGGTGGATCGAGAGCCGATGCAACGTCCAGGAGATGGCGGTGGCGGTGGTCTCGTGTCCGGCGACCAGCAGCGTGAAGAGCTCGTCGCGGATCTCCTCGTCGCTCATGGGGGAGCCATCCTCGTGCTTCGCCGCGAGCAGCATGGACAGGATGTCCTCACGCGGCGCTTCACGCCGCCTGCGCGCGATGAGCGCGTCCATCTCGGCGTAGATCTCCCTCCGCAGCCGCACGAAACGCCCCCACGGGGAGCGCGGCCCGAGGTCGCGCTGGAACGTCCGCACGACGTACAACGGGTTGTCGAGGATGCGTAGCGCCGTGGCCAGCAGATCCCTCATGCGGTCCTGGTCGGCGCCGTCGACCATGCCGAACACGGTCCGCAGGATGACCTCCAATGTGATGGCCTGCGTCTCGCGCTGCATGGGGAAGCGTTGGTCGCGGGGCCAGCGCGCCATGGCCCGCACCGTGATGTCGCGCATCGCCTCCCCGTATGCGCGCATGCGGTCGCCGCGGAACGGAGGCAACAGCAGGCGTCGCTGCGAGCGGTGGCGCGCTCCGTCCAGCACGAGCACGGAGTACGCGCCCAGGAAGGGCTCGAGGATGCCGTTGGCCTCGCCCGCGTGCATCACCTCGTCACCCGTCGCGAACACCTCGCGCACGGCCTCGGGCTCACTGAACTGCACCAGGCGCGGGATGCCAGGGATGCGCAGCGTCGCGGTCTTGCCGTACTCGGCGCGGACGGCACGCAGGAACGCCTGGGGCGTGAGCAGGAACGACAGCATCTGCATGGTGGCAGGCGTGCCGGGGCCAGGCGGGAGCGCGTCGCGGCGAGCCTCGTGGGCTGGGCGCGCGGCGCGGCGGGCGAGCTCATCGACGACGGAAGTGCGGAGGTCCACGCTCGTCAGCGTCGCACGGGCGTCCGCCGTTGTCGCCCGGATTCCTCGGCGACGACTCACCCTGCGTGGAGGCCGATGCTCAGCAGCCGTCGTAGCTGTAGGCCGCGTCCGAGGGTCCCACGAGGTCTCTGTCGCGGAGTGCGATCGAGAGCTGAGGGAACGCCGCGCAGCCCTCGGTGAAGTCCTGCTCGCGGTACTCGATGACCAGCACGCTGGTCCCGTAGACGGCGGTGTACACGTCGCACTCGTCGTAGCGGTTGCACTCTTCGGCCACGACGAAGTCCGTGGCCATCTCTGCCCGGCGGCCCACCAGCTCCGCGGAGTTCTTCTGCGCCACCGCCATGCCGCGCGCGTGCGCGCCGTCTGCGAAGAGACGCATCATCGCCACAGCGTCCGCCTCCGTCAGGCGCCCGCCCGAGCGCGCGAAGGTGTCCAGGTTGTCGATCTCCACCGCGTCGAAGCCAGCGGCCTCGCAGCCAGCGATCCAGTCGTCCACGATCGCCGCGATGGCGGTGCGCTTCTCGGGCGTCCCGACGTCCAAGAGCATCTCGTCCCAGTCGGGGTCGATGACCGGGTCACCGCCGTCGTCCCTCAACACGAGGGTGGGGTGCTCGTCCAGCCAGAAGGCGTTCTCGTGCGCCTGCGCCTGGAAGCCGTTCACATAGCAGATGTTGTAGAGCCCCGTGACGATGGGGGCCTCTCGGTCCCGTGAGACGATGCTCACACCGGCAGGAGGTGGGTACGCCTCGCCCAGCTGGTAGTCGAGGCCGCCGTTCGCGGGCGGGAGCGGATACGTCGACTCCACCACGCCCGTGTCGGCCAGCGAGCTGTCCGTGACCCCGGCGTCACCCGCGGTACCGGACGCGCCGCCACACCCATGCTGCGCTGGTAGCAGCGTGAGGAGAAGCACGAGCGAGGAGCAGCGGCGGGCCGAGCGCATCCGAGGAGTATAGAGGGGTGTGCAAGGGTCGGGGCTGGGGATGTGCCTTCGACCGGGCGAGCACGCTCGGGAGCGATCGCAGGCGCTCAGGTGGCGTAGAGCAGCGTGGAAGAATCCAGCGCGACCGCCGCGTACGCGGCCACGAGTCCGAGGAAACCGGCGAGGCCGACGGCGAGCGCGAGCTTGAAGCGTCGGCGCACCAACAAGGTGATGAAGCCGACCAGCACGAAGGGCTGGTTGCCGCAGCTGCACAGCAGCGTCCCGAGCTCCGGGAGGATCAGGAAGCTCTCGCGGTAGGCCCGCGCATCGTCGATCTGCGCGTGGTGGATCGCGGCGAAGGCCATGGCCGCGAGCGCGCTCACCAGCACGAGCACACCCACGCTGATCGCCGCATAGTCGGGGAGCCCAAGGGGTTTCACCGGGGTCGTCGCTTCCGTGCTCACGTCCAAGCTTGTATCACGCGCGCGGGGCGCCTGCGTGGCGGCCGCGGCCGCTCTTGTTCAGGCCGTCGCGTGGGACGCCGAGGAGCTCCCGCAGCTCACCCAGCGTGAGCGTGAGGGCCTGCTCGTACGGGAGCGGCTCGTGGAAGAGGGATGGGCGCGGACCCGTCGCGCGGAACGCACGCAGCGTGCGACGCGGCGCGACGAGCAGACCGAAGAGCGCGCCGCTCGCCACGATGCTGCCCACGTACAGGCCGACGGGGCGCAGACCGCGACGCAGCTCCCACGCGCTCACCTCTGCCTCGCCGGCGGGATCGGTCCCGTAGCCCAGCAGCGCGTGGTGCAGGTCGTGCCACATCAGGGCCCAGCGGTGCTTCTTGGTGTTGGGAACCTTGATGGCGATGCCGCCCGCCAGCTTCGCGTCCGTGAATGGCGAGTCGTAGGCCTCGATGCTGAAGCCGTTCTCGGCGAGGTATGCATCACGTGCGGCGAGCACGGACCACTGGGCGGGGTAGGGGTTGCTGAGGTCCATGGCGAAGGTCTGGGGTCGCACGGAGCAGGCGAAAAGCGCGTGAGCGGGCACAAAGTGCGTGCCCGCAGCTTGACGTTCGCGGTTTAGTAAGTAAACACTTTCTTACTATGGCGCGGCCCCAGCAGTTCGACAGCGAAGCCCTCCTCGAGTCCATGAGGGACACCTTCCTCGACTTGGGGCCGGGCGCATCGACGCAGGAGCTTGCCAAGCGCGCGGGCGTGAGCGAGGGGACGCTCTACAAGCGCTTCGGCAGCAAGCTGCGGATGTTCATCTTCGCCCTCCGCCTCCCGCAGATCGAGGAGTGTGAGTGGTTCACGTCCATCCCCGAGCGCGTGGGGAAGGGCAGCATCGAGGAGCACCTGGCCCACATCGCGCTCGGCATGCACAGCTACGTCAGCGAGCTGATGCCCTGCTCTCAGATGATCGCGGCAAACGGCAAGCTCGAGCCCAAAGACTTCGCCAAGCTCTTGGGCAAGGGCGAGAAGGCGCCTCCGTTCATGAGCATCGACGCGATGACCTCGTACTTCCAGGGCGAGATGAAGCTCGGGCGGGTGCGCGCCTGCGACCCCGGCGGGCTCGCGCGCCTGTTCATCGGTGCGGTCATCCACGACGTGAACCTCAGGCTGCACTTCCCAGACCAGGTCCCGTCCAGCCCACCCACCGTGGCGCGACTGATCGCGGAGACGGTCGCCCGGCTCGCCACGGTGCCCGAGGCGCAGCAGCCCACCCAGACACCCGCACGACGCGCGCGACGCCCGCGCGACTAACGCTCCTGCCACTCGAACGACCGACGTGGGCGGACTCGTCACCTTCAGTTAGTAAGTAAGTGCTCACTTCTAGCGTCCCCCCAGACCTCCCATGACCTACCTTCCCCCCACTTCCCCTGCTTCCGCGACTGCTGTTCAGGCGGTCGCGCTGGCCATCTTCGGCGCCCTCGCGCTCCCTGCCGCGCTCGCATCGGCGCAGACGCATACGCCTGTCTCGCCGCTGGACACGACGCCTGCTGGTCCTCCACCAGCGGGGAGCGGCACGATCGTCGCGCCCACGGCGAACCCCACCGCGCCGCCGACCACGCGCAGCAGCGGGTCGGAGCTGGTCGACGCGCTCCCCGTCGGGCCCGTCGCCGGAGCCGAGCCGCTCGAGCTCCCCGAGCTATTGCCCGAGGGGGTGTCCGCCGCGGCGGGGCTCACGCCCGAGGCCGCGATTGCCCGCGCTCGCGAGGTCTCGCTCGACACCCGCATCGCCGGGGCGCGGCGCGAGGCGGCGGACGCTGCGGTGCAAGGCGCGCGACGAGCCTACGTGCCACGCGCCTCGGTGACCGCGCGCTACACGCGGCTGTCCAGCTACACGCCCGGCACCATCCAGTCATTCGACACGCCGGGTTGTCTGTCCAACATCGCCGACTGTCAGACCAACCCTGGAAACTATCTCAACGACGTCGTCCTCCAGCAGCCCATCCTCAACCAGTACGCGCTCACCACGAGCGTGTCCGTGCCCCTCAGCGACTACGTGGGCGCGACCCGCCGTGAGCTGCAGGCCGCGCAGCTGGAGCGTGAGGCCGCCGTGGCCGCCGAGCGCGGCGCGTCGAGCGACAGCGTGCTCGTCACGCTCGAGACCTACTTCGAGGTCGTGCGCGCGCGCGCCCAGCTGGGCGTGGCAGACGACGCCGTGGCCGCCGCCGAGCAGCGCACCAGCGACACGCGCGCGCAGGTCGAGAGCGGACTCGTGACCGCGAGCGCGCTGCTGGAGGCCGAGGCCAGCGCGCAGTCGTTCGTACGCCTGCAGACCGTCGCGCGGAGCCGCGTCGTGGTGGCCGAGCGGGCGCTGCGCGACTTGCTGGAGCTACCCGACGAAGAGCCCATCGTGCTGTCTGTCGAGCTGGCCGCGCTGCCCGCCGGGGACGCGCGCGAGCCTGAGGAGCTGCGCACCGAGGCGCAGGCCAACGACCCCTACGTGACGGCGTCGACGCTGCGCGCGGAGGCGCAGGCCGTGCGGGCCGACGCCGAGCGCGCGCGCATGTTCCCGTCGTTGTCCGTGACGCTCAACCACACCTACGCGAACCCCAACTCGCGCATCTTCCCCCAGACCACGCAGTTCCGTGGGACGTGGGACATCAGCGCGCAGCTCACCTTCTCCCTCGACGGCTCGCTGTTGGCCGGCGCCCGCCGCAACCAGCGCCTGGCCCTCGCCCTCGAGAGCTCGCTCACGGCCGAGAACGACGCCCGTCGTGCGGGCCGCGCCGCCATCGAGGCGCAAGGGCTGCTCGTCGCCTCCTTGGCCGAGGTGGACGCGCGCCGCCTGGCAGCGACCAGCGCCGCTCAGCGTGAGCGTGATGCCGCGGCCCGTACGCGCGCGGGCCTCGGGACGCGGCGGGAGGTGCTGGACGCCAGCGTGGCCTCTTTGCGCGCGCGCCTCGACCTGGTCGACGCCGTCGTCGACGCCCACATCGCCAACGCCCGCCTCGTCCGCGCCCTTGGCGCCGACGGCACCCCATGAACGTCAGCTCTCCCCCCACCTCATCGAGCTCATCGCACTCCCCCCGAGCCCTCTCCGTAGGTACGACCATGCACTCCCCCCACACCCACTCCTCTCTCGCTCCCGCCTTGTTCCTCGGCGGCCTGCTCGCCGGCTCCCTCGGCGGTGCGCTCAGCGGCTGCGAGAGCTCCCGCGCTGGCGCCGCCGTCCCCGCCGACACCACGCCCGAGGTCGTCGAGGTCAGCACCGCGACCGCGCGCGTGGAGCAGATCCCCAACACCCTCGCGCTCGACGGGACGCTGCAGCCCCGTCGCCACGCGCGGCTCTCGCCGTTGGTCAGCGGGCACGTCGCCCAAGTACGCGTCGAGCGCGGTGACGTCGTCGCCGAGGGCGACCCGTTGGTCGTCCTACGTCAGGTCGACCTACGCCTCGCCGCCCGGGCCGCGTCCGCGCGCGCCGAGGCCCAGCTCGAGCAGCTGGGCGTGGAGCGCACCACTGAGTTCGACCCGGACGCCGTGCCCGAGGTGGTCGCCGCCCGCGCCGACTGGGAGAACCTCGAGGACCAGCTGCGGCGCGTGACCCCGCTGCACGCCGAGGGCGTCGTGGACGACCGCAGCTTCGAGCAGGCGCGCAGCGCAGCCGAGGCCGCGCGCGCACGCTACGATCAGGCCCGCACCCGCGCGCGCGGCTCGCTCGCCAGCTACGTCGCGCTCTCCTCCGAGGCGCGCCTGCGTCGTAACGAGGCCAGCAACACCACTGTGCGCGCCCCGTTCGCGGGGGCCATCATGGAGCGCCTGGTCGAGGTCGGCGAGTTCGTCGGCACGCAGTCGCCCGTGGTGGAGCTGGTGGACGCCTCCGAGCTGCGCCTCGAGCTGGCGGTCCCGGAGCGGTACGCCGCGCTGGTGCACGAGGGGCAGTCCGTGCAGGTGACCGTGGATGGAACCGAGCAGCAGGTCACGGGCGAGGTGCGCTTCATCGCCGCCGCCCTCGACACCGCCAATCGCACGCTCACCATCGAGGTCGTCATCGACAACCACGACGGGGCCATCCGCGCGGGGCACTTCGCGCGCGCCGAGCTGCAGCTGGACGGGACGCGCCGCGTCGTCCGGGTCCCGACCAACGCGCTCTCGGAGCGGGCGGGCGTGTACCGTCTGTTCGTCGTCGAGGACGGGATCGCCACCACCACCGCGGTGCGCGTGATCGATCGCACGGACGACGTCACCACCCTCGACGCCGAGCTCCCCGACGGGACCGTCGTCGTCACTCTCCCCCCCCGCAACCTCGCCGACGGCGTGCCCGTGCGCGTCGTCCCAGAGAGCTGAGGAGTCCGTCATGCAGTGGCTCGCACGCGTCGCCGTCTCTCGCCCGGTCTTCACCTGGGTCATGTCGCTGGTGCTCCTCGTCCTCGGGGTGGCCAGCGTGGGAAGCCTCCCCGTGGACCGCTTTCCCAACATCGACGTGCCGTACGTCACGGTCGTCGTGCCCTACCCCGGCGCCTCTCCCGCTCAGGTCGAGACCGAGGTGACGGAGATCATCGAGGAGGCGGTCGGCAGCGTCTCCGGCCTCTCGGAGCTGCGCTCCACCTCCTACGAGGGCCTGGCGGTCGTCGCGGTGCAGTTCGAGCTCGAGAAGGACGGTGACGTCGCGGCCCAGGAGGTGCGCGACCGCGTCAACCGTGTGCTGTCGCAGCTGCCCGAGGGCGTCGAGCCGCCGCGCATCGAGAAGCTCGATCCGGACGCGCAGCCCATCTACTACGTCGCCCTGCGCGGTCCTGGCACGGCGCAGGAGCTGACGCAGTTCGCGGACGACGAGCTCAAGGGGCCCCTCGAAGGTCTCGCGGGCGTCGGCTCCGTGCAGATCCTGGGCGGGCGTGAGCGCGAGATCGGCGTGGCCCTCGACCCCGCGCGTCTGCAGGCCCTCGGCCTGTCCATCACGGACGTGGCGGTCGCGCTGCGTCGCGAGAACCTCGAGCTGCCGGGCGGCGACGTCGTCAACGGCGGCGAGACACGCCAGGTGCGCGTGCCCGGGCGCGTCGGTACCGCGGCCGAGCTGGCGGACCTGCCGGTGATGCAGCGCGGCGGGCAGGTGATCTACCTGCGCGACGTCGCGACGGTGACCGATGGCGCGGCCGAGGCCGAGTCGCTCGTCACGCTCGACGGCGAGAACATCGTCATGCTCACCGTCACGCGTCAGAGCGGCACCAACGCCATCGCGGTGGCGGACCGCCTCGCCGAGCGCATCGACGAGATCCGGGCGCGCCTGCCGGCGGGCTACCAGGCCGACGTCGTCCGCGACGAGAGCACGTTCTCGCGCACGTCCGTGGACGCCGTGAAGGAGCACCTCTTGCTCGGCGCCATCTTCGCCGTGCTCGTGGTGTTCTCGTTCCTCCGCAACGGGCGCGCGACGGTCATCGCGGCGCTGGCCATCCCCGTGTCCATCATCGCCACGTTCGCGGTGCTGAGCGCGCTGGGCCTGACCCTCAACATGATCACTCTGTTGGCGCTGACGCTCGCGGTGGGCATCGTCATCGACGACGCCATCGTGGTCATCGAGAACGTCATCCGCTTCCTCGAAGAGCGCAAGCTCGCCCCACGCGAGGCCACGCTCGAGGCCACCAAGGAGATCGGCCTGGCCGTCATGGCCACGACGCTGTCGCTCGTCGCCGTGTTCCTCCCGGTGGTCTTCATGGGCGGCATCGTCGGGCGCTTCCTGTCGTCCTTCGGCATCACCATGAGCGTCGCCGTGCTGGTCTCTCTGTTCGTGGCGTTCAGCCTCACGCCGATGCTCTCGTCCAAGTGGCTGAAGCGGAGCGGCAAGCACCACGGCACGCGCCCGCACCCCGTCGGGGAGGCCCTGCCCATGAGCGGTCCCGAGGAGCGCGCGCGCTACCGTCAGTTCCTGCGCGGCGAGTCCGGCTTCCAGCTGGAGGATGGCTTCCTCGAGCGCTGGTACGGCAAGCTGCTCGCGTTCTCCATGGGTCACCGCTGGGTGGTGGGCATCGTCATGATCGTCGCGCTGGCTGGCATCCCCGTCATCGGCGCGCGCGTCCCCACGGGCTTCCTCCCCACCGACGACGAGGGCCGCTTCGAGATCACGGTCGAGGCGCCGCAGGGCACGTCGCTCGCCGAGACCGAGATCATCGCCGAGCGCCTGGCGCGCCAGGTGCGGTCGCTGCCCGAGGTCGAGCACACGGTGCTCATGGTCGGCAGCGCGGAGGGCGACATCAGCGGACGCGGCAGCCACGAGGCGCTCATCTACGTGGGCCTGGTGGACCAGACGGAGCGCGACCGCAGCGAGCTCGAGGTCGAGGAGCACATCCGCGCCGAGTACCTCCCCTCGTTCGTCGAGCGGGAGCAGTCGAAAGCCGAGATCTCCCGCATCTCGGGCTTCGGTGGGTCGGGACCGCAATCGGCGCCGATTCAGTACCTCCTGCGCGGACCGGAGTTCGCGTCCCTCGAGCGCTTCTCGGACAGCCTGGCCGAGGCGCTCGGTCACGAGCAGGGCGTGTCGCAGGCGGACACCACGTTCCGTGAGGGTCGCCCCGAGCTGCGCGTGGAGATCGACCGCCCCCGCGCGGCGGAGCTGGGCGTGACGGTGTCCGCCATCGCGGACGCGCTGCGCATCCTGGTGGGCGGCGCCGACGTGACCAACATCGCGGTGGCGGGCGACCAGTACGACGTGAACCTGCGCGCAGGGGAGGAGTTCCGACGCAGCGCGGCGGACCTCGACCGCTACGAGGTGCGGGCGCTCGACGGACGGCTCGTGCCGCTCTCCCAGGTGGCGCGCGTGGTCGAGGGCGTCGGGCCCGCGGCCATCGAGCACGTGGGGCGCGAGCGCAGCGTCATGGTCTACGCGACCACGCTCCCCGGCGCGTCCACGGCGAAGCTCATCCAGACGCTCAACCGCACGGCCGCGGAGCTGAACATGCCCCCCGGCTACTCCACCGCCCTCACGGGTCAGGCACGTGAGTTCGGCAAGGCGGCGCGAGGCTTCCTCATCGCCATCGTGCTGTCGTTCGTCTTCATGTACCTCATCATCGCGGCGCAGTTCGAGAGCTGGGTCTACCCCCTCAGCATCTTGGCGTCCCTGCCGCTCACGGTCCCGTTCGCGCTCTTCTCCGTGCTCATCTTCGGGCAGTCGCTGAACGTCTACTCCATGCTAGGTCTGTTGGTGCTGTTCGGCATCGTGAAGAAGAACTCCATCTTGCAGGTGGACCACACGCTCACGCTCATGCGCGAGGGCTTCTCACGACCCGACGCCGTCATGCTCGCCAACCGCGACCGCCTGCGACCCATCCTCATGACCACCATCGCCTTCGTGGCCGGCATGGTCCCGCTGCTGCTCAGCAAGGGCGCGGGCAGCGGCACCAACCACGCCATCGCCGGCATCGTGCTCGGTGGTCAGACGCTCGCGCTGCTGCTCACGTTGGTCGGCACCCCCGTGATCTTCACGTGGCTCGACGACCTGGCACGCCGCGGGTCCCGCGTGGCGGCCTGGGTGCGCGCGCGCCTGGGGTCCGATGACGAGGGCGTGGACGGCGACGAGGCTCCCCACGCGGCTTGAGCGGTAGGCTGCCCCCCCCGTGCGTCGCACGCATCGTGCGGGGGGCCGGCCGGGCGCCGCGCGAACCCCACCAAGTCGACGGGACAACCGCTGCGGGTCGGGCGAGCTGCCGTGGCGCGAGTGCGCCGGGGCCGAGCGAGCCGCCGCGCGGTGACGACTCAGCCGCCCGTCGCGTGCACGTGCTCGTGGATCTCGCGGGTCAGCAGCTCGATCTTCTGGCTCAGCTGGTGGGTCAGGTCGGTCAGCTCGGTGTTGCGCTGCATGAGCGTCACCAGCAGCGCGAGCTGCTCCGTGCTCGCCGCCTCGCGCAGGGCCGCGTCACGGGCCAGCGCCTCGCGGTGCCGCGCGTCGTTCTCGGCGCTGGCCTTGTCTCGGTCGGCCTGCCGCGTCTGCGCCAGCAGGATGAGCGGCGCGGCGTAGGCCGCCTGCAGGCTGAACGCGAGGTTCAGCAGGATGAACGGGTACAGGTCGAAGCGCGCGACGCCCGCCACGTTGACGGCGATCCACACGAACACCACCACCGTCTGGCCCAGCAGAAAGGTGGGCGTCCCGAAGAAGCGGGCGAAGCGCTCCGCGCGGATCCCGAACGCGTCCCCACCGAACACCGACGCCAGGTGCACGCTGCGCAGGTGGAAGCGCAGCGCGTGGTTCTCCGGGTGAACGTTCGGGCCCGCAGCCGCGGGCGCAGGGGAGGGGGCGGACGTGGCGGGGGTCGGCTCGTCGGTGCTCATGCACGTCGAATACGCCGAGTGCGGCTCGCGGTCGAGGGTGCCGCGCCTCATGAGCCCCCGGACGAGCGCCCGCTGTGTCGTGCGGCAGCCTCCCGCGTCGCGAGCGCTCAGCGGCCGCGCAGGACGATGCGGGCCATGGCCGCGCCCTTGCGCAGCTTGTCGCGCAGCCCGTCCGGGGTGCGCAGGTGCCGGTGCCCGCGCAGCAGCGTCTTGCTGCTGACCTTCGTGCGCACCTTCTCGGCGATGACCGGGTTCAGGTGCCCGTCCGCTGCCAGCTCTGCGAAGAGCGCGAACACGTTGCCCAGGTCGAAGAAGTCGCGCTGCTCGCTCCACTTCCCGCCGCCCGCGTAGCGGAACCACGAGCCACCCACGCCGGCCACGTCGTAGTCGCTCCCGTCGGGTCGCTTGACGGGCGCGACCTGCCGCCAGAACGCGACGATCTCGCCCAGCGTCTCGTCGATCAGGATGCGCTCGTAGGGATACTCCCAGCCCTCGAAGCCCTTCATCTGGTAGCCGATGGCCACGTCTTCGATCTCGCGCCGCCCGCGCGCCTCGAACTCCTCGTTGGGCCCGATGTTCCAGCGATAGACCGCGTCGTCCGTGTAGAACGGCCCGAGGGTGGAGATCCAGTCCCCCGCAGCCTCCGCGCGCCGGTTGGCGTCCAGCCACGCGTTCATGGTCTGCTCCAGCTCTTCGCGCGTGAACTTGCCAGCAGGCTTGGGGTTGATGGCTTGGACGGTGGTCATGGTGGCTCCTCGTGCGTGATGCGGCGCCACGGTACCAGACCTCGCGGCGAGGCGTGAACCCGGCGCCTCTGCGCGTCCAGCGTCGCGGCGAGACCTATCGCGGCTAGGCGAGGCGCGGCCCGTTCGTGCCGCGGCGCTGGACACAGGGGTCTCCCTTCCACGTCGGGCGAGAAACGCCGACGCCCCTCGCACGTGGAGGGGCGTCGGAAGAGGTCCTACGCGCGAGTGCTCCCGCGCGCGGTGCGCATCAGCCGGCGGCGAGGGCCGCGTCGTAGTTCGGCTCCTGCACGATCTCGGGCACCAGCTCGCTGTAGACGACCTTGTCGTCGCCGTCGATGACGAGCACGGCGCGCGCCGTGAGGCCCTTCAGCGGACCGCCCTCCATGGTGAGGCCGTAGTCGGCGCTGAAGCTGCTGCGGAACGAGGAGAGCGTCACGACCCCCTCGATGCCCTCGGCGCCACAGAAGCGCTTCTGCGCAAAAGGCAGGTCCGCGCTGATGGCCAGCACCACCGCGCCGTCCTTGCCCGCCGCCTTCTGGTTGAAGGCCCGCGCGGTCGCCTGACACACGCCCGTGTCGTAGCTGGGGTTGATGGTGAGGATCTTGGTCTTGCCCGCGAAGTCCGCGAGGGTCTTCTCGCTGAGGTCGGCGGCGACCAGGGTGAAGTCGGGGGCCTTGCTGCCCACGGCCGGGAGGTCGCCGTTGGTGCTGACGGGGTTGCCCTTGAAGGTGATATTGGCCATCGGTGTCGCTTACTTTCGGTGTTCGATCTCGGGCGCGCGCTTGAAGAACGCGTTCGTCGTCGGGTCGTTGTAGGTCTTGTAGTCGATGACCCAGGGGGCGACGGTCATGTCGTCGCCCTCGTAGGTCACGGTCATGGACTTCGGAGTCACAGAGCGATAGCTCGAATCGGGCGGCAGGTCACCGTTGTCCATGCCTCCGGCCGAGAAGAGCGTGATGAGGGTGATGTTCTCGTCGTCGTAGTTCTTCAGGAACCCGTCGTCGACCTTCTCGTGCCCGCGCACGAGCGTGTTGCAGCCCATGCGGTTCAGGAAGCGCGTGGCCTGCAGCCGCCCGAACGGGAAGCGCGCGGACTGCTCCTGCAGCTCGGCGGGGATGACGTCGGCCGAGCTGGGGTCGCTCCACATCATCTGGAAGCGCATGTCCGGGTCGTTCAGCGCGGACATGTCGTGCCACTTCTCCTTCAGCAAGCGGTCGCGCGGGATGCCCGCGTGTACGTACATGGTGCGCCCGAAGAGCAGCACGTTCGGCATCTTGTCGAACAGCTTCATGTAGTGCTGGAAGACCTCCACCGGGAGGTGTGGCTTGAGCGTGTTGATGGCCTCGGCCGGCTTCACGCCCCCGAAGATCTGCCCCTTGTACTCCAGGTAGTATTCGTGGTTCCCGCGCAGGACGTAGACGTGGTCCGGCGCCGTCACGAACATCTGCATCACGCTCCGCAACACGCCGTTCAGGCTGAACATGCCGCGGTCGATGTAGTCCCCGAGCAGCACCAGGATGGGCTTCTTCATGCCCGCCGGGTTGGCCTTGTAGGCGGCCACCTTCGCAAAGAAGTCAGCCTGCATGACCGCGCCCTTGAGGCAGCTGTAGCAGCCATGCACGTCGCCCAGGACGGTCAGCTCGTAGCCCGGGCAGTTCGGGTCCACCGGGTGCACGTAGGTGTGCCCGTCCAGGAACGGCTCCTGGCCGATGAACGCGTCCACCTTCTGCGCCCCCTCGAGCTTCCCGGCGCCCTTCTCGGCCTGCTTCGCGAGCAGGTCGATCATGGTGTCGATCAGGTTCCGGTCTCCCTGAATCTGCTGCTTGATGGTCTCCGGGTCGGCCGAGTAGTGGTGCTCGAACTGGTCGAAGAACGGGTGCGTGACCTGGGACGCGCGCATGTCGATCGGCGCGTCCGCGATGCGCACCTTCTTGTCGCCGTCGGCAACCGCGATGTCGATGTCGATCTCGCTCTCGAACAGGTCGATCAGCTCGTTGCGGAACTTGAGCTCGGCGGGATGCAGCTCGCCGTCCGCCGCGATCAGGTCGTCCATCGCGTCGATCAAGATCTTCTGGTTGTCCTCGTCGAACTCCTGGAACAGCTCGAAGCAGCGCAGCTTGAGCTTGGCGTGGATGAACGCGTCTTGGTCCTCGTCCTTGGCGACGGCCTCCGTGAACAGCTCGCGTACGTGGCGGTCGATGCCCTCGAACACTTCGTGGAAGTGCTGCGTGAACTTCCCCACCAGCTCCTTGCGGAGGTTCTCGTCGGCGTTGGGCATGCCGGTCGTGACGCGCGTCTCGACCAGCTTCCGGATGTAGTCGCGGACGAACTCCTTCTCGCTGCTGTCGAAGTCCCCGTCGATGTAGCCGAAGGTCGTCAGGTAGAAGATGATCGCCTGCATCTGGCGTTCGGCGAGCTTGGGATCGGTGCTGAACTTGACCATCCGGCGATGATACACTGATCGCACATGTTCAAGCGATCCCGAGCGCCACAGGACGTTCTCGACGAGGTGGCGCGTCGTGACAAGGAGGCCAAGCGCCTCGGACTGCTGCCCCGCATGGTCCGCGGGGGCCCGTTCGAGGTGCGCCGCTTCGCCGGCCCCGAGCGCTGGATGGAGCCCCTCGAGGGCCTGCGCGTCACGCACCTGACCGACCTGCACGTGGGGCGCGTGACGCCCATGGACGTGCAGCACGAGGCCGTCGCGATCGCCAACGCGCAGCAGCCCGACCTCGTCGCGCTGACCGGCGACTTCGTCTGCCACAGCCTCAACTACCTCGACGAGCTCACCGACGTGCTGAAGCGCCTGGACGCACCGGCCATCGCGGTGCTGGGCAACCACGACTACTGGGCGGGTGGGGAAGAAGTGCAGCAGGCGCTCGAGCGCGCCGGGGTGCAGGTGCTTCGCAACCAACACACAGTCCTCCACTTGCGTGGCAAGCCCCTGCAGGTCGTGGGGCTCGACGACGCGTACACGGGACACGCCGACCTGCGCGCGGCCACACGTGGGTTGCGCTCCGACATTCCCACCTTGGCGCTGAGCCACATTGGCGAAGAGGCCGACGCGCTGTGGGACAAGGGGGCCGAGCTGGTGCTCGCGGGTCACACGCACGCGGGTCAGGTGACGCTCGCGGGACTGCACGAGCTGGCCGTGGGCAAGCTCGCCGGTCACAAGTACGTGCACGGCGTGTACGGATCGCGGCGCGCCGACACGTTGCCCAAGGGCGCCCTCTACGTCGGCGCGGGGGTGGGCGCCGCGGTCATGCCGCTGCGTCTCGGGGAGCGCGCGCGTCGGGAGGTCACCTCCTTCGAGCTGGGCATGGCGATCGGCGCGGTGGACGAGCACCACGACGACCAGCCCGCGCTCAAAGGGCGGCCACCCACGGCGGCCACCAAGGCCCGGCGCGCGGCGGCGGTGGTGAAGAAGAAGGCCAAACGCACGGCAAAGAATGGTGGTTCCACTTTCCGGCTCGACGAGAAGTGAAACACGTTCTACTTTTGCGGGGCTATGAGTTCACGCAAGTCATCCGGTCGCTCCCGCTCCGCCGCCCCTGATCCCGCGCTGCCTCCGTTGGTGGTGCAGAACCCGGAGAGCGAGCGCTGGGACGACACCGCCGAGCTGCTCGTGATCGGCTTCGGTGGCGCGGGCGCCTGCGCGGCGATCCAAGGGCGGGAGCTGGGGCTCGACGTGCTGGTGCTGGACCGCTTCCACGGCGGCGGCGCCACGGCCATCAGCGGCGGCGTCTTCTACTCGGGCGGTGGCACGCACATCCAGCGCGAGGCGGGCGTGGAGGACAGCGTCGACGAGATGGTGAAGTACCTCGCCATGGAGACGCAGGGCGTGGTCAGCGACGAGCTGCTGCGCGAGTTCTGCGAGGGCAGCGCGGACACCCTGCGCTGGCTGGAGCGCTACGGCGTGCCCTTCGAGGCGAGCCTGTGCCCCTTCAAGACGAGCTACCCGCTCGACAAGTACTACCTCTACTACTCGGGCAACGAAGGGCTGGCGCCGTTCAAGGAGAAGGCCAAGCCCGCGCCCCGTGGCCACCGCGCCAAGGGCAAGGGCCTGCCGGGGGCGTCGTTCTACGAACCCCTGCGCGACTCCGCCCTGCGCATCGGCACGCGCTGCATGACGGAGACGCGCGTGACGCGCCTGCTGACCGACAGCGACGGAACCGTGATCGGCGTCGAGGCCGAGCGCGTCGAGGGCCGCTGGGCGCGCGTCCACCGCGAGCTGCACAAGCGCGGCATCCAGATCGTCCCGTACAACCCCGGGCTGGCGAACAAGCTGCGCGAGCAGTGCTTCGAGATCGAGCGCACGCGCACCAAGACCGTCCGCCTGCGCGGC